>CAZSRK010000015.1:0-47431 GCA_964609305.1 uncultured Oscillospiraceae bacterium
AAACCATGTCTTCTTTTATCTACTTTTCAATTTGCGAAAATTGTTGTACCTTATCAAGCCCCTTCCAGGCGCAACAAAAAAGGCCCCGGACATAACCGGAGCCCAGCAAACAAACACGGTGCATGAACTGATCATGCACCGCGTTTATCCCCCGCCAATCCTGTCGGCGGGATACTCGATCGTGTTAGCTTTTTTCGGCGTGTTTATCGCCCTGTCATCCGGCTGAGGCGACTCGGCCGACATCCTTCTGAGCACAATGTTCAGCGCGTTTCCCATGATAATCACAATCGCGCATATATAGAGCCAGAACATCATGATAATTATTGACGCAAGCGATCCGTATATAAGCGAGTATTTTGTGGACATTCCAATGAAACAGGAAAACAGTACGCTTATTGCAACAAGCGCAACAGAGGCGGAAAGAGCGCCAGCCATGATGTGTTTTTCCGTGCCCTTTGGCGCCGATAGTCCATAGATGCCAGACAGCACCAGTATCAGCACTGCAAACAGCAACACAAACCTCAGCCATTTCCACGCCACCGCAACATCCAGCATAGGCATATGGCTCCCGACGAATTTCAGGAACCAGTCGCCTGTTATGATAACAATTGCAGCAAAATACATGATTATGAGAAAGACAACGGAAAAAAAGAAGCTGAATATGAAAAAGAAAATACCGCGGAACCTGCCCTTTCCCTGCATCTCGGAAAAAACGATGTACAGACCCCGAAAAGCCGCGGATGACGATGTCACCATTACGAAAATAGCAGCTATAAACAGCCCCCTGCCGCTGTGCGAGGTGACATACAACATAAAGTCGGCTATCGTATCGAGCGCCTCGGCAGGTATTATTCCGTCAAGAAAACCAATTATCTCATCGATGTCCGTAACGTACCGGCGAAGCATAGTGTATAGACAAATCATCAGCGGGAAAACCGTCAAAGTAAGGAAATATGAAAGCGCGGCAGCGGCGCGCGAAACATGAAACTGACCATACATCCCGATCATGTCTCTCGTTATCAGAAAAAGTTTTTTTCTTTTCAGATAAAACACCACTTTTCTGCCTAAATGAAAACAGTATAAAAATTATGTGCGCCGAACGAAAAATATATCCACATTACAGGCGGAATCTGTTCACGGGGTCGGCGCTGTACTGCGGTTCTCCCTCAATCTTCCGGTAGGTAACAAAACTCATGACAGCGCCAAGGACGGAAACAGTCCCGTACACCGCCTCGGCCGCCACGATTGAAAACAAAGGCAGCACTGTGATCGCGCACATGCACAGAAGCTCGACAATGAATCCCGCAGCAAACAGAAGAGGCCGGGAGTTTTTTATGCCGAACCATATAAATACGCAGACGCTGACAGTCATCAGGAAAAAGAATAATATTTCCGCAGCGCTGAGAATATTCTCAGATATCGGCGTTTCTGCTATTGATTTGACAAGCTCGTACAGCGCGTCGCTGTCATCGACAGTGGTAGCGACCTTCTCAAAACCGTTATTGTTTACAGCCGTGGCCAGTGAAATCTTTGAAAACGTCTGCATTCCGTTTATCAGTACCAGCTCGATAAGCGCATAGCCAAGCCCGTACGAAAGTACAACTCCGGGCTTCTCCCTGCTGGTAGAAATGAATTTGAGCACAAGAAAATGTCCCAGGACTATGACAACGCTCTGCACAAGGGCCGTCAGAAGAGCTCCTCCGGCCGTTTCGGAGCTGAGAAGCGAGCCGAACAGCATACCGGCCCCAAAATAGGAAAACGCGCACCATGACGCGAGACCGCATACCAGCGGCATAAGCATCATCTTATGCCTGTTTGCAATAATATAAACAAAAGGAATACCAAAACACGCGCCCATTGCTACACCCATAGAGGTGATCGTCCCGGCAGATACTGTTATTTCCATGTATAGCTCCTTTTCAAGCTGTAAACAAATCGGGCGAGCATGAAGCCCGCCCGTTAAAATTTGACAGATTAATTTATTTGGAGTTGAAAATCTTGAAGATGCTGTCGAACGGATCCTCATCTTCAGCCGCAGGGGCGGGAACCTTCTCGGGCTCCGGCTGCTGTTCGGCAGCGGCCGTGTACAGTCCCTGGGATACGGGCGTCTCTGTCCTGGATTCGGCAGCAGCGGCGGGCTCCTTTGCAGAGGAAGCGAAGTCTGAGGATTTCTTCACCGGTCCGTCATCAAACCCTGTCGCGATGACAGTCACGCGGATCTCATCATCCATAGTCTCATCAAAGGTGGCGCCGAAGATGATATTGGCATCGGGGTGCGCAGCGGCCTGGACCAGGTTTGCAGCAGCCTCGACATCCTCAAGTCCCATATCTTCGGAGCCGGTGATATTGACGAGCACGCCCCGGGCGCCGTCGATAGACGTCTCCATCAGCGGACTTGCGACCGCGGCGCGCGCGGCATCCTCCGCCTTGCCCTTTCCGGCAGCGTGTCCAACGCCCATGTGTGCAAATCCGGCGTCTTTCATGATCGTCGTCACATCAGCAAAGTCAAGATTTATAAACCCGGTGTTCTTGATAAGGTCGGAGATGCTGGTGACAGCCTGATGCAGAACATCATCGGCGATCTCAAACGCATTTGCGAACGTAACCTTCTGATCGGTAGCGAATTTGAGCCTGTCATTGGGTATGATAAGTAGCGAGTCGACCTTGCCAAGCAGATCATCTATTCCCGCCTGTGCCTGCTGCATACGGCGCTTGCCCTCAAACCCAAAAGGCTTGGTCACAACGCCGACGGTAAGTATTCCAGCTTCCCTTGCTATATCTGCTATTGTGGGCGCAGCGCCGGTCCCCGTGCCTCCGCCCATGCCGGCGGTTATGAAGACCATGTCCGCATCCTCAAAGCTTTTTGCGATGTTATTGCGGCTTTCCTCGGCGGATTTTTTGCCGATCTCAGGGTCTGAACCGGCGCCCTGACCATGAGTCAGCTTCTCGCCGATCTGTATTTTCTGGTCTGCGCTTGATACCGCGAGAGCCTGCTTGTCCGTGTTGATGGCGATAAATTCGACTCCCTTTGTCCCTGACTTCACCATCCTGTTGACAACATTATTGCCCGCACCGCCGACGCCAACAACTTTTATTGTCACAACATTCTCGGGACCGGTCTCAAGTGAAAAAGCCATATCCGTAGCCTCCCATTACTATTTAGGCTTGGCACGCTTGTATGCACACCAATGCAATTAATATCCATAAAGATACCTTATTTTATAACGATTTTACGCGCAGGTCAATACCTCTTTATAAAATATTATGTGAACCAGTGCAAAAAAAGTTTGTTTTATGACGTATTCTGACTCAATATGGGCTAAAGTGCACTTTGTTATCAATCGACAGATCCAAAAGGCCCTCATCACCCTCGCCGAGCTGTTGTACTGCGCTGAGCATAAGCTCCAGCTTGTACTGGACTGAGTCGTCCCGTCCCAGCTTCACAGTGAAGCGCCCAAGATAATCAAAGGTCGGGTCTGTCACGTTTGTCATGTCGATATATGTCACATCCCCGTCGATACCAAGGTTGCTCATAGCGCTGAGCACATCGGCCAGAAACTGCACCACCGTGCCGTCACCAGTCTCCGCGGTCAGCGTCTCCCCAACGACCGGGGAAGCCGGCGTCAGCCCTGTAACGTTAATGACGCTCTGTGCGTCGGCAGCGTCGACAGAATCAAGAATCTTACAGCTTTCATCAATAAGCCAGTAATCGCCCTCGTTTCTCACACAGGCGATGGCCCTGCCCTCGGTCACCTCTATCACAACACGGTTGGGAAGCGACCTGGAAATCGCGACGCCGGAAATATATGGCAGTTTTGCGTATATCCTGCTGTACGCATTAAACCTGTTTATGAAAAACAGATTGTCGCCTGCCTCTATCCCGGAGGCGTCGATGATCTCCTCGGCAGTGTAATACGATGCTCCGACCACTTCGATCTCAGAGACGCGAAAGAACACGCCTATCCCAAACACGAGCGCCGCGCATACTATCAGGAACGTGAGCGGGCCATATAGTATACTGCGCTTTTTTACTCTCTTTGGTTTTGCCTGTGCCATTGTCTTACCCTTTCATATTTCCGGTTGTATATCTGCGCCCATGTCAGAAAAGAGCGAAGCAATATCCTCATAACCCCTGCCAATATATTCACCGTCGTCGGCAACCAACGATTCCCCTTCCGCCGACATCGCCGAGATAACAAGTGCGGCTCCTCCGCGCAGGTCGCAGGCACGCATCTCCGCACCGTGAAGCTGTGCGACTCCGGACACCAGGGCAACACGCCCCTCTGTCTGAATCGAAGCTCCGAGTTTCTTAAACTGCTGTACATGCATATATCTGTTCTCGAAAATATTTTCGACAAAAATTGTGGAGCCAGCAGCTTTCAGGCTCGCCGCCATGACAAGGGGCTGTGCATCGGTCGGAAAACCGGGATACGGCCTTGTTGCGACAAGTCCAGCCGGTGAGAGTTTTCTAGGCGCGCGGATAATAATTTTACGCCTGTTGCTGCTTATATCGCACCCGCATCGCCTGAGAGTATCGATAACAGCGGTGTTTTCCGCCTCTATCGCCCCGTCTATCTCCACCGCACCGCCGCAGGCGGCGACCGCGCAAAGCTGTGTGGCAGTTACTATCCGATCAGACGGTATCCTGAAACCGACCCTGTCAGCGGGACAGAAGCCGCAAATACTGATAACTCCGGTGCCAAGGCCGGTAACACCGGCTCCCATACATCGGAGAAACGAACCGAGCGCGGATATCTCCGGCTCTCTGGCGGCGTTGCGGATAACCGTTTCTCCCCGGGCCATGCAGGCTGCAATCATTGCGTTTTCAGTAGCTCCGACGCTCGGATATGCCAGGGTTATCTCATCGGCGGAATAATCCTGCGCTGAACAGATTATCCTGTCATTCTCCTCGGTTATAGACACACCGAGTTTTTCCAGAGCTGCAAGATGCAGATCTATCGGACGCTTGCCTATCCTGCATCCGCCAGGGGTGCAAATCTCTGCCCGGCCAGCCCGCGCGATGAGCGCGCCCAGAAACAAAACGGATGCACGCATTTCGCGCATCAGGCACTCCGGGATATCGTATCTGCACAGTTCTCTGGAATCGATACCGACTATATCGCCGTCGCGCTCGACCCGGCAGCCAAGATGCCGCAATATGTCCGCAGCAGCGTCAACGTCGCTCAGACGTGGGCAGTTGAGAAGCTCGGTCTCGCAGGGGCATATGACCGAGGCCGCCATAATAGGCAGGGCCGCGTTCTTCGAGCCCTGTGAGCGTACGCTGCCACACAGCGGCTTTCCGCCAAAAATTCGCCAGATGCTCATAAATGTCTCCTCCACACAGTATTTGCAATATACTATGCATGCGGAGGCATTTAGGTTAATTTGTAACTTTTATGCTACCATATTCTCAGGGTTTTAACAAGAGGAATACAAAAAAACGCCGATGCAACAATCGGCGTTTTTTATGTTTTCATTGATTGGACAGACCAACGACGATGTCTGTGCTTCTGTCGTTCACATCCGAACTTACCAAATGAAGTAAAATCTATCTATGTATTTTTAATATATTGACACTTTTTATCGAGTCTTATAATATATGATTGACTACATCAAGGTATTACTCGATTTTTCAAGGGCTTTACATCAGAAAAGGCAGGAATATTATGACAGATAGCATATCTATTAAAAGGGTTGCCTTAATAATCGTTGTTATCATAATTCTGGCATTTTGCTCCTTGAGAACAAATGCTAATATTGTAATCAACTATAACGAGCTCTTAGATGCAGAAAAGCTTGAAGTTTATATCTATGGTTCGGAAGTCTGTGAAATTGTTGAGCCTGGCTATCTGATGGATACATATCAGGGCATTGTGGGCCTGGCAATAGTGGAACTGTCTGAGCTAGGTGTAAGGAGAAATAATTTAGTAGAGCTATATGAGCTTCGATTTTATAACAGAGGGGAAATAATACGCAATATCATCGTCCTTTCCCCGGAGTCTCAGTCGGTAATTGACAAGATAGAAGAAAGATCTCTCGGTGGTACATGGAGAAAGATGGACGGTAGATATGTAGTACTGTATGAAAACGGCCAGTATTTTTTGTTTGGAGAGAAATTCTTCGACGATTTGTCCCATGCTTTAGCGAAAAACGGCATCTCAGGCGTAAATTAGCCAGCGTTTACGACGCATCAGGGCAAAGCTCAATATATACTGCCTACAAAAATAGACAGCAGGAGCTGCACAAAATAGCTCCCGCTGTCTATTTTTGTATTATATGGCTCGCTGCTATTTAAAATGCCCTGCCTGTTTATTTCTTCGCCAGACCAATGACGATGTCGGCGATCTTCTCCGTCGCATCCGGGCTTCCAAAGCTTTTCATGCGCCTTGACATCTCTGCAAGCCTGCCGGGATTCCCGAGCAGGTCCGATATCATACCTACGAGCGTATCTGCGTTGCAGTCAGACTCCAGCATAACGCGTGCCGCGCCCTTGGCCTCGAGCACACGCGCGTTTTTCTCCTGATGGTTATTTGTCACATTGGGTGACGGAACAAGTATCGCAGGCTTTCCCATATAACCGAGCTCGGAGAGTGTGGATGCCCCGCTGCGGCAGATAATAAGGTCGGCCGCAGCCATGACCTCAGGCATATTGTAAATGTAATTTTTTACAAGAAAACCCTGTCCGGCACATGAGTCAATCCCCTCTTCGCGCATGCGCTGCATCATCGCGTCGTAGCCGCGGGTGCCTGCGGAATGTATCAGGCTGAAAACCGGCATACGGAGCGCGCGCTGGATAACTCCGATGATTATCTCATTGAGCCGTGTCGCGCCAAGGCTCCCCCATACAGACAGCACCAGCGGCTTATCTGTTGGCAGGCCCAGTTTGCTCTTTGCCTGCGCCAGGTCGCGGTCAGGGTCAAACTGCGTGCGTACAGGCGTGCCGGTAACGATGACCTTACCAGGATTTGAGTATTCTTTACGGCTTTCCTCAAACCCGACAAGTATCCTGTCAACTATTCCAGCGAGCTGTTTCGTAGTCAGCCCCGGTACCGCGTTGGACTCATGCACGGCGGTTGGGACGCGAAGTGAGGCAGCGGCCTTCAGAACAGGATAGCAGACATATCCGCCTGTACCGACGGCAACGTCAGGTTTGAATTCCTTGATAATCTTCCTGCTGGCAGCCGTAGATGTGATAACGTTTTTGAACGTTTTCGCATTGTGAACAATATCGGCAGGCTTTATGCCGCGGCGGATATTGGTGACAGTGATGGTTCTGATATCAAAGCCCTCGCGCGGCACAAGCTCAGTCTCCATGTTTCCAGCGGCTCCGACAAAGAGTATCTCCGCATCCGGCTGTATCTGCATTATACGCTCGGCAACGCCGAGAGCTGGATTTATATGTCCGGCGGTACCGCCGCATGTAAATAGATATCTCATTTACTCTTCTCCTCAAAAACTAGTGCCGGGTAATATGCGTCAACCCGACTTCTTTGCAGGAATATCCCTGGACATACTCAATATTATTCCCATCTCCGCCATCTGTATCAACAGCGCAGTGCCGCCATAGCTGAACAGCGGAAGCGATATGCCCGTGCATGGCACAAGATTGGTACAGACAGCGACATTCAGTATGACCTGAAGCGCAAGTAGCGTTGTAATGCCGACGCATACAAAAAAGCTGTATCTGTCGCGCGCATGCATAGCAAGCCAGTATCCGCGGACAATTAGCAGCGCAAAAAGCGCAAGGATCAGCAGCGCGCCGATATAACCCAATTCCTCACAGATAACGGAAAAGATAAAGTCATTGTGCTCCTCCGGCAAATAGAGATACTTCTGCCGGCTCTGTCCAAGACCAAGGCCAGTCACGCCGCCGCTTCCAATTGCATACAATGACTGTACGATCTGCCATCCATCGCCAGTGGTATCAGCAAACGGGTCAAGCCATGTCTGGATACGTGTCGAGGCGTGGGAAAATTGCGTCACGACGACCAGAAAAGCAAGGACGAGCACCGCGCCGCCGCCGACAAACCAGCGCAGCTTCACGCCGCCGACAAACAGCAATACTACGGTCACTGCAACGATGATTATCGAAGCGGAAATATGCGGCTCAAGCAGGAGCAGGCCGATTATTATCACGAGTACTACAAGAAACGGCGCAATGCCATACCTGAAGGTCTGCATCCTGTCACGGAACTTGCAGATGAGCGAAGAGAAATACAGGATAACGCCTATCTTGGCAATCTCTGATGGCTGAAAGGTAGTAAACCCAAGATTTATCCATCGCTTGGCGCCGTTGACTGTCGTACCGATTATGGGCACGAGCGCAAGGCAGACGATGCCGGCAAGCAGGACAATGGAAGATGTACGCCTGTAAAGAGCCATTGGAAAGCGCGAGAAAATGAGCATCACGCCCACTCCGCCAACGGCAAATATAAGCTGTCTTACAAAGTAGTATGTGGCGTCGCCGCCTGTTTCATTTTCGATGTCATAATACGCCCTTGCAAAGCTGGATGAGAGCACCATAACAACGCCGATTGTCAGAAGCAGCAGTGTCAGAAGCATAAAAGGCAGATCCATTCTGCCTCTCTGTATGGTGCTGTCCTCAGTATAGTCGGCCAGACGCGACTGTTCATATGATACGGTTTTGCTGTTCTCGTCCATTGTCCGACCTCCCAGTTATTCGGCTTCAGAACCTCCACATTACCGCGCAGTAGGACACAAATGCGCACACGGAGGAAATTCCGGTAAACAATGCGAAAAGCTCCTTTTCGCTCCACTTTTTGCCTGTCCAGCCGCCCATTTCAAGATGATGATGGAAAGGCGCCATCTTAAATACGCGCTTACCGTGGCTGAGTTTGAAATAGACGACCTGGATAACGTCGCTGAGCGCTTCTACGATATACAGCAGGCCCAGCGGGATGAGTATCAGCGGCATATCCATCATAAACGCCATGCCACACACGGCGCCGCCCAGAAACAGGGATCCGGTGTCTCCCATGAATATACGCGCGGGATTGAAGTTGTATACCAGAAAACCGAGCAGCCCGCTGGCAAGAGCAGAGGAAAATATACCAAGCCCCGCATATTTTGACCCCCATGTAAAAGCAATCGCCGCATAGCACAGGAAAACAGGTATGGAAGTGCCGGTGGCAAGGCCGTCGACCCCGTCTGTGAGATTTACCGCGTTGACTTCGGCAACGATGACAAAAGCGGCAAAGATGAAATACACGACCTCCGGTATCTCCCAGGTCACGTTCCAGAACGGAATGTAAAGATGGGTCTGGAGATAGCCAAGCTTGCGCAGCAGGAAGATAAACGCGATCGCAACGACAAGCTGAAGGAAGAATTTCATTCGGGCGGTAAGGCCAAGATTCTGCTTTTTCTTCAGTTTCTCGTAGTCGTCGAGAAAGCCGATGGCACCGAAAATAAGCGCGAAAAAGAAAACGATAATATGGCCGTAATCGCCCTGTGTCATAGCCTTAAATCCGGCGGATATGCAGGCAAGGGCCGTGCCCGCTATGAACATGATGCCTCCCATGGTGGGGGTACCGGATTTGGACATGTGCCAGGTGGGGCCGTCCTCTCTGATCATCTGGCCCGCTTTTATTTTGCGCAGCCATGGGACCAGGAACTTCCCGATGATCACGGCGGAAACAAATGCGATAACAAAAGCCAGACAAAACTCTAATGTCATATGCTCTTCCTCTTCTCAAAGTATTCGGCCACGATCTCACGCTCATCCATATGGTGTTTGGTCTTACCGACTATTTGATAAGTTTCGTGACCTTTGCCGGCTAGGATTATAACATCACCACTATGGTGGTTGTCAATAGCCCAGTGTATCGCCTGCGTGCGATCCGGTATAACCTTGACCTGAATCTTGGCGTTATTTATGCCCTGGAGGATGTCGTCAATGATCGCCTTCGGCTCTTCCGTGCGGGGGTTATCCGAGGTCACGATGACCAGATCGGCATTATCCGCGGCGATGCGCCCCATAATCGGGCGTTTCGTCCTGTCCCTGTCGCCGCCACAGCCGAAAAGTACCACAGTCCGCCCTGTGGCAACCTCTTTTATGGAACAGATGACGTTTTCAAGAGCGTCCGGCGTGTGCGCATAGTCGATTAGGATAGTATAATCCCCATCTGTGGGCAAAACCTCCATCCTGCCCTTTACACCCTCCGCAGTTTCAAGGGATTGTGCGCACTTTTCCATTGAATATCCCAGCGCAACACCGGAGGCGATCACACACAGGGCGTTATATACGGAGAAACGGCCTGGTATGCCTAGCCTGATTCGCTGTATGCCGCCGGTCTCGACAGCGCAGAAGCGCACGTCGCGGGCAGACAACCTGATATCCTTTGCGACCACATCCGCCTCATTGTGCTCCTGAGCATAGCTTACGACGCGGCAGCCGGCCTGCCTGGCACTTTCGGTCATATATTGAGCCCATTTATCATCAAGGTTGATAACGGCGGTTTTACTCTGCTTAAACAGAAGGGCCTTACAGCGGGCATATTCCTCCATGGTACCATGAAAATCCAGATGATCCTGCGTGAGATTTGTGAAAACCCCCAGTTCAAAATCGACCCCGGCCACGCGGTGCAGGGCCAGCGAATGTGAAGACACCTCCATAACGACATAAGTGCATCCGGCGTCCGCCATCTGCCTGAACAGGCTTTGAAGCTCATACGACTCCGGGGTGGTACGTTCAGTTGGTATGACTTCATCGCCTATCATATTCTGGTTCGTGCCTATCAGACCAACCTTTTCGCCGTTATCCTCGAGCAGATGTTTGAGCAGCATGGTGCTTGTCGTTTTTCCGTTGGTACCGGTGACTCCGACGATCTTCATCTCTGACGAGGGATCTCCAAAATAGTTCCTTGAACATATGCTCAGTGCCAGCCTCGTATCGGGAGTCAGAACGTAGGCGGCACCGTCCACCGGGGCCTGCTCACAGATAACGACGGCAGCGCCGTTGTTATAGGCAGAGTCGATATACCGGTGCCCGTCAGTTTCGTATCCGCGTATGGCGACAAACACATCGCCCGGTCCGACGGCCCGTGAATCATAGCGGATGTTACCTATCTCAAGTTCCGGATCCGCATGAAGTTCCGTTATCTCAACATCGCTGAGAATATCGCAAAGTTTCATTTGTTAACCTCCAAAGGCAGCCCTGCTAGAATTGTCCCTGAATGCTCGTGTCATTGTCCACAAGAGTTACCTCGATTACAGCGCCATGCTCAACGCTGGATCCGGCCTCTATGTTCTGTTTAGACACGACGACCGTCGCCGAATCGGAGTGTACACCTGTGGAAGAGCTGATAAACAGGCCGTATTGCTCCAGAATCTGGCGCGCGACGGAATAGCTGTATCCTGTCAGATCCGGTACCGATTCGAGATCGGTGGACGGCTCTGCGTCTGCATAGATAAGTATTGTGCTGTCCTTTGCCACATAAACATTCGCGTTGGGAAGCTGAGTCGTGATCTCACTTCCGGAGCCTATCACACGATAGTTCAGCCCTGCCTCACTCAGGGCCTGCTGAGCCTCGTCAACGCTCTTGCCCACTACGTTCGGCACAGAGACATCGGCATTTTCCAGCTCCTCTTCGGTGTACTCGGCCTCTATACCGAGATAGGGAAGCACGTCGGCGAAAATGTTGCCGACAGTAGGTGCCGCCATCTGGCCGCCACCTATGTAGATGCCGGTCTCGGTGCTGGGAGTGTCCAGCAGCACGAGTATGGCGATTTCCGGATCGTCCGCGGGCGCTATGCCCACAAAGGAGACTATATACTCCTTAACGCCAGTCTCAGCCTCAAGCGTTGTTTTCGTGGTCGTTCCGGTCTTGCCGCCAATGCGGTATCCGGCAACGTATGCGTTTTTGCCGGTGCCTTCTACGCTGTCCCCAACGACCTGCTCGAGCATCTGGCAGACCAGCGCGCTCGTCTCTTCGCTTATGACCTGACGGACAACGGTCGGTTCATTCTGCACGACAGTTTCGCCGTCGGCGTTGGTTATACTGCTTACGACATACGGCTCCATGAGATAGCCGCCGTTTGCGCAGGCGGAGACCGCGGTTATGAGCTGTATGGGCGTTATGTTGAAGGTCTGGCCGAATGAGGCTGCCGCAAGCTGGCTGTAGTTATCCGGGTTGCAGAACACGTTCCTGCTCCACCAGATGCTGCCGCTCTCGCCTATCAGGTCAATGCCTGTCTTGCTGGTGAGCTGTGCATCGGGGTCGGAGGAAGATTCAAAGAATCCAAAAGCCTCGCAGTATTTGTAGAAAGTCTCTTCACCTATCTCAAGGCCGATATTCATAAAGGCCACATTGCAGGAATGCTGAAGCGCCTGCGTCAGCGTCTGGGATCCATGACCGCCTGTCTTCCAGCAGTTTCTGGCCTTGGTATCGCCGGTGACAAGCAGGCTGCCGCTGCAGTAATAGGAGCCGTCCATTGACGCGGCACCCTCTTCAAGCCCGATAGCGAGCGTTATTATCTTGAACGTAGAGCCGGGCTCATAAGTATCGCTTATGGCCTTGTTCCTCCACTGAAGCTGCTGAGCGGCGCTAAGTATCTCAGCCTTCTCCTCCTCAGTTTCGGCGGCATCTATCTGTGCCTGGACCTCCTCGCTCACCGCCTGATAATCGTTCAGGTCATAGTTATCCAGCGAGGCCATGGCAAGTATCTCGCCGGTATTTACATCCATTATGATGCCGGCGGCGCCGTTTTGAACGTCATAATCCTCGACAGCCTGTTCCAGATGTTTTTCAAGATAATATTGCATCGTCGTATCTATTGTCAGAGTAACATCGCTGCCGTCACCAGCATCGTAATAATCCTCAAACTTGGTAAAGAGCATATCCGTCCCTGCGGAGTTCTTTGCGCGTACCACACGTCCGTTCGTACCGGTCAGCTCGTCGTTATACAGCGCCTCGATCCCATTAAGGCCGTAATTATCAATCCCGACATAGCCTATTACATGGCAGGCAAGGCTGGAATACGGATAATAACGCTTGCTGTCCTCTTCGATCTTGACGCCCTTGAGGTCGTATTCATTCTTGAACTCCCGCACCAGGTCTGACACCTCGGGCTCTACCTTGCGCGCAACAGTTTTATACCACGAACTAGTGTCCTGAGTCATCTCAAGGATAGAGTCGTAGTCCACTCCCAGTATATCGCTGAGCCTGGAGGCGATCAATCGCGGGTCCTCATCATACATGTTTATCTCCGCCGGGCTTATGTATATCGTATCAACGCTCGCGCTCATTGCAAGAATCTTGCCGTTGCGGTCATAAATAGTCCCGCGTGAAGCCGTGACCGTTGTCTCGCGTACCTGCTGCTCTATCGCCGCGCTTTCGTACCTTTCGTGATCTATCACCTGTATCTGAAACAGCCTTATGGCCAGGACTATAAATGCAACTATGCCGCACACTACAAGAAGAACGAGTGTGCGGCTGAGCATCATTCTGTTGGGTGAATTTGAACCGGATATTTTTGCTTTTCTACTAGACATGATATTCCCCTTGGTCAGAACAATTCGGTTTTATGAATCCTATGGAATATTATATTACGCCTGTCAACCGAAATATTCTCCAAGAGATTCAAGCAGATCGTCGATCTTGCCGAGCAGGCCGCTGTTTTCTGTTTCCTCCTGGATTATCTCGGCTTTATCGGGCGCGGATCCGTCGATGTAAAACACCTGGTCGCTGCGCGGCTTCTGCATGCCAAGCACCGTTGTGGCATACTCTTCGATCTCCGTCATGTTAAATGCGCTTTCATAATCTATGAGCAGCCTAGTCTGTTCAACTTCCAGCTCCGAAAGCTGGCTTTCAAGTTCGGCGCTCTCGTTTGACAGTTCAGTCAGCCGTATGTATGACATGAGCATAAACACCATGAGAATAGCCGCGCAGACAAAGCCGATTATGGACACAGGGGCTATCGCCTGCGCCGTGTGCGCCGCCTTTTTTGTTACGGTCTTTTCGGATGTCTGCGGAGGTGCAGATACCTCTTCCCGGTCGAGGGGAAGCTGCTCGGTGAAATCCACGTTCCCAAAATCGTATGCCAGGCTCCCATAGATGAAGTCCTGCTCGTGTACTCTGGCTGTGTTGTTCAAAAGATACCTCCCGGGGGTTCAGCCCCATTTGTCGTTTGTCAAACCCTCTCCGCGATCCTGAGCTTCGCGCTGCGTGAGCGCGGGTTCTCTGCCAGTTCCTCAGGTGATGCGGTGATGGGTTTCCTCGTTATGCTTTTCAGAGTCTGCACAAACCCACAGGTGCAGATTGGAAAATCTCTCGGACAGGTGCAGCCTTTTTCACGCGAACTGATCGCGTTTTTGACTATTCTGTCCTCGAGCGAGTGAAAGCTTATAACAGCGAGCCTTCCGCCTTTGCTTAGCCTGTCGGCCGCAGCTTCCATCATCTCGGATATGGCGTCAAGCTCACCGTTGACAGCGATCCTTATTGCCTGGAAGCTTCTCTTTGCCGGGTGCTGCTTCTCACGGAGCGCCGCGGCTGGCATCGCGCCGCGGATTATCGCGGCAAGCTCCAGCGTAGTCTCAATCGGAGCGGTTTGCCTTCTTGCGCAAATCGCGGCGGCTATTTTGGGAGCATACCGCTCCTCCCCAAAATCGTACAGTATACGTTTCAACTTGTCTTCGGGCCAGGTGTTGACTATCTCCCGCGCCGTCAGGCTATCCTGCTCATCCATTCGCATATCCAGCGGGGCGTCGGCCATATACGAAAACCCGCGCTCCGACTCATCGAGCTGCGGCGAAGACACTCCCAAATCAAACAGCATCCCGTCGGCGTTGGGATATCCCAACCCGTCGAGTATGGACGAAAGGTCCCGGAAATTACCGTGGACAAAGCTTATCCTGTCGGAATATTCGGCAAGTCTCTCCCCGGCTCGCTCAAGCGCGCGGGCGTCCCTGTCGATTGCTATCAGATGACCGGTGGTCAGCCGCTTTGCTATTTCAAGCGAGTGACCGCCGCTTCCAAGCGTACCGTCGACATATATACCATCCGGCCTTATGTTAAGCCCCTCGATGCTCTCGCGGAGCAGGACCGAATAATGCCTGTATTCCATCAGAAGTTCAGGCCCTCCATAACCTCGGCTATGTTCTCCGGCGTCATCTCAAGCGCAGCCTGTTTGTTCCAGGTGTCAGTGTCCCAAAATTCCGCGTGATTATTGCAGCCGACCACCGTTACGCTTTTGGTAAGCCCAGCATAATCGCGCAGCTTCTGCGGCACCAGCACACGCCCCTGATTGTCAAGCTCACACTTGGCGGCAAAAGCATACAGCGGGCGCATCCTGCGCTGATCCTTGTAGGACATTGAATTGACCTTGTCCGTAAATTCTTTCCAGCTATCAGCACTGTACGCGGAGAGGCAGTTGTCCATAGAGAGGGTCACATAGAAGACATTGCCGAGTTCGTCACGCAGACGGGCAGGTATGGAGAGGCGGCCCTTGGCGTCCAGGTAATGTGTATATTCGCCTGTCACAGTCTCTCTTCCCCCCTCTTTGCACTTAAGGGACAGCCGGCCATATTTATGGGATTTCTGTACACTTATCCCCATTTTGCCCCACTTGCTCTTACATGATACCGCAAGACATAAAAAAAATCAAGAGAAAATCCAACGATTTTCTCTTGATTTTCAAACTGCTGATTTAATTGTATGTCACGGTTTGGAAAACACAAATATAGTATGACTCAGTCGATATCTTCCGGCACTATCGTCTGTACCGGCGTACTGCTGCGCACGTTTGCGGCGCTGCGGAAGCGTTGACGGGACTGACGTATCTCGTCAAGGGCCGCAGTGACGGCCTCCTCAGTGCGGCGCATGGTATCATCCACATATTCGTTTGCGACACGGCGAAGCTCCCGCGACTTGTTTTCCGCGTCCGCGATAAGCTCGCTGCTCTTTATCTTTGCAGCACGCACGACCTCCTGCTCGTCAACTACCTGCCTTGCGTGCTCCTCGGCAGAGCGTTTCATCGCATCCACCTCGCGGCGAGCCGAACTGATATACTCGTCGCGCGCGGCAACAAGGCGCTTAGCCTCGGCAATCTCAACGGGAAGCTGGGCCTTTATCTCGTCGAGGATATTGAGAACGGCGTCACGCTCGATCATACACTTATCTTTGCCAAGAGGGACGCTCCACGCCTCACTGACCATGGTGTAGAGCATTTCAACCAGTTCGAGAACATCCTGTTGATTATAGTTCTGGTCCATATCTTTCCTCCTATTTCCAGTTCTGAGATCTTTCTTCTACGTCTTTGATGATTTCGCGGGGTACGAATTCGCTCAGGTCAGCACCGTATCTCGCCATTTCCTTGACGACAGATGAGCTAAGGTATGTATATTTCTCGCTCGCAGTCAAAAAAACGGTTTCAAGCCTGGAGTTAATCTTCTTATTTATGAGCGCCATCTGAAACTCGCTTTCAAAGTCGGACACGGCGCGCAGGCCCTTTATAAGGACCGGATTTTCAAAACGATTAACATACTCCGCAAGGAGCACGTGAGACGCTTCAACACAGATGTTATCAAAACGAGCAACTACACGTTCGATAAGCTCCACCCGCTCCTCTACGCTGAACATCGGATTTTTGGACGAATTGACCATCACGCATACGACTACCTTGTCAAAAACCTTGGCTGCCCTGCGGACGATGTTGAGATGTCCCAGTGTGATCGGGTCAAAGCTGCCCGGATAGATTGCCGTTGTCATCAGTTAATTACCCTCTCTGCCGTAAGTGGTCAGCTTGACTTTGCCGTATCGGTACTCACGGCCCCGGAAATACGGCGCTGAGACACCCGGCAACGCCGTTGTAGCTCTGGTTTCGCAGATTATTATACCACCTTCGCACAATATGTCAAATTCGATTATTTTTTCTATCGCCTTTTCAGTTAATCCGGAGTCATACGGCGGATCTATGAATATGATCCCATACTTGCCGCCGCGGGCAATAAAGCCAAGTGATTCAGCCTGACACACCTGGCCCTCCAGTCCGCAGTGACGGAGATTTTCGCGCACGAGCTTCACGGCCTGTGCGCTCTCGTCGACAAACACCGCGCTCTCTGCCCCTCGGCTGAGCGCCTCGATACCGAGCTGTCCCGTTCCGGCAAACAGGTCGAGAACCCGCCTGCCCTCGATGTCGAACTGGATTATATTGAAGATAGACTCCTTGACCAGATCAGTGGTCGGCCGGATATCCATGTTCTTTGGCTCGATGAGTCTGCGGCCTCTGGCCGTTCCGGTTATAACTCTCATTTGTCAGCACCTCCGTGATAATGCCGCCAGACCGCTTCCGCTGTATTCTTGGGTACAACGGAGCTCAGTTCCTCCAGAGAGGCGGCTTTTACGGCCTTTATTGTCTTGAAATGATTCAAAAGGGCATTTCTGCGATGTTCGCCCACGCCCTTTATGGAGTCAAGCTCTGAAGCGAGGGTCTTTTTGCGAAGCGCACGGTTATATTCTATCGCAAACCTGTGCGTTTCATCCTGAATGCTCGTTATGAGATTGAAAGCCGCCGGATTGCCGGAAAGTCCGATCTCCTGTCCCTGCGTTGTCATAAGCGCGCGCGTTCTGTGGCTGTCGTCCTTTACCATGCCGAACACCGGTATATCAAGCTCAAGCTCGGTCAGCACCGACTTTGCCGTGGCAGCATGAACGCTGCCTCCGTCGATCAGCAGCAGATCCGGCCGGGCGGAAAATTTTTCGTCATTCTCAAGGTAGTTCATAAACCGGCGGGTGAGCACCTGGCGCATGGCGCCGTAGTCATCCTGATGCAGGGCCTGTCCATTCTCGGGTTTTATACGAAAACGCCTGTAATCCCGCTTCAGCGGCCGGCCTTTTACGAACACCGTCATCGAAGCGACTATATTCGCGTCCCCGGTGTTGGAAATATCATACGCCTCTATTCTCTCCGGCAGTACCGGCAGCAACAGGGTCTTGTGCAGCCACTCAAGAGTTTTCAGGCGCTTTTGCTGTGCGGTTGCGGCGCGCTCGATCTCCTCCCGGGCGTTATTTACGGCCGCCTCAACAAGCCTCACCCTCTCTCCTCTCTTAGGGACCTCGACATATACCCGTTTCCCGGCGCACTGGCTCAGAAAATCACCGAGTTCGGTTTCATCACCCGTTTCAAACGGCAGAAGCACGTGTTTCGGCCAGATGCCGCGCCTGCCGTAATACTGCCCCACCAGGGTGGAGAGCAATTCGCCGTCGGAGCCCACAGACTCGTCGAGCAACTCGTAATCCTTGCCGACAAGGTCGCCGCCCACATAATGCAGTACGACAAAACAGTTCTTAACGCCCCGGTAAAAACCGACGGCGTCAGTATCGGCATAGGCCATCGCAATCACCCGCTGCTTGTTTCCAAGACTCTGTATGGCCCTTATTCTGTCTCGGTACTGCGCGGCCTGCTCGAATCTAAGCTCCTCGGACGCCTGCGTCATGCGTGCTTCAAGCTCCGCGATAAGCCCCTGGGTGTTCCCCTCGAGTATCATGACAGCATCATCTATGCTGCGGCGGTATTCCGCCGGGTCAGAGTCTTTAAGGCACCAACCGGCGCACATCCCCATGTGATGATTGAGGCAGGGTCTCTGCTTGCCGATATCCCTTGGAAATTTCCTTCCGCATGTAGGAAGCTTCAGTGCCTTTGATATCGTATCAATGATATCAGTCGACGAGCTGCGTCCCCCAAACGGTCCGAAATATTTTGCGCCGTCGTCTTGCGTCCTGTTGACGATGGCAAAAGAAGGATACTCGCTTTTTATATCCAGCCGTATGAACGGATATCCCTTGTCGTCACGCAGCAGGATGTTGTAGTGCGGCTTATGCCTTTTGATAAGGGAGTTTTCAAGAACCAGCGCCTCAAACTCCGAAGAGGCAACGATGACGTCGAAATCCTCCGCCTTGGCTACCATGGCCGCGACCTTGGGCAAATGTTCGCCTCGAAAGTAGCTGACGACACGGTTCTTCAGAGCCTTGGCCTTGCCGACATATATCACCTGACCGCACTCGTCTTTCATTATATATACGCCCGGCAGAAGAGGAAGCTTGTTGGCCTTTTCACGCAGCCGGTCGATTTTGTTTTGCTGGCTTTCCCTGTTTCCCGACACTCCTCCGCCTCCATAAGGTGAAAAATACGGGGCGTGCAGAAAAAACACGCCCCGGTGATCTGTGCATATGAATTAGTTTACTCTGAAAAATCGGTTGCTATAAGTTCAGAGAGTGTGTTAACAGCTTCCTCTTCGTCGGAGCCGTCAGCAATGATATTAATTTTGGTTCCTTTGACGATGCCGAGCGAAAGGACGCCAAGAAGGCTCTTCGCGTTGACTTTACGCTCGTCCTTTTCAATCCAGATACTGCATTTGAACTCATTGGCCTTCTGTATGAAGAAAGTCGCCGGCCTGGCATGAAGCCCTACCTGATTATTAATAACAACCTCACGGATAACCATTTTCACAGCTCCTTTAACGTAAACGTCCGTTCTGATTTTCTTACAATTATTTTAACAAAACTCTATTTAATCGTCAACTATTTTGTAACTTTTGTTGTCTTGCACAGTTAAATGTTTTGGCGTTATCCCGGTTTTACTTCAATTCGACCACAGTGACGCCGCTTTCCCCCTCTCCGTATCTGCCTAGCCGGAATTTTTTGACCTGGCGGTTATGCCTGAGACACTCCTGCACAGCGGCGCGCAGTGCCCCGGTCCCCTTGCCGTGAATTATCGTCACCGTCGACAGCTTGCTCATAACTGCGTTGTCAATATACCTTTCGACTATCGGTATAGCTTCGTCAGTCATCATACCGCGTATATCCAACTCCGGCCCGACACGCTCGGAACTCAGCTTTGCGGTCGACGAGCTGCCTGAGGGCTTTGCCGGCTTCTTTTTCTCATGCTCAAGCAGATACACCTCGCCCTTTTTAACATTTACGCGCATTATTCCGGCCTGAAGCTCCATATTCCCGTCCGGTGAGACGGATACGACCTGCGCCTTAACTCCCATAGCCCTTATCATCACCGTATCTCCCGGCCGTATCTCCCGGGTCAGGGACGGTTCAACCTCCGGTTCGGCTCTCACGTCATCGTTGTATTTCTGCGAGCTTTCATTTATCCTCCGGCGCAGCTCCGCCCGGGCCTCGTTTATCCGGCGGTGGTCCGCCTCCTCGTTTTTCCTTCTGCGCATCTCGTCAAGCTCGGAAAAGACGCTCTCTGCCGTCCTTCTGGCGTCATCCAGTATGCGTCTTGCCTCACGGCGGGAGTTCTCCTCCGCCTTATCAAGCTTTGCTTTCAACTCTTTTTCAATCGCCGCGGCGCGCTCGGCGCTCTTTTCAGCCTCGTGAAGCTTCGTCTCAGCTTCGTCGGCGTATTTCTCCATTTTTCTGCGCTCCTGCTCGAGCTTTTCGATAGTGGCCTCAAAGCTTGCGCTGCCGGTACCCACACGGCTGCGCGCATCTTCGATTATACTTTGCGGCAGGCCAAGACGGGATGAGATCGCAAAGGCATTGGATTTTCCCGGGATACCAACCAGAAGCCGGTAGGTTGGCTTGAGCGTCTCAACGTCAAACTCGCAGGAGGCGTTCTGTACTCCCGCAGTGTTGGTCGCGTATACCTTCAGCTCCGCATAATGTGTGGTTGCAGCGATGACGGCTCCGGTAGAGCGCGCATATTCGATTATGCTGATGGCAAGCGCCGCGCCCTCTGTAGGGTCGGTGCCTCCGCCGAGCTCATCAAAAAGCAGCATTGTGCCTTCGCCGCACTCCGCTATTATCCCGACGATATTCGTCATGTGCGAGGAGAATGTAGACAGCGACTGCTCTATGCTCTGCTCGTCGCCGATGTCGGCCAGAACGGAGCGGAATACGGGAACACAGCTTCCGTCGGCCGCGGGTATATGAAGACCGCACATGGCCATAATGCTTAAAAGCCCCATCGTTTTGATGCTGACAGTCTTGCCGCCGGTGTTGGGGCCTGTTATCACCAGTGTGTCGTATTCACCGCCGAGCTCCACGTCTATCGGCACGGCGCTCTCCCGAGGCAGCAGAGGATGCCGGGCGCGGCGCAGGACCAGTTCTTTTTCAGAAATAACAGGCTCCATCCCATCATATTTATAGCTAAGTTTAGCTTTGGCAAAGATGAAATCCAACGTAACGAGCAGGCTGAAATCGCGAGTAATGTCCTCCCGGTGCGAGGCGCAGTCGGCCGAAAGCTCGGCAAGGATTCGCTCGATCTCCGCCTTTTCCTTTGCCCTGAGCTCACGAAGCTCGTTATTGGCCTTCACAGCCGCCATGGGTTCAATAAACAGCGTGACTCCGGAGGACGATACGTCATGCACAAGCCCCGGCACCGCACTTTTATGGTCGGCCTTGACCGGCACGACATATCTGTCGGACCGGGTCGTTATTATGGGCTCCTGAAGGGCTTTGGCATATGTTGGGGACGAGATTATCCTGTTAAGCGCCTCGCGCACTCGTGCGCTGGCAGCTCTTATTTTTCTGCGTATGTCCGAAAGCTCCGTGCTCGCCGCATCGGCGATCTCGTCCTCCGCGGTTATCGAACCTGTAATCTTATCCTCGAGATATCTGTTCGTCTGAAGAGAATAGAAAAGATAATCTATTTCGGTTTTTCCGATATTGTCGTTTCCGACATAGCCGCGGACAAGGCGCGCACTCTGCAAAACGCCGGCGATATCCAGCAGCTCGCGTGTATTCAGGACGCCGCCCATATCGGCCCGGCTAAGGCTTGAGCGCACGTCCCTGACCCCGGAGAAAGACGGGCTGCCCTTGATTGTCATCATTTTTTTGGCCGCACTGGTCTCACCCAGCAGCTTCTTTATCTCAAACTCCGACTGAGACGGCCGAAGCTCAAGCGCCCTGGATCTGGCCGGTTCGCTGACCGCCTCCTCCGCGAGGAGAGCCAGCACGCCCGGCAGCTCAAGGATATTGAGTGATTTCTCATAAAATTCCATTATCGTACCTCTCAGATAAGGCTCTTATAGTAATCAAGCGCGCTGAATCCGCGCCCGGTGTGATAGAGCATATAGCTTTCACATGCGGACGCCAGCCTGTCCAGCGCCGCTTCAGAGATCCTGAACGAAAAAATCCGCTTTGCCGGAGCCGAAACGATGTGGCGCATGGCCGCGAGGCTATCCGGGCAGAGCGGCAGGACCCTTCCGGCAACAGATGGGGCGCAGTCGCTGCAGCAGACGCCGCCCTCAATACTTAAAACAGGCTTCTCCGGCGTTTCCTTCCCGCACACGCAGCAGGCCGACAGATCCGGCTCATAACCCGAAAGGCACATAAGCCGCAGTTCAAACACGGCCTTGATCTGCTTTTCGGGACACAGCCCGCGGCTGAGCACATACAGGCTGTTAAGCCCGCACTGCAAAAGCTGAGGGTTCGGCATATCCTCGTCTGAAAGCGCCTCGAGCATCTGGGCCATATATGAGGCCAGCGCCAGTCGCCCGATATCCTCCCGCAGGCCAAGAAACTGCTCGTGCGTCTCCGCCTCGTTCAGCGACCAGCGGCCCTTGTTGGCAAAAAGCGTCATCTCAGAATAGGCAAAAAGCTGTGTCGCCGCGGCGTATTTGCAGCTTTTTCTGCGCGCTCCGCGAGCGGATACGGTGAGCTTCCCCTCCGTATCCGTCAGTACAGTCAATATTTTGTCCGCTTCTTTATAATTGACCTCTCTTATGACGAGGCCACGAATTGTTGTATACATATTCAGCCATCGCTATTCTTTCATCTGGCAAAAAACAGCCTTTTAATGCTCTTTATCGCGCCAATTTTACATGAGATGATATTATAGTATTATGTATTATAGTATTGCCTTTTTGAGAATACGTGCCGGGATCCTGATCAGTTGTTATAATCATAACCGAAGTTTCGCAGCTGGGCCTGGCTGTCTCGCCAGTTTTCCTTTACCTTCACCCAGGTCTGAAGGAACACCTTGGCGCCCATAAACCGCTCTATATCCTCGCGCGCGAGCTTTCCCACTTTCTTGAGCATGGAGCCTTGTTTGCCAATTATAATCCCCTTGTGGCTGGCCTTTTCACAGTATATTGTCACGTCCAGGTCTATCACACCGCTGTCCCGCTCGGAAAATTTTGTCACTTCGATGGCAGTCCCGTGCGGCACTTCCCTGTCTAGGCATAAAAGCAGCTTTTCGCGCACAATCTCAGCGCAGACCTGCTTTTCCGGCTGGTCCGTCGTCATTCCGTCGGGGAATAGCTGTGGCCCCTCCTGCGCGAAGGCGCAAAGCTCGTCCAGCAGCTCGCCGACGCCGTCGCCCAGCTTCGCGGAGATAGGAACGATCGCGGCAAAATCAGACTCCGTGGAATAGGCAGCTATAACCGACAGGAGCCTGTCCTTCTCAACGGTGTCTATCTTGTTGATGCACAGGATGGCCGGGACCTTCGCCGCGCGTATGCGCTCTAAAAGCTCCGCTTCCTGACGTCCTATGTTGTCAATCGGCTCGACGACGAGCACGACGGCGTCCACATCCGCCACCGACTCCTTCACGACCTTGAACATATAGTTGCCCAGCGCCGTGCGCGGCTTGTGGAAGCCGGGGGTGTCCATGATGATAAACTGGGTGTCCCCTCTGTTCACGACAGCAGTTATGCGGTTGCGTGTAGTCTGAGGTTTATTTGTTACAATGGCGATCTTCTCGCCGGCCAGTGTATTGGTAAGCGTGGATTTCCCAACGTTCGGACGCCCACATATCGTGACAACGGCAGTTTTGGTAATCATTTATTTCTTCTCCCAAATATAAGTAATACCCATAAAATAAGGGACAACACAAGCGCGGCGGTGCAGACGGGGTTTGAAACGAAAAAACCAAGGGCCTTCTGCGGCCTGCCGCGGCTAAAAAATATCACACAGCCGGCAGCCGCGGAAAAGAGCGAACAGGTCAGGACTGCCGCGGCGGCAGCGTCTTTTGCCCGCCCGATAAGCTCGTCCCGCTGCGTTGTAACCCTGTCACATAGCCGTTCAAGCGCAGTATTGGCACACTCCAGCCCAATCACCGCTCCGCAGCATATGAGCAAAACTCCCCACTCCGCCGTATCCAGTCCGACAGTGAGTCCGGCAATAATGACATAAAACGCAAAGCAGAGATGGACGCGCATATACAGCTCGCTCATAAAAACACGGCAGAATCCCCGAGCCGCATTCAGAAAAGATTTCACAGCCCAAGCCTCTCCATCACAAGCTCCTCCCGCTCCCGCATCTTCCGTTTTTCCACACCCTCGTCAAGATGGTCGTACCCCAGAAGGTGCAGTACACTGTGAACCGTGAGGTAGCACAGCTCCCGCTCAAAGCCATGGCCATACTCTTGTCCCTGCGCATAGCATCGCTCAAGCGACAGGACCATATCCCCGAGAAGTGCGGCACCGCAGTCATAGTCCCGCTCGCACTCTTCGGCGTTAAAGCTGCCGGGCTCCATCTCGTTCTGAGGAAAAGACAGAACATCCGTCGGCGCGTCAACACCGCGCTGCTCAAGGTTTATGCGGTGTATCCCCTCATCATCAGTCAGCAGCACAAATATTTCGCACACATCTGATATGTCCTGCACGTCAAGCGCCGCAGCGGCAGCACGCTTTATAAGCCTGTACGCCTCCGGATGGCCGAGGCCGCGCTTTTCCCGGGAAACATATATCCTGTGGTTCATTTCGCCGCCTTCTTTTCATTTACGCGCCTGTACGTCCGGCCGGCGGATGCGGCGCGGCGCTTATCGTATGCCTCATATGCCTCGATTATCTTCTGCACCAGCACATGGCGTACAACATCGGCAGCCGAGAGCATGCATATCTCTATATCGTCTATTCCCTGAAGCACACGCATTGCCTCTTTAAGGCCGCTGGCTTTGTCACCCGGCAGGTCGATCTGTGTCACGTCGCCGGTGATAACAACCTTGGAACCAAAACCAATTCTCGTCAGGAACATCTTCATCTGC
This sequence comes from uncultured Oscillospiraceae bacterium, assembly GCA_964609305.1. Classification (GTDB taxonomy): domain Bacteria; phylum Bacillota; class Clostridia; order Oscillospirales; family Oscillospiraceae; genus CAKSXP01. The sequence continues at coordinate 24,958 of CAZSRK010000015.1, forward strand.
TCGCGGCTCGTGTTCTGAGCCTCGTCGAGGATGATAAAGCTGTCGTCAAGTGTTCTTCCCCGCATGTAAGCCAGTGGCGCGACCTCAATATTCCCGCGTTCTAAGTATTTGTTGTATGTCTCCGCGCCCAGCATCTCAAACAGCGCGTCATAGAGCGGGCGCAGATACGGATCGACCTTGCTCTGAAGGTCGCCCGGCAGAAAGCCCAGCCTCTCCCCGGCCTCTACCGCCGGCCGTGTGAGTATGATACGGTTTACCTGCTTGTCGCGGAAAGCGGCGACAGCCGCCGCTACTGCAAGGTAGGTTTTTCCGGTGCCTGCTGGCCCTATGCCAAGGGTTATCGTATTATTCATTATCGCATCGACATAAGTCTTTTGTCCAAGCGTTTTGGCCTTGACCGGTTTTCCCTTCGCCGTGACGCAGACGACGTCACTGGCAAGCTCGCTTATCTTGGACTCGCGCCCCTCTGAGACAAGCTTGATTATATATCTGACGTTCTGCGCATCGATGCTCTCTCCGCGTGCAGCGAGCGTCAAAAGAGCATTTATCGCTTTTTCAGCCACCATGACGTCCTCCGCCTCGCCAGTTATCTTCAACTCGGAATCACGGTCGATGACCTTGACTCCGAGCTCCGTTTCGATTATGCGCAGATTCTGGTCAAACGAACCGAAAACGCTAATGACATATTCCATTCTGTCAACGGCGACAGTTCTCTCAATCATCCTGAGTTTCTCCTTCGTTTTTGGCTTTTATATCTTCGATTCGGAGCCTTTGTATCTCCTCATCGTCAATCGCTCTCTCCGTTCCTATCTGTTCGATGCACTCTGCATGCAGCGTTACCGTGAGAACCCCGTCCTCCTCCGAGGATGAAAAACTGTAATCCACGACGCTGCCATCCTCACCTATGCGCTCGAGCAGGCTGTTATACAGCTGCGTCTGCATCTCGCTTTGAGCCGTGACAGGGTCTATGCTCACAGTCTCCGTCTCATAGGTCGTCGTTCGCGTTTCGCTGATTCCGATCGGCAGCGAAAAAACCCCGTCTATGGACAGATAATGATCCAAAGTAATTCTAACACAGTCGGATGTGAAAATTCCACTGCTTTTATAAAAGTTTATGCGCGTATCTCCTAAAATCAGCGCAATGCTGGGTTCCGTATCCCCTTTTTCCGTTTTCTTTGTTATCTCAAGCGGTTTTTGCACCGTCAGAGTATACCAGGTGCGTCCGTATATCTCGGCACGCGAGTGTTCAAAGCGTATTGGAGAAAAACTGCTGTTGACCGTCCCGGACACCAGCTTGTCGCCGGCTGCGACGGTCTGTCCGACAGTTACAAGGCTATCCCCATTGTACACACGCACATCGGTTATGATGGCCGGCTTTTCCGCAATTATGTCGCTGGCCGCGTCCTCGTCAAAGACATCCGGTATTGGTGTGCGCTCCCTGACTATCACCTCGGCGCGGCTGCCCTTGACATTGACTGTCAGAAAGCTCAGCTCCGGCAGCAGCACAAGAGCCTGGCTGCGTATGTTGTCCGAGACAAACGACGGCCAAAAGCTGCCTATACCGACGCCGATGCTGTCCAGAGCCGAGATTATCTCCCAGTCGCTTACGGTCTCATTTCCCGTAACCTCTATCTGCCATATATGCAGTGACGCCCAGAACAACGAAATCATAAACGCCAGTAATCCACCAAACAGCACGACTCTGCGGCGAAGGCCGCGCATAGTGCCCGGCACGCCCCTCTCACGTACATGCACCGCCTCGCAATTGACGCGCTCTGCCGCGGCACAGAGCTTCTCCCAGTCCTTTTTGTAGATATTCATGCGTATCGTGTACTCGTCCGTCCGCTTCACAGTCCAGAAACGTATGTTCAGTCCGGCGCACCGGTTGAGCACCTCCTCAGCCTCAAGCCCCCTTATCTCCGCCGTAATACATCCAAAGGCCAGATTAAGCAGTTTTTCCACGCGCACCTCCCTATTGGTAATCAACGGACAATATCTGTCCTGTTATCCTTATTTCTTCCCTGTTCATCGCTTCCAGCTCCAGCCGAACACCGTTTATGCACAAAAGCAGTCGGCCGCCGCTTACGACTATTCGCTCGGACCCATATTCGACGAGACCCTTGTGGTTTTCTATAAGTGCGTTGCCGTTTCCGGTTATGGTCAGCCGCGGTACGGTACCGAGCGAGTCCTCCGGTATATCAAAGAGTCTGAGCAGTTTGGTGCAGATATTGTTCTTCAAAACAACACCTCCCTATCACGGAATGATATTCCCCGGCAGTAAAGTTTAGGACTTTTGCAGCATAGTCTTTTTCCGTCAGGAGGCGATCAATTTGTCACATAGGACCGAACGCATCATCATGACGCTGTTTACGCTTGTTGCGCTGCTTGTTCTGATGCTGGGCTCAAAATACGCCATTTCGGCCGCCGACGACGGGCTGGGTGTCTGTATCTCTGTAATCGTGCCGTCGCTGCTGCCGTTTTTCGTCATCTCATCCATGCTGACGGCCTACGGCTTTCCAGCGGCCGTTGGAAGACGTCTGGAGCCGGTTATGCGAAAGCTGTTCGGAGTCTCGGGAGAGGGCGCAGCCGCGTTCTTCATCGGTATAACCGGCGGCTATCCGCTCGGTGCTGCTGCGCTGGCCGACATATATCGTGAGGGTCGGCTCGAGCGCGACGAATGTGAAAGGCTTCTGGCCTTCTGCAACAACACAGGCCCTGCCTTCATAATCGGCACGGCGGGTACGGGCATCTTCTGTTCGCTCCGTGCAGGGCTTGAGCTGTACGCCGCGCACATCCTTGCCGCGTTGATAGTAGGGATCCTGTTTTCCGGGAAAAGCGAAATGCGCGGTTTTGTACGTCCTCCCGCGTCCACACCCCGCTTCCCGGAGGCTCTCGTGGGTGCCGTGAAGTCCTCTGCCCTTTCCGTTTTGAATATATACGCTTTCGTCGTGTTCTTTTCTGCCGTCACCGGTATATTCAAGGGAGTCGGCGCGCTGGATTTTGCCGCCGGAGAGCTGGCCTTTCATCTTCCTGTGACACTTCGCCACACAAGAGCCCTGCTAACAGGCTTTCTCGAGCTGGGCAGCGGAATAACCGCGCTGTCCGGCTGCGACACCGACGCTGTGAGCATGGCCGTGTGCGCGTTCATACTCGGATGGGGCGGTCTGTCCGTACACTGCCAGACAATGGCCGCAGTTTCCGGCACAAATTTTAGGCTCGGCAGGCATTTCGCCGGCCGAGCCCTGCACGGGATCATTTCCGCAGTCATAATATTCTTTTTTGCCCTGTTCTGATTCATATCCTGGTATCGAGCTTCTGCGCATATTCCGCGCGGAACTGCCCAAAATGCCCGGCCTCTATCTCCTGACGTATGCGCCGGGTCAGGCTGTTGTAAAAATACAGGTTATGCATAACCGACAGGCGCAGCGCGAGAAGCTCACCCGATTTGAAGAGATGCCGGATATAGGCCCTGGAAAATCGGCGGCAAACGGGACAGCCGCATTCGGGATCTATTGGCCCGTCGTCGCGCTCATACTTCTTGTTCAGGATGTTGATTATCCCATCCCATGTGAAAAGATGGCCGTGCCGGCCGTTGCGTGCGGGCATAACGCAGTCAAAAAAATCCACTCCCCTGTATACGCCCTCGATGATGTTTCCCGGGGTTCCGACACCCATGAGGTATCTCGGCCTGTCTTTTGGGATATACTCCTCAACGGCCTGTATCGTGTCATACATCTCCTGCGTCGTCTCGCCGACAGCCAGGCCGCCGATAGCATATCCGGCAAGCTCCAGTTCGGCGATCTTCTTCATATGCTCTATACGCAGGTCTGCAAAAACCGCGCCCTGGTTAATACCCCAGAGTACCTGTCCCGGGTTTACAGCATCGGGCTCAGAATTATACACATCCAGTGCCGTTTTACACCTTTGAAGCCAGCGATATGTCCTGTCGCAGGAGTCTTTGACATACTCCTTGGGAGATGGGATCTTTATACACTCGTCAAAGGCCATGGCGATATCGCTTCCGAGGTTAGACTGTATCCTCATACTCTCTTCAGGCCCCATGAATATCTTACGGCCGTCGACGTGGGAGTTGAAATGCACACCTTCCTCGTCGATTTTGCGAAGTTTGGCAAGCGAAAAGATCTGGAACCCGCCGCTGTCGGTGAGGACTGGTCCGTCCCATGTCATAAATTTATGCAGCCCGCCCATGTCGCGGATGAGTTCATCCCCCGGCCTTACATGCAGATGATAGGTGTTGGAGAGCTCAACCTGGCAGCCGATGTCCGCAAGGTCCGCCGCGGAAAGCGCCCCCTTTATGGCGGCGGAGGTGCCGACATTCATGAATACAGGCGTCTCAACGGAGCCATGCGCAGTTGTATAAATGCCGCGTCTGGCGTCGCCCTCCTGTGTTATAAGCTCAAACAAGTTCTATCTCCTTTGCAGTCATATTATCAGCATCGCATCGCCAAATGAGAAAAAGCGATACTGCTCTTTAACGGCGGCGGCATAGGCATTGAGCACGTTATCACGGCCGGCAAAGGCGGACACAAGCATTATAAGCGTGCTCTCGGGCAGATGAAAATTTGTTATCAGTCCATCCATGCATTTGAACCGGTATCCCGGGTAGATGAAAATATCAGTCCAGCCGCTTTTGGACCCGAGCGTGCCGTCCTCATTTGCAAAACTTTCCACCGTGCGGCACGAAGTTGTGCCGACGCAGATGACGCGGCCGCCGCGGCGGCGCGTCTCATTTACAATTTGCGCGGTCTGCTCCGGTATCACGCAAAACTCGGCGTGCATGGGATGGTCCTCTATCTCATCCTCTTTGACCGGACGGAAAGTCCCCAGCCCGACATGGAGAGTCACATAGCAAAGGCTGACTCCCATATCCTCTATCTCGCTGAGCAGTTCCCTCGTAAAATGCAGGCCCGCCGTGGGCGCCGCCGCGCTGCCAAGCTCCCGTGAATACACAGTCTGGTAGCGCTCGCTGTCTTTAAGCTCCTGTCTGATATATGGCGGCAGCGGCATCCGGCCCAGTTTTTCAAGGATCTCGAGGAAAATCCCCTCGTAGTAAAACTCTATTATCCTGTTGCCGCCTTCAACTGTCTCCAGCACCTGCCCGGTCAGCTCGCCGTTTCCAAAGCTCAGCTCAGTGCCCGGCCGGGTCTTTTTGCCGGGCCGTGTAAGACATTCCCACCGGTTTTCGCCAAGGTCTCTCAGAAGCAGCACCTCGACTGCTCCGCCGGTCGGGCGAGTGCCCATAAGCCTCGCGGGAAGCACACGGGAATCATTCATGACAAGGCAGTCGCCTGCGCGCAGGTAATCCTTTATCTCATAAAAATACCTGTGCTCTATCTCGCCGGTTTTTCTGTCCATGCGCATCAGGCGGGAATGGTCTCTCTGCTCAACAGGCGTCTGCGCGATCAGAGACTCCGGCAGTTCAAAGTTAAAATCACTTCTTTTCAAATATCAATACACTCCCTGAGAGATGGCAACATCTGTATAGTAGAAGCCCAGTATCTCACGGTAATTATAGCCGTAATTGAGCGCCATAGAGTATGCGCCCCACTGGCTCATACCAACATTGTGACCCCAGCCGGAACCAGATATGTAGTAGGTATTGTCATCCTCGTTATGGGTGATAGAGTAATGCATGCTTGTGTAGGTAAAGCCCAAACGGCTCAAAAGCGTAATACATCCTGATTTTGTGTAGCTCGCAGATTTTCCATTCACATCTGTGATTGTCACGCCTATCATGTTGCCGGAGGGACTGTATGTACAATCGACATTTGCGACCGTCCCCAACCCCAGAGTGGAGCCCAAAGTTTCGGCGCTGAATGTTTTCGACCATTTCATAACGCCGGAGGTAAGAATCTCCTCGAATGGATCTACCTTTCCGCGGCAGTAACCAAGCGCCGTCACCCAGACATTCTCCGAGCTCTCCGTCGCCCCTCCGTCGGATGAGAAGTAGTAAGCACTGCACAGGCTGCCGTTATAGGTCATGTACTGGTTGCTCGTCTCATCACAGGCCTGGTCAGTAGTTGTGGTCGCGGAGTTCAGCCCGCGGTATACCTGATCCTTGGCATCGTTTACTATATCAAAGCCATAGGTGGAATACTTGCCGTAGTTCGCCTGAACATAGTTACGCGCCGCTATCGCGCCGGCTTTGAGAGTCTCCAGCGGCCAATAAGAGCTCATCTCATATGGGATGACGCCCTTGACGTAATCTTCTACATTGACGACGCTTATAACACTGAGCCCTTCTCCGGAATAGCGCAGAAACTCAAAGCCGCCGTAATACCGGAAGCCTGTGGAGGACAGTGAAGTCACGGCATTTCCGGAGGTGGAGACAGGCTCTATACCAAGGTTTGAAGATGTTCCGCAGTCATACTCGAACAGTATCCTGTCCTCTCCTGCGGCAATGACGACAACACAGCGGTTGCTGGCGCTGAAAGCCTCGCCCTGGATACCGAGGGAGGCCATGGCGCTCTGCGCCTCCGAGCTGCTGACATAATTGCCGACAAGCACATAAAACAACCCGTCATAGTAAGCGGGGAACCCATCAGAGTACCGGGACGCCACGCTCTGTGCCTCACTGAAGCTGCTGTAACTCCCGCTGAGCTTTATGTGATAGCATCCTATGGTGTTGCTTCCGATGGTAACATTGGTATCGCGCAGCATGGTTATGCTTGTCTCCGTCGTGCTTCCAAGCTCATGGAAAACGCGGGAAGAATCATAATAACCGAACTTAAATCCGCTTCCCACATAGTTTGTCAGCGTGGCATAGGAAACGGTAGTGTCATAAGATGAGGTCTTATACTGAAGGCCGATCTTGACAGTACTGTTTTTGATGGACACCGTTCCGCTGAGCGGTGCCTCGGTCACAACCACGTCGCCCGGCCCGACAACGGTCTGACCATCTGTTACAAGCTCCAACCCGGACGCGGTCATAGCATATACCGAATCCGTTCCCAGCACCTCAGTACTGCCGTTTCCGCCGATTGCATATGTATCCGACAGCGATTGGGACAGCGTGTCCTGCGAGCCATTGACGAATATGTTTCCGTTTGCGATTCCTGCCCCCGCCAGCAGACATACCAGCAGTGCGGCGGAAAGTAAAATCGAAACAGTTCTGTTTAAAGAGTGAAAATTCATAGCGATTTTTGCCTTTCTTCCAGTTGTTTAATGTATTGACGGGTCAAAAATGCCGTGATATGATTTAATTTAATCAATTTTATAGGGAAATCGCGGCGTCAATATCAACTTTAAAATGACATTGTTATTTATTATATTACATCTTGGGTATGTTTTTCAAGGTCTATTTAATGGGTATTGAAGCTGCGTGCTCCTCGTTCGACAGAAAGGATTGATTTGCGTGAAGAACTATAAAGTCGGGGTGATCGGCGCGACAGGCATGGTCGGGCAGAGATTTGTCTCCCTCATTGAGAACCATCCCTGGTTCGAACTGTCGGTCGTCGCCGCATCCGCCAGAAGTGCCGGTCTGACATATGAGCAGGCAGTCGGCAAACGCTGGGCAATGGAAACTCCTATACCGGAGTGTGCAAAGAAGCTCATCGTCAAAAATGCAACCGACGACATTTCCGAAATCGCTTCCGAGGTTGACTTTGTCTTTTGCGCCGTTGATATGAACAAGTCAGAGATACTTGCACTGGAAGAGGCCTACGCCAAGGCCGAGTGTCCTGTCATCTCCAACAACAGCGCGCACCGCTGGACAAAGGACGTTCCGATGATAATCCCCGAAGTGAATGCCCAGCATATCGCCGTCATCGGAGCACAGCGCAAACGCCTCGGCACAAAACGCGGCTTCATCGCGGTCAAATCCAACTGCTCCATACAAAGCTATGTACCGGCCCTGTCCCCACTGCGTGATGAGTTCGGTATAAACAGGATCCTTGTGTGTACCTATCAGGCTATTTCAGGAGCAGGAAAAACATTTGAAACCTGGCCGGAGATGGTCGACAACGTCATCCCCTACATAGGCGGCGAAGAGGAAAAGTCCGAGCAGGAACCTCTCAAGGTATGGGGACATGTCGAGAACGGAGAGATCGTCAAGGCTGATTCCCCCTGTATCACGGCACAGTGTATCCGCGTTCCGGTTTCCAACGGCCATATGGCCTGCGTCTTTGTCAGCTTCGACAAAAAGCCATCAAGAGAGCAGATTCTTGATTGCTGGGCCTCGTTCTCCGGACGGGCACAACAGCTTGACCTACCCTCTGCACCAAAGCAGTTCCTGCGCTACTTTGAGGAGGAAAACAGACCGCAGACCAGGCTCGACCGCATGCTCGAGGGCGGCATGGCCATCTCCATTGGGCGGCTGCGCGAGGACACGCAGTACGATTACAAATTTGTTTGTCTTTCCCACAACACGCTCCGTGGAGCGGCAGGCGGCGGCGTTGAGCTTGCCGAGCTGCTCTGCGCTGAAGGCTATATGGACTAAATAAGGAGGATATATATTATGAAGACGCCAATTTTTAAGGGTTCCTGCACTGCAATCGTCACCCCGTACACGAAAGACGGCATCGACTATGAAAAGATGGCGGAGCTGATCGACTTCCAGTACGAGGGCGGCACTGCCGCGATCGTCGTCAGCGGAACCACAGGTGAAAATGCGACGCAGCCCGTTGAGGAGCATGAGCAGCTCGTCGATTTCTGTGTAAAGCACAATAAGGGCCGCATGAAGATAATCGCCGGCGTCGGCTCCAACGACAGCAACACGGCACTGCGTCTGGCCACCAGCGCAAAGGCCTCGGGTGTTGACGGTATCCTCATGGTCACTCCTTACTATAACAAGACCAGCCAGAGCGGGCTTGTCGCTCACTTTACCTATGTCGCGGACAGGGTCGACGTACCCATGATACTCTACAATGTACCCAGCCGCACCGGCATAGGCATCACTGCCTCCACCTATGCGATCCTTGCAAAGCACCCGAACATCAACGGTATCAAGGAAGCCAGCGGCGATTTCAGCCTGTTTTCCCAGACCCGCGCACTCTGCGGAGACGACCTGTTTGTCTGGAGCGGCAATGACGATAATACCGTTCCCATGATGGCCATGGGTGCGCTTGGCGTCATATCGGTCGCGTCCAACATCGTGCCGGCCGCTGTGGCCGAGCTGTGCCGTCTCTGCCTTGAGGGCGATTTCAAAGCGGCAACTGAGTATTACTTCAAGTACGCCGACCTGTATGCAAAGCTGTTTATCGAGACCAACCCCATCCCCGTCAAGACCGCCATGAACCTGATGGGCATGAACGTCGGCCAGTTCCGTCTGCCCCTGGTGGATATGGCGCCCGAAAATCTCGAGAAGCTCAAGGCAAGCCTGCGAAATCTAGGGCTTATCAAATAAGACAGAGAGGTTGTCACCATGCCAAAGATAATTATTTCCGGCTGCAACGGAAGGATGGGCCAGGTCGTGACTAGAATGTGCACCGAGCGCGGCTTTGAAATCGCCGCGGGCTTTGATATAAGCGCAGTTAAGAAAAACGATTATCCCGTCTACGCTGACCCGATGGAGTTTTCCGGTTCTGCCGATGTCGTCGTCGACTTTTCGAACCCCTCAGCCATAAACGGACTTCTGGCCTACTGCAGAGCCAGAAAGATGCCCATCGTTATCTGCACCACCGGATATGATAAAGACCAGCTTGAACTCATTAGGCAGGCCTCGAAGGAGATCCCGGTTTTCAAGTCAGGCAATATGTCCGTCGGCATCAATCTGCTCACTTCGCTTATTAAGAAGGCGGCCGCTGTACTCGGCGATACCTTTGACGTTGAGATCGTAGAGCGCCACCACCGCACAAAGCTTGACGCTCCGAGCGGGACCGCCATCATGCTTGCGGATGCCGCAGCCTCCGGGCTGCCGCACGAGAGTGATTATGTCTATGAACGCCAAAGCGTGCGCAGGCTCCGCGGCAGGAACGAGATCGGCATATCCTCCGTCAGAGGCGGCACTATCGTCGGTGAGCACGAGGTCATCTTCGCCGGTACAGACGAAGTTATCGAATTTAAGCACACTGCCTATTCCCGCGAGGTTTTTGCAAACGGTGCCGTTACCGCGGCGGCATTCATTGCCGGCATTTCCGAACCGGGCATGTATGACATGAACGACGCGCTTGCCGAAATCCTTAGCAAATAGCTGGTGCCACAGGTTGTTACGTTCCGACAAAAAAACATTAAAAAAACGGATGGAGTATTTTTATACTCCATCCGTTTTTTTAATGCGGTATAGGATTTCCCGGCTTCAAATAGCCGTACCTTTTCCGGGAATAAACAGACGGCTCATATCCGCCTTTTCCAGAGTCAGCAACTTTATCTTTTTGTCTATCCCGCCGGCATACCCCGTCAGGCTGCCATCTGTCCCGATGACCCGATGGCATGGCACGATAATAGAAATGTCATTGTGGGCAACGGCTCCTCCAACCGCCTGGGCGGACATGTGCGCCCATCCTCTTTGGTCGGCAAGGCACTTTGCGATTTCCCCATAGGTAATGGTCTTTCCGTACGGGATGGAGCATAGGATTTCCCAGACCTCCTTGCGAAAAACCGTGCCGGTAAAATGAAGCGGTATCGAAAAATCCGGCTCTTGCCCCGAAAAATAAATATCAAGCCAGCGTCTAACTTCGCTAAACAACGGCAAATCGCGCTCCTCATGATCCTTATCCAGATTTTGAGCAAAATATTTCTGCCCCTCAAACCACAGCCCTGTCAGGCCAACATCGTCTGCGGCCAGGAGTATGCTGCCCAAGGGAGATATATAATGGCATGTGTATTGCATAGAAGCCTCCTTAATACGCAAGCTCTGCTGTCCAATATAGCGCATGATACCATTCGTGTCAGAAAAGGTCTGAAGGTCTTTATGTTCGACATCCGGTGATTAACGGCTGAAAGATATAAACATACCTCCGAGCCTCCATGGGCCAGGAGGTATGCGATCAATATTTGGGGATAAAAGTTATTTGCCAATATGCCATCCTGCCTGTCAGACTATTGGCCCTGACTTCTTCGGTAATAATAATCAGCCTGCAAATGTATCGCAGAATCTGCTTATCACGGCAGCGGCCTCAGCTCTCGTGATGTCGCCCTGCGGCACGATGGTCGTACCGGTTCGGCCGTTTATAAGTCCGTTTTCAATTGCCCAGGATACGGCCTGCGTCGCCCAGGAGGAAACATCTCCAGCGTCGGAGAAATCACCAAGGCTGTCTCCTGACACACTTCCGTCAGACAGGCCATAAGTCACCGCATATCGGTAAAGGAACACAGCCATCTGTTCCCGTGTGACATTTTCGTTTGGCATAAACCTTCCGCCGCCGACGCCCTCAACGATACCGTTACTGACGCCCCATGCAACGGCGGAAGCATACCAGGAGCCGTCGGGCACATCACTGAAATTCTGAGTTAACCCGGAAATGCTGCCCCCATACATGCGTGAGAGTACTGTAACGGCCATCGCTCGGCTCATGTTCAGATCCGGCCCGAACTGCGTTGCGGACATGCCGTTGAACAGGCCCTCTTTGGTCACGTATTCTATATAGCTTTCGCCCCAGTGCCCGGCTATGTCGGTATATTCAGTCGTACCTTCGTTATTGGCCTGCACTGCTTCTATAAGTTTGTCTATATCGACGCTTCCGTAACCGTAATACTCGTCATATCCCGGTTCACCCAGATCCTGTGCGCTTTCAATGAGGGCTGACTTAAACTCCGACGCGGTGATATCCGGATCTATACACTTGGCGATGACTGCCATCGCGCTGATATGTGGTACCGAGTACGAAGTGCCGGAGCCCCTGCTGTAACCGTTTCCGCTCTCCGACAGGCTTATTATCTCCTCCCCCGGGGCGACAACGCATACGCTCTCATTGTGGTTTGAGAAACCGCTGACCTGTCCGTTTCTGGAAACTGAACCAACGCCTACGACATTATCGTATATAGCCGGATACAGCACCTCTGTACCGCCGGAATTTCCGGTCGCAGAGACAATTAAAACACCTTGGCTCTCGGCATAATCGACACATTCTCTTAGTGAGAGCATATCCCTTTCAAGGCCGAGGCTGAGATTGACGACCTGGCAGCCATAGCTGTCGACGGCAGTATATATGCCCTCAATTATGTAGGATGCTGAGGTCACCTTACTGTCAGAAAAGCATTTGATAGGCACTATCGCCGCTTCGTCAGTAATGCCGGCAATGCCAATGCCATTGTCCCGCTTCGCCGCGATGACTCCCGCGACAAACGTCCCGTGCCCAAGCTCGTCCGTAACGTTGGTACTGTCATCGAGCACATTATGGCCTGTTAGGATAGTCACTCCGTCAAAGTCCTCGTGCGTGATATTAACTCCTGAGTCAACTATCGCAATGCGCACTCCCGAGCCGGTATATCCCTCGTCCCACGCGGCGGAGGCATTGATATACTCAAGATTCCACTGCTGTGAATAGTATATGTCATCCGGCACATCAAAAAGCTCTACCAGGTAGTTCGGCTCAAAGTATTCCACCACGCCGGCCTGGGTCAGCTCGACAACATCCTTTGCAGTGGAGGCAACATACAGGTTCCCCGACTGGTTTATGGGATCCAGTGCGTCATCATCAGACAGTACCCTGGCCGAATCGTCAGACAGCTTGACTATGTACCCGTCAAAGTCCGGCGTGCTCGTCTCCGCCTCCTGGGCATAGCAAAACGGCAGCAGAAAGCTATCCGATAATATTATAAGTATCAGAATAGCGCATATTTTTTTCATCGAATAACCTCACTGTCCGGGACCACGATTTGTGATCAGGGCCTGAATGCTTACTTTGACAGTATACTCTATTACTCGACTTCTTTCAATAACATTCGGGTTAAAACCAGTTACAAAATAGTTAACATAATTTTCTTCCGGTAAAGTAAAAAAGCCTCCCGCAAAAGCGGGAGGCTCCTCCGTAAACTATCTGTTATGGAGTGAAATCAGGTTGTCTGGTAAAATTTATTCTGGAATGAACTGGGCCTTGGCCAGATACTCGTCCCAAGCCTGCTGCTCATATTCTATCGCCTGCGGCAGGCCCATATCCTGAACCTGTGCAACATAAGCGTCCCAGGTATCTGCAATGACGATGTCATTGTTAATCGCCTGTGCGGTGTACTGCATTACATAGGTAGCAATGTCGTTCATGATTGACGCAAAGTCGGACGCCACATCCTCATTTATCTTCACATAGTTTGCGGGAATGTAGTATGCCCAGTCTCTGTCGTCATCAGAGAATGCCTCGATAACCGAAGTATCGATCTCGCTCCAGCCACCGGAGTAACGGGTCGGGTCAACCACTGCCGGCGAACCATAAGTTGTGTAAACATTGACCGCAACAATAAGAACATAGTTGTCGTTATGAAGGACAAGGTCAGTAAGCTGCGGCTCGCCATTGACCATTTCATATGTCTCGCCCTCTTTGCCGTAGCCGGTGATGAGCTGGCCCTGCTCAGTATAGCAGAAGTTTATCCACTTGAGAGCCGTCTCAAGATCGTGGCACTGGGTAGTGACTGCCATACCGTATATAAGCTTCGTCACACCTCTAGAGATGTGTACCGGATCATCGGCATTTACGGTCGGCTGGGTCATACCGCGCATCTGCACTACGCCCTCGGTATTGTTCTGAACAGTGCCGGCAGCATCATATGAGGAGGACCACAATGCGATGTTGCCCTGTCCCACGACATCCATCTGATCCATAAAGGAGACAGAAGCGTAGTCAGGATAAATCAGCCCCTCGGCATACCACTGAGCCAGCATCTCAAGATAGCTGCGGTATTCATCGGTCACGGGACTATATATGACCTCATTGTCGATATGGATAAAGGGATGGCTGGTGTAATTGCTGGATGTATATCCCATGGCGCCATAGCCACCGGATAGCGCATACTCGGTATCGACGCCAACGTCATTGAGCATTACGCCCTGCGAGCCGAACTGGTCACGTGCCTGGCAGAGGAAGTTATAAACTTCTTCATATGTTTCCGGGACACTCAGCCCAAGCTCTTCAAGCCAGTCGGCACGGTACATAAGGCCGGCTGTCGCAGGCTCACCGCCGGGCATAAGGTAGTTTGCGGAAACAAGCTTGCCCTGGGGACTGAGCGAGTACATCCAAAGGTCTGTGTCCTGATTGAGCGCATCCTTGTAGGCGGACAGCTCGTTGTCAATATAGGGCATGAGGTCAATTACAATGTCCTGGCCGACGGCATCATCCGCACCGTTCATGTAATAGCTTTCAAATCCCTTGATAAGATCTCCATACGTCTGCGAGGCGATCATGATATTGAACGAATCGGATACCTGCAGGAATGAGATCGCGTTGACATCAAAATGGATATTCGTAGCTTCTTCCATGTACTGGAACTGGACAATATCCTCTCCGGTCAGTCCATAGGGCATGGTAAACGGCTCCAGAGGATAGAATACCTCGAAATTAACAGTCTCTTCCACCAACGGAAGCTGTACCTCTTCCGTCGTGTCACCATTTTCCGGGGTATCCTCAGGCGGGGTGTCTTCGGGTTCGTCGGGGGCATCTGTCGGGGTGTCTGTCGCAGGGACTTCTGTGGGAGTTTCTTCCTCACTTCCACAGCCTGCCGCCATTACGAAAATCATCGCAAGGGCCAGCAGCAGTGCAAGAATCCTGTTCTTTCTCCTTTCATTCATTCTCTTTCTCCTTTCATTCATTCATTGAATCTGCTTTTAAGACGACCTAACACCAATGCTTGATACAACTATTGACCTTTTAACCCTTTCGTTGTTGTATGATATTATACATTTTGGACATCATTTAGTCAATATATTAAAGCATTTTTTGGATATATTCGCTATATTATTTATGCTATATTTATAAAAATAACTAATATCACATCACTAATTTGTATACCAATTGGTCCCATTATCCATAACAGTAAAATGGCTCCGACCCTAATGGATCGGAGCCATTTTATTCTGTCATTTTCATAAACTCGGACTCATCGATAATGCTTATCCCAAGTTCCTGCGCCCTGCGCAGTTTCGAGCCGGCGCTTTCGCCCGCCAATACATAATTCGTCTTTTTCGACACCGAGGAGGAAGTCTTCCCGCCAAAGCTTTCTATAATCGCACCAGCCTCTTCCCTTGTCATGTTCGGAAGAGTACCGGTCAGGACAAAGGTAAGGCCCTGAAAACGGCTGTCTTTTAACTGCTCTTTGCTCTCAAAGCTGACGCCGGCCTGACGCAGACGCTCTATCTGATGGCGGGACTGCGGATTTGAAAACCACTCGACGATATACCGCGCGGTCACAGGGCCGATATCGGCAATGCCCGTCAGCTTCTCCTCATCGGCACCCATAAGATCGTCGAGCGTTTTGTAATTCTGGGCGAGCACCTTTGCCGCTTTCTGCCCCACCTGGCGTATACCAAAGGCGCACAGCAGTCTTGCCAGGCCCCTGTCCCGACTTTCATCTATCGCAGATATAAGGTTCTCTGACGATTTTTTACCCATACCCTCAAGATCCGCCACGGGTTCTGCGCTCAGGTAATACAGGTCTGCGGGAGTGGAGATAAGCCCGTTCTCCGTCAAAAGCTGTACGACCGCTATCCCGAGGCCGTCTATATCCATGGCCTCGGACGAGGCAAAATGCGCGATGTTGCGTATCTTCTGCGCCGGGCACTCGAGTCCGGTGCAGCGCATGGCCGCGCCGTCGGCATCCCGTTCCACCGGGGAACCGCACTCAGGACAAAAAGCGGGCAGTTTATACGGAGCTGTGCCCTCTGGCCGCTTGCTTTTTATTACGTCCAGAACCTCCGGTATTATCTCTCCGGCTTTCTGGATGACGACGGTGTCACCGATTCGGATATCAAGGTTGTCAATAAAATCCTGATTGTGCAGCGTTGCGTTTGTGACGGTTGTTCCCGCCAGTCTGACAGGACGCACGATCGCCTTTGGTGTCAGGACTCCGGTCCTTCCGACCTGTACCACGATGTCCTCGACGACGCTCTCCTTCTTCTCCGGCGGGAACTTATAGGCGACAGCCCAGCGCGGAGCCTTGGCCGTGCTGCCCAAACGCTCTCTCTGAGAAAGGGAATTTATCTTTATGACCGCGCCGTCAATATCGTATGGGTACTTATCCCGGCTCTCGCCAATGCCATCGACAGCGCGGCAACAGTTGTCGATATTGTCAAGGAGCTCATGCGGGACAACCTGAAAACCCATCTCGATGAGTGCCTCCAGCGTCTGATAATGCTCCTCGTACCCGGTTGAGGACATCTGAATGTTGAAAACTATGAGGTCCAAGCAACGTGACCGGGCGATCTCCGGATCAAGCTGCCGAAGAGAGCCGGCGGCTGCATTGCGGGGATTTGCCAGAAGTTTCTCCCCGTTTATCTCCCGCTCGGCGTTGAGTTTCTCGAATACCTGACGCGACATATATACCTCGCCCCGGACTATGAGCTTTTCCGGAGCATTGACGAGCGTTTTTGGCAACGAGCGTATCGTTTTGAGGTTCCCGGTCACATCCTCTCCGGTTATCCCGTCGCCGCGCGTTGCGCCGCGCACGAACTTTCCGTTTTCATACTCAAGCGCCACGGACAGGCCATCGATCTTCGGTTCGACGACAAAACGGTGCTCCTGCGTGAGCATCTGGTCCATCCTTTCTCCAAATGATCGAAGCTCTTCAAATGAAAAGACGTCCGACAGGCTCTCGAGAGGCACCTCGTGCGTCACGGACTCAAATCCGCTTTTGACCGTCCCGCCGATACGCTGAGTCGGGGAGTCAGGCGTCACCAGTTCCGGATTCCCGGTCTCCAGCTCTATCAGCCGCTTCATCAGCTCGTCGTATTCAAAATCGGATATGGTCGGGGCGTCCTCGTCGTAGTACGCCCTGTTGTGCTCAGCTATCGTCTCCCTGAGTTGTGCTATCTCCTTGCGTATATCCATCATTAAGCTCCAAATTCAAATATGTATCCGGCACTGTACCGACTATAACCGTTTCAGCCACCAGTATCTCGCTGACGACCTGGGTGGAAAGGGTTTTCCATGGTGTAAGGACGTCTATGTCGACGACCACTTCAAGCAGAATCTGATGCTTCGTCTGGTTGATCCCGGCAGAAACAATCTCGTTGCGGAAATCCGCTCTGGACGAGGTCAGCATGATTATCATTATTGGAACGTCTGGCCCCCGTCCAAGCAGCAGGTTCAGCCCGGTCAGGTTGCCAAGCGGAACATCGATGTTCAGTTCCCCGTTTCCCGTGTTTTTTACGACATCGTTGAGTATCTCCGCAGAGAGCGTATTTATGCGCGGCATGTTCGATGTTATCGCGGTTATCCTGCCCGAGTCGTCCTTTTGCAAAGTCACAAAATAGTCGTACTCAAACTTGCCTTCCTCCAGCATCTTCTCGATGGTCTGGGTTATCTGCATAGTCACAAGGTCGCTGGCGTCCGAAAGCGCCATCTCGCCGGAGACCTGTCTCAAATACAGGCTTATCGGCGTGAAGAGCCCCAACCAGGAGGGAAACGATCAGAATAAGCATCAGCCCACGCTTACGACGCGGAGAAAGATAAATATGGCGTCTTATTCTCGGCATAGCTGTCACCTCTATACCGAGTATATGCCCCGATTCAGCCAATCATTTCATTTATCGCGGAAATAATACCATATCTTCCGAGTTCATAGGTCAGTCCGCCCTGGAGAAAAGCAAGATACGGCTCCTTGACGGGACCGTCGCAGCTAAGTTCTATCGAAGAGCCCTGTATAAACGCCCCGGAGGCCATGATGACCTCGCAATCATATCCGGGCATCCTCCATGGCTCAGGCGTGACAAAAGCGTCCACGGGGGACCCGTGCTGGATACCGACGCAGAAGCGGCAAAGGTTCTCCTTCGTTCCCAGCCGCACCATCTGTATTATGTCCGATCTGGGCTCGAGCGCGGATGGGGATGTCTCATATCCCAGCTCCTCCAGCATGCCCGCGCATAGGCAGGCGGTTTTGAGCGCCTGCGCCACAGTGTGCGGTGCTGTCAGAAAGCCCTGGAACAGGGCCCGGTTGTTACCAAGCGTGGCGCCGCATTCCCCGCCGATGCCGGGTGTGGTCAGGCGCTCAGCAGCCCGCTCGACAAGCGCACTGCTGCCCGCGACATATCCGCCCATGGGTGCAAGTCCGCCACCGGGATTTTTGATAAGGGACCCGGCCATCAGATCCACTCCTTCGGCCGTCGGCTCTCTTGTCTGACAAAACTCTCCGTAACAGTTGTCGCATATCACAACGGCTGACGGGTTCACGGCGTGGACCATCTGTGCTATCCTCCCAATTTCACCTACGCTCAGAGCACGACGGTCGCCATAGCCCCGCGAACGCTGTATAAGCACGGCACCGATTTTTTTGTCCGCGGCGCATTCCTCTATCGCCTTATAGTCTGGGCCTCCATCCCCGGCAAGGGGTATCTGGTCGTAGTCAATGCCGTAAAACTTCAGCGAGCCGTGCGCACTGCCGGAGATACCGATCGCAGTTCTTATCGTGTCATACGGCTCTCCTGTGACAGACAGGAGGGTCTGTCCCGGAGAGAGCGCCGCAAACAGCGCAGTGGTTATGGCGTGCGTACCGTTTACAAATCCTGTACGGACAAGCGCGCTCTCGGAGCCGAACACGCGTGCAAAGGCGTTGTCGAGAAGTTCCCTTCCCGCGTCGTCATAACCGTATCCGGTCGTACCGGCAAAGTGAGTGTCGCTCAGCCGCAGGCCGCGGTAGGCCTCGAGCACCCTGGCCGTGTTTTGCATGGCGACAGCGTCTATCTGCGCAAAACGTTCCTTCAGCCTTGCCTCCGTGCGCTCGGCCAGGTCCATTATATCCGGTCTGATATCATCATACATTGTTCAAAAACATCTCCACAAGTATGGGCATCGATTCTATGTCCGAGATTTTGGCAACCGATACGGGCGAGTGTATATTGCGTATCGCGCAGGAGAGCGCCGCGACGGCGCAGCCTCCACCTCTACGCTGAACCACTGAAGCGTCCGTCCCGCCGGCGATGCTTGTTTTAGTCTGCCAGTCGATGCCGTTTTTCCCGGCAAGCCCCGAGAGCAGAGATACGAGTGTGCGGTCGTAAATTGTGCCTTTGTCCATGAACGGGATTACTACTCCGGCGCCGAGTCGGCATATCTGTTTGCCCTCCTCGACCTCCGGCAGATCTGCGGCAGTCGTACCTTCCAGTATCAGGGCAATGTCGGGCGCGATGGAAAATGCCGCCGTGTTTGCGCCCCGGCAGCCGACCTCCTCCTGTGTCGTAAACACGAACCATGTGTCAACCGGCAGCCCGCGCCGCATGAGCGTGAGCAACGAGGCGCAGCCGATCCTGTCATCCAAAGCCTTGGCTTTTATATAGCCGTCGCCAAATTCACGGATGCTAACGTCAAATGTCACAGGGTCTCCGAGCCGCACAAGTTTTTCAGCTTCCTGCCTGCTTCCCGCGCCGATGTCGATGTACATATCACTGACTTTGGGCACGCGCTTTTCCTCTTCCCTGCTGACAAGGTGGAACGCCTTAATGCCCGTAACACCGGTTTTTTTCTGCTCTCCGACGAAAACTTTTTTGCCGATGAGCACGCGTCTGTCTATGCCGCCTATACAGTCAAATCGTAGATGCCCGCTGTCCTCTATCCCGGTCACGATAAGCCCGACCTCGTCCATATGGGCGCATAGCATGACAGTCCTGCCGCCGGAGTTTTCTCCCCTTTTGAACACCATGACGTTTCCCATGACATCGGTCCTTATCTCGTCGGCATACGGGCGAGCGCAGCCGATAATATAATCTCTTATCTCGTCCTCATATCCGGATACGCCGGAAAGGGCACAGAGCGTTTTTACAGTATCAAGCATATTTTGCACCCTCTCCGTCCATTGAAATAATAAGCTCCGTTATCAGCTCCGCAATCTGGCCTGCATCGGACAGGCAGATCGTCTCTATCGGAGTATGCATGTACTTGAGCGGAAGGGATACGACCGCAGTTGCGACTCCCTGTCTGCTTATCTGGATGGGCCAGGCATTCGTGCCGCTGTTACCGCGCAGCACTTCTGTCTGGCACTTCATGTCAAGGCGCTCTGCCACGGAAAATATCGAGCTTGCAAGCGCCCTGTTTATGTTCGGGCCGACCGCGACCGCGGGCCCACCGCCGATCTCCAGCGTTTCGGATTTCTTCGCATCCGGCGTGTTCCCGTGTGTTACGTCTATCGCTATCGCCCAGTCAGGCGCAACAGAGAAAGTGCCGACCGTCGCCCCGCGGCAGCCTACCTCTTCTTGCGTGCTGAGCATCGCGCAGACGTTGACGCTCAGTTCCCTGCCCTTGAGGTTCTCCATTATTTTCAGTACGATGGCGGCACAGGCCCTGTCGTCGAGCGCCTTGCCGCAGAGCTGTCCCTCACCGAGAAGAAAGACGTCTCCGGAGAACACAGCGGGAGTGCCCAGCGGCACGAGCTTTTCCGCGCTCTCCTGCGACAATCCTGCGTCAATAAACAGCTTGTCCGCGGCGATGGCCTTATCCATATCCGCGTCCGAGAGCACATGGGGAGGCATCGTGTCAATGATCCCGTATATAGGCGGATCTGTCATAACGATCACCTCACGCGCGGGCAGCATACGGGAATCGACGCCGCCGAGAGTGTCAAAACGCAGAAAGCCCTTCTCATGCCCGGTCACTATCAGTCCTATCTCATCTATATGCGCGTCGAGCAGAATGGTCGGTGCCCCTTCCCTGCCACATTTTTTAAGGCCAAGGACGCTGCCCATAACGTCGGTGCGCATTTCGTCTACATTATCGGCCAAAAGCCGGCTCACCGCATCCCGGACGCCGTCCTCAAACCCGGAAGGGCCGTTTTGCAGACAGAGCTGTTTTATCATTTCTGTAAGTTCCATATTTCACTCCAGTTCGTTCACGAGTTTCCTGAACGTATTTCCTCTCTCAACAAAATTTCTGAATCTGTCAAAGGAGGAGCAGGCCGGAGAGAGAAGCACAATGTCTCCCTTCTGCGCCAGGGCGGCGGCTTTTTCCAACGTTTCCGCATAATCCTGCGTCACGGTTATGGGAAGCTCCTCCGGCCGGTAGAGGTCAGAGCCAGTGACGGCTGCTTTTATTGCCCCTGCCGTCTCTCCGCAGAGAAACAGCGCCTTGACGCGCCGGCATATTTCGTCGCCAAGTTCGTCAAACGGGATATGCTTATCATGCCCTCCGGCTATGAGTATGACCTTTCTGTCAAAAGAGCGCAGGCCCGCGATAGTGCGGGTCGGACTGGACGCTATGCTGTCATTGATATATCTGACCCCACGCAGCGTCCGTATAAGTTCCAGCCTGTGCTCGACCCCGTCAAACTGCATTGCAACGCGTTTTCTGGTTTCGTCCGAGACCAGGCCCTGCGTCGCGCAGAAGGCGGCCAGGTAATTTTCTACATTATGCACTCCGGGTATGCGGATATCCGAGGACTTCATCAGCCAGCGCACCTGGCCATCGTCGGAGATATAGATGTCCCCGCCCTTTGCGAAGGCGCCGTTTGACGGCTGCGTCCTGCGGCTGAAAAGGCTCACTCTGGACTTTGCCTGCCGCGCGAAACCCAGGGTTATGTCATTGTCTGCATTCAGCACCAGAACATCCTCCTGAGTCTGGAGGGCAAAGATATTCTTTTTAGAATCGACATAGTCCTCAAAGCTCGGATGCACGTCCAGATGGTTCGGCGAGACATTTGTTATGACCGCAACATCAGGATGGCATCTCATGCTGTGAAGCTGGAACGAACTAAGCTCCAATACAGCGAAATCCGTATCCCTCATCCTGTCGACCCCGCAAAGAAGTGGGCTGCCAATATTCCCTCCTAAGTGGACGGCATACCCTTCCTCCTCAAGCAGGCGGGAGATGATGGTCGTGGTCGTGGTCTTTCCGTCCGAACCTGTGACAGCGACAATGCGGCAGGGGCACAGCTCAAAGAACACCTCCATCTCGCTGGTGACAAGAGCGCCGCGCCGTTTTGCCGCGACAAGCTCCGGCACGAAAGGGTGAAGCCCGGGCGTACGGAATATGACGTCCTGATCCAGGCCGGACAGGTAGCCGTCGCCCAGGGAGAACTTTGCCCCAAGCTTTTCAAGCGTTTTCCCGGTCCCGCCGAGCTCTTCCATCGTGCGTCTGTCACAGACCGTGACGTCACAGCCGCCTTCGAGCAGTTTTTCTGCAAGCGGGGTGTTGCTGACCCCGGCGCCAACTATTGCAATGCGCTTCCCACGGAGGGAATTTATATATGAATCGAGTGTTTTTCTTGCCATATATGCACCTTCCTAACCATGGTATTATATATCCAAAGCTTTTCAATTTCAATATATTCCGCCTAAACGATATTGACAATACGGGCGTCTGGGGATTAAAATACACAAAGCGAGCAGGCCGGACAGCCGCGGGCATAAGGCGAAAGCCTGTGCGTGAGGAAAGTCCGGGCTCCACAGGGC
>CAZSRK010000016.1:0-47196 GCA_964609305.1 uncultured Oscillospiraceae bacterium
CGCACTTTTTAATTATTCCTCGGAATTGTATCAAACTCGGTATAATTATTTCCATAAGCCTGTATCCGGCAATATAGTTCCCGGCGGGCTGGTGGATGAGCAGCAGGTCAATATAATCGGTATCCAGCCGCTCCAGCGTTTTTTCCACGGCGTCTGCCTGCTCATAGAAGCTAGGCCAGAGCTTGGTCTCGAGGAAAATCTCTTCTCTCTTGAGCCCGGATTTTTTCATGGCCCGGCCCACGGCCCTCTCGTTCACATATGCGTTGGCGGTATCGATCAGCCGGTAGCCGCACTGCAACGCGCTGAGAACCGAAGCTTCTGCCTCGTCCGGTGACAGAAGGAATGTCCCAATCCCGGCCATTGGCATTTTCACGCCGTTGTTCAAAGTTGCATATTCCATTTTTCAGTTCCTCCATTTCCTTATCTTAAATTTCTCATTCTAAGTGTCCACTTATCTCTTATAAAAGCCCCAGGCTGTCCAACCAACTGCTCACATCCTCTTCGCTCACATTTGACGAGAACCGCTGACCTTCAAGCCAGTCGCCGGTGCCGGCCAGCTCTGCCAGAAGGTCGCCGCTCTCGCCCAAGCCGGAGCTTGCTGAGGTGCAGAACGGTATCACAGTCTTACCGGTAAAATCGTTGGCCTGCACGAATGTGTTTGTCGGCCATGCCGCGATCCCCCACCAGATGGGATACCCGATAAATACCGTGTCGTAGTCGTCCCAGTTTTCCACGGTGTCCGCCACGAGCTCCACATCCCGCAGGCTCTCATCGTCATGTTCCTGCGAAACACGGCTGTTGTCGTCATTATAATTGAGGTCGTCATCCGTATACGGGTCAGCCGCCTCCAGCTCGAACAAATCGCCTCCGGTAAGCTGTGCGATAAAAATTGCCGCCTCCTGCGTATTGCCTGTGGCGGAGAAATAGACAACCAGGCCCCCGCCGGTCTCCTCCTGAGCGTCCCCGGGCTCTTCTGTCTGCGGGTCGGCTGCCTCCGGCGCGGGCGAAGAGCTTTCCGCCGCAGGGGAGGCGCTCTCCGGCGCGGAGGTTTCCGGCGTATCAGTGGTTTCGGCGACGCTCCCGCTGCCGCAGGCTGCAAGTCCGCACAGCATTACAAACGCCAAAAATAATGCAATATGCTTTTTCATAGTTATATCTCCTTTCTTTGATAACATTCCCTGAATATCTGCAGGATCTCCCTGTGTGTCATTTTTCTGTAACTGCCGGGCGATATGGCGCAGGAATCAGATATCTCTTTGAGCCGCTCCCGATCCACGCCGAGCGCCCTTAACATGGTAGGCAGTCCAATCCCAACTATAAAGCCTGCAAGGGACTCTATGCCAGCCTGGGCCATCTCCTCGTCGCTTCTGCCCTCCCGGGCAATGCCCCAGACGTTTTCCGCAAAACGAACGAATTTTGGAAGGCCGTCACTGTATATATGCCGGTAATATACCGGGTGCAGCACCGCGAGCGCAAAGCCATGATCGCAATTGGTATGGGCCTCAAGCTGATGCGCCATATTGTGGCATTCAAAATCGCATTTCTTGCCCATCTTTATTATCCTGTTCTCCGCCATGGCCGAGTCCCACATAAGATTTGAGCGCGCGTTGTAATCCTCCGGGTCGTTGACCGCGGCTGACAGGTTCCGGAGCACACTTTTCATAAGCGCCTCCATAATATCGTCTGAGACGTTGTCCTCATTTGGCTCACTGAAGTGCATTTCCATTATATGGCTCAGAATGTCAAACCCGTCGGATACCATCTGTTTTTTCGAGACGCTACAAGTGTAACCGGGATCCATAAGCGCAAAACGGGGGGTTGAGCTGAGGATAGTCCCTGCCCGTTCTTAACTTCTTTTCCTCATTCGTTATTACCGCACGGCCGCTGCACGTGCTGCCGGCACCCACCGTTGTCGCAATGGCTCCCAGGGGCAGCGGATCAAACTCTATTACGCCCGGGCGCTCCCAGAAATCATTCCAGACATCGCCTCTATACCCGGAGGCAAGGGATATTGCCCTGCAGCAATCCATCACGCCGCATCCGCCCATGCCGAGGATCATGTCAACGCCGCTTTCACGGACGAGCCTGGCACCCTCCAGAACTTTGGAATACGTGGGGTTTTTCATGATGTCTGGAAACTCAACAACCGTTTTTCCAGCGTGTTTCAATATACTGATGACCTGGTCATATATACCGTTGTCTTTGACAGTGCCCTCTGCATAGGCCAGAAACAGGGTATCATGACCCTTAGTCAAAAAAGACAGATATTCCTTAACACAGCCACGGCCGAAATAGATACTGGTAGAATTCTGAAAAATGAAGTTATTCATATCGTCATTTCTCTCCGTTAATTTGGCCTGTAACATAAGGTCACATCTGCGCCTGCCAGAAAGCGACCGCCTGTTCAAGCCAGCCCTCAGCATCTGTGCCTGTGCCCAGGCCGAACCCGTGTGGCAGGCCCGGGTAGTGGTAGAATTCTGTGGGTATCCCCAGATCACTGAGCGCCTGGATTCGCTGCTGCATGATATGCCAGTTGGCGATGCCGTCGCTCTCTCCCACGTAAGCGAAAGTGGGCGGATCGTTTTCCGTATAATCGGAGTGTCCCGTATACTGCATTATCACGGTGCCGGGCTGTGGCAGATCGTCTCCGCCGAAAGCGGCCGGGCCATACGAACCGAGCCACGCCGCCATGCGGGCGCCGGCAGAGCCTCCCCACAGGGAGTAGCAGCCGGTATCCACCTGCAGCTCTTCGGCGTGCTCAAAGATGAAACTTATAGCTCTTGCCAGGTCCTCACACGCTGTCTGTGCTCCTGGACGATAGATCAGGGCAAAAGCGTTATAACCTTTCCTGGACAGCTCCAGGGCATGTGGGAAACTGTCCTGCATTGCCCCGACATAGGCAAAACCGCCGCCGGCGTTACACACGGCAAATGGCGCACCCGGTTCACCGCTGAAAAAGAAAAGCCCTGTATCCTCCTTGTCCGGATCCCGCGCTTTTTCTTCATCGGTGTAAATGTCATAAAATACGGTGCCTCCCGCCTGCGCGTGCTCATACAGATAGTTTACGATCTCCACCGTTTTCTCCGGGTCTATATCGTTATACCAGGTAAGTTGGAGCTCACCGAGCGTATCGCCGCTCCAGTATCCGTCGTCTACCGGAAAGATAAGCCTGCCGTACTCTTCAAATACCGGCTCGCCGATAACTTCATCGATCTGCGAATCCACGGTAAACGGCCCACTAGTCTCTTCCATTGACGGATTAGCTTCAACTTGGCTGTTTTCGCCAGAAGGAAGTATACCGTCGGCCTGCTCCGTTGTCTGAACCACACCGCATCCGGTCAAACAGAAGATAAAGCACACCGCCGCTGCAAGAAAAGTTTTTGTCTCCATCTCTTCGACCTTCCTTTGCTTTCCTCATGCCATATTATAAAAAAAACGAGACCTCTCAGGAAGTCTCGTTTTGTTATGCAGTATTTACTTATGGGTTTACAGCATCTCCGCACTCGCCTTTGACGGCTTTTTCTACCGCATGGAGAAATTTCTCTACCACCGGAGAGGGATGCGGTGAGTGGAGCAACCCAAACGGGATTGCATATCCCCAGTCTACCGGCAGGATCTTCAGCAGCGGATGGACATATCGCCAGTTTTCCACAGCCATCAGGATGCAGTTATTGTTCTCGCACTGGTTAAAGGCGTTAACATCATAAAAATCGAAGTCGACGATATGTATCTGAGGATGATTTTTCCATATATCGTCCCGCAGAAGATCCACATAATGGCTCCAGTCCCTGCGCATCAGCATGAGGTTTTCGCCATATAGATCCTGCACCGTCAGTTTCTCCTTTCCTGCAAGACGGTGGTGGACGGACACAGCGCAGCATATCGGTTCGCGAGAGATCTCCAGACCTGCGCATCTGCGAAGATTGAGCATCGTCTCGTCAAGTATGCCGGCCACAACGTCGATGTTCTGTCCAAGGTTGCCAAGGATCTCTCTGGCGTTCTCCGGGGTGTTGTCAAAAGGGACAAGCTGGAACTTGGTATTTGGGCAGTCCTCCTGAAATTTGGGCCACAGATCAACCAGTACCTGGGCCGGGGTCATCGGGGATGTCCCGATACGTATTACCTCCGAGCTGTCCCGCATTGCGTTCCTGGCCCGGGTCACCGAGTCTTTGCAATACTGTATTATATATCTGGCGTCCTGGTACAGGGATCTACCGGCTTCCGTAAGCTGAAGCCCGCGGTGCGTGCGGACAAAAAGCTCCAGCCCCAGGTTCTCCTCCAGCAGGTTTATCTGTTTAATCACAGCCGGCGGGGAAATATACAGTTTTTCGGAGGCCCTGTTAAAGCTCCCCGCCTCTGCCACACATAAAAATGTCTCAAGTTGTGGGTTGTACATCGCTGTCACCGTCCTTGCCATTACGCAGGGAAAATCACTTATCGCCCCGTTTTGCGTTTATTGTCTTTTATTTATCAGCGAATAAAAATATGTATCATATATATTTTATTCGCTTACACGTATCAGCGTCAAGTCCCAAGACGGTGAATTTCAAAACTTGCCTTACAAAGTGCC
Source organism: uncultured Oscillospiraceae bacterium (assembly GCA_964609305.1). Classification (GTDB taxonomy): domain Bacteria; phylum Bacillota; class Clostridia; order Oscillospirales; family Oscillospiraceae; genus CAKSXP01. Next base: position 4,571 of record CAZSRK010000016.1, read on the forward strand.
TGAGCAACGCGTACTTCGCTTTTTCATACGCTGAGTCTCCTGCACGATTTCAGCATTCCGACAAAAAACAAATCGAATCTCAGCGCAGCGGGTTCGGATTTGGCGGAGAAGCGACGGCGTTCGGAGAGATGACTATTGTTTTATAAGAAAAATCACCGCCGCGAACGATACACAGTCCGCGGCGGCGCTGGAGCGGGTGAAGGGAATCGAACCCTCGTATTCAGCTTGGGAAGCTGATGTTCTGCCATTGAACTACACCCGCATGGCTGAGATTATAACACTTCTTTCCCGGTTATGCAAGTTTAAATATCCGTCCGGCATGCAACATTTACCGCTTGATTTACAATGGGGCACAGGTTACACTCTCGGCGAGAGAAAAAAGGAGATGATACCATGCTTAAGAAACTCTCAGCCATTATACTTGTCCTATGCTTTGTTCTTGCCGGTCCGACCGCAGCGGCGGTAAACGTCTATGTAGACGGAAAGCTCGCCACAAGCGACGGCGTAATCTACGACGGCTCAACGTATATACCGCTCAGGGCCCTGAGCAACGCCCTTTGCCGCTATCCCACGATAACCTGGAACGGGCGCACAGCGGCTGTCTCGGCCAGAGGACTGTACCTCACCGCGACTCCCGGCAGCAGCTATATTGAGGCCAATGGCAGATACCTGTACGCGGCGGGCGGCGTAAAGCTCGTTAATGGCACGACCCTTGTCCCCGTCCGAACTCTGGCAAAGGCCCTGGGAGCTTCCGTTGAATGGGATGGTACCACAAAGAGCGTATACCTTCAAAGTACCGGTAAGTACATAAGCTCCGGCAGCAGCTATTATAACTCGGACGAGCTCTACTGGCTGTCACGCATAATAAGTGCGGAGAGCCAGGGCGAACCTCTTGCAGGCAAGGTCGCCGTCGGCGCGGTAGTCCTAAACCGTGTCGCCAGCTCTCAGTTCCCAAACAGCATCTATGGCGTTATCTTTGACAGAAAGTACGGCGTTCAGTTCCAGCCAATCATAAACGGCACCATATATAACACTCCTACTTCCGAGAGCGTCATCGCGGCCAAGCTCTGCCTTGACGGTGCAAATAACGTCGGCAGCAGCCTTTATTTTCTCAACCCGGCCATAGCATCAAATTACTGGATAATGAATAACCGCACCTACGTCACGACCATAGGTAATCACAGTTTCTACGCCTGAGTTGGAATATTTTTCAGCAAAAGGCACATGATATGTACGTCCTAGATAACTATTTCAGGAGGTACATTTCATGACAAAACGTGCAAGAATCACTTCTCTGCTCATCGTCGTTGCAGTATGCGCTTCTCTGATCGTCATTCCTGCATCCGCCGAGAGCTCAGCTCCCACCGCTGAAAACCTTGAGATCACCACCTACCGCGGGGTATCCATCGGCGGCAAGCTCGAGGGCACCGACCCCGAGGGGCTGGAACTGTCCTATGAGATCACGACAGAGCCCGTCAAGGGCACGGTCGAGCTTCAGGATGACGGCTCGTTCGTGTACACGCCTGCCGACGGCAAGAAGGGCCGCGATTACTTCGGCTATCGCGTTACAAACAGTGATGGCGTTTCCTCCCAGGAGGCCACCGTCATCATCCGTATCGAAAAGCAGAAAACCTCCGTCACCTATTCAGACATGAGCGGCCGCGCTGACAACTACGCGGCCGTCATGCTGGCCGAGGAGGGGATCTATACGGGCAAGTGCATAGGCGGGACCTATGTCTTTTTGCCGGATGAAGAGATCACAAGGGCAGAATTTCTGTCCATGTGCATGGCGCTCGGCGGTGACGAGCTTATAAGCGGGGTAAAAAGTACCGGCTTTGCCGATGACCGCGATATCCCCGATTGGGCCAAGCCCTGTGTCTCGACCGCACTGCTGCATGGCTACATCAGCGGCGTAAGTTCTGACAACAGGACCGTTTTTGAGCCTGACCGCGCGATAACCCTGGCCGAGGCCTCGGTCATGCTCGGTCAGGTACTTGAGATAACCAACCTTGTCTCTGTTGCGGCCTATGACGAAGCCGTTGTTCCCACCTGGGCCGCCCAGACCGCCGGACTTGAGGCCCGCAACATCATAAGCGTATCCGGCGATATGAGCGCCGCACTCACAAGAGCGGAAGCGGCCGTTATGCTTGCAAACGCGATAGAATACCTGTCCGAATAAATCATCAAACACGTCAATGTGTCATAGTTAATAAACCATATTTGCGTTTTCAGGAGCGGTATGACCTTTTCGGGCCATACCGTTTCCTGTTTTGCAGTTTATCAGGCAGCAAAAAGGACAGCTTTTCCGATATAAAAGCTGTCCTTTTCTTATTAACATCGTCACTGGCGGCCACGCGCCGCGCACGGCTCAGTATTTCCATTGCCGCCTCGCCGGAGGTTTCCCACCAGCCGCCGACGTTTTCGGACATCGCTACGAAGTTTCCCTCGTTCGCCGGGAAGCTGATGAAGTCCCATGCTTCATGGCCGTCATAGGTACCCATTGTCCCGTCATCGTACTCCTCGGTCGCCAGCCCCGTGCCGCAGACACCGAACGATTGCCAGTAATGGAAATGTATCCAGCCATCTTCACCGGCCGGCCTATAACTCACGCCGTAGCTCATGCTCCCGTCGGCGTATTCCTCGATGGAGTATTCCCATCCGTCCACATACGGCAATTGGATACCATAGCCGTTGTATTCATAGGAGACAACGGCCCCGTCGCCAGCTTCAACGATATCAAAGCCCGCATAACAGTTCTTCTCGTCATAGTCGCCAGTCTGCCGGAAGTCCATTATTGCCTTGGAAATACGATAACTGCCCGGGGACAGCGCGCCGTACAGGCCAGACCAGTCGACTGTCCATTCGGTCGTTTCATTGGACGGGATCATCCATGCTTCTCCAGTCCATGCCAGCTCATATTCCAGCGGCAGCATTTCCGCGGAAACCCACTCCCCGTCCTTCAGGACTTCAAGATAAAACGGCGAGCCTGTCTGAAGCTCCCCGCTGGGCTGACCGTCCTGCTGCGTGCAGACAAGGGTCAAACCGGTCGGGGTTATATCCTTTGCCGTAAGCTTGACGCCCCATCCATCCTCATACGCCTCGGTCGCCGGGGTACGGGCGATATCAGTCAATCCGCCTGCCGAAGATCCAATGATGCCGTCATCCGGCCGCTCAGACGAATCTGACGGATTGTTGTATTCCGGCTGTGATTCGGGGTCATCCGACGCCGTAGCCGGCTCATCTGAACATCCGCATATGCACAATGCAAAAACCAGACACAGCAGCGCCGCAATAGCCTTTTTCATATTGGTCTCCTCCCTACATATATCTTAGACGCCGAGGGAGATAATATGTTTCGTCCCTGCGTCGGCTTGCCGCTCTGCCGGCGTAGGGACAGTGTGTTTTTCTATTTTACTCTGAGACGGCCTACAAGCTCCTCGTCCGGCTGTACCATAACGGTACTGTAATCCGTATATATTACCTTCCCTGGCAGAGCGCCGGAGGGCTTTTTCACATACCGCACTAACGTGTAGTCAACAGGCACCTTTCCGCTGTCGCGCCCCTGTGAATAATACGCTGCTATAGCAGCGGCCTCCATAATACTCTGCATGTCTGGCTGCTCATCCTCGGTCCTGAGAATAACATGGCTGCCATGGATCTTCTGCGTGTGCAGCCAGACGTCGTTTCTGCGCGCGAGTTTTGACGTGAGCCTGTCGTTTTGTACATTACTTCGCCCGACGAGTATATCAAGACCGGAAGTTGAGCGAAATACCAGGGGCTTGTGTTCCTGCCGACTCTGTCTGGTCTTCCCTTTCTGCTGGCGGAGATAACCTGTCTGGGTAAGTTCCGCACGGATCTCGGCGAGATCGCCATCATTTTCCGCACGCTCTAATTCGTCGAGCACGCTCTGCAGGTACTCAGCGTCCCGCTCGGCAGTCTCGATAAGCCCGACCAGGTGTTCCGCGGCAGATCTTGCCTTTCCGTATTGCTTATAATATGCCGCCGCATTCTGCTGTGGAGTTTTCTGAGGATCAAGCTTTATTTTGACAATCGGGCAGTCCTCCAGGTAATAGTCCTGCGTCTCAAACTCCGTCATGCCCTTTTTCAGTCGGTAGATGTTGGCAGTTATAAGATCCCCGCATTTTCGCAGTTCGTCCCGGGCATCGGTCTTTTTCAGGTCAGACCTTTGCAGCTCCAGCTTGCGCAGGGTCCTGTCATAAGCGTTCTTGACCGATCTGTGCAGACTCTGCGAACGGTGCCTTATATTTTCCGCCTTGTCCTTTTTCGTATAAAACGCATCAATCAGCGAAGAAAAGCCCGGATATATGACGATCTCTCCAACACCTTCATACTGACTGAGACGGACGCAGGAAAATTCCTTTGGACGTCCGTCGAGCAGCACCATGCACGGGACAAATTCCCCTGCGTTCGCGCTCTCACAGAAAGCATCCATAATATCGGCAAAATTGAGCCTTTGCTCCGGCGACAGTTCTCCAACACGCACGGATACGCTGCCAAAGGCGCGCGCGCACATCTCCCGCGCAAGCGCCGGAGATATACCGGAGAAAGTATTTGTCAGCCAACGGTCGGCCATGACCGCGCCGTCGGTGCTTTGCAGAAATTCTCGTTTTTTTCCGGAATCGCTTGTAAAAAACGGAAGCTTATCCTGCTTCGGCGGCAGCCGGTAAATAAGACCTGGCAGGACCTGACGTGCGGGGTTCATCTCCGCATCCACGCGGCGCAGGCAGTCGATTATATGTCCGTCTCCCCCGACAAGGATTATGTTCGTTCCGCGCCCCATCATTTCAATGACGAGCTTTTTCTTCTCCGGAAATCCCATCTCATCATACGCGGCCAGTTCCATAACGGCCATCCGTTCAAAATCCGGCTGGTAGAGCGCCGTTATACGCGCGCCGGCTATGTGCTTACGCATGAGCATACAAAACATGGGCGGGCTCTGAGGGTTATCAAAGCTCTCTTCGGTCATATTCAGCCTGGCGCTGACGACCCCTCCGGAGACAACAAGGCGAAAATTTCCCGCCGCACCTCTTATCGACAGGAGAAGCATGTCGCGCGCGGGTTGCTGTACCTTGTCTATCTTTGCACCTACAAGCTCGGGTTCAAGCTCCTTTATGAGCGCATGTATGGTCAAGCTGTCAAGCGGCATCCGGTCATTCCTCCATGACAATTGCGAAAAGCTCGTTTATCCTGTTCCTCTCCCCTCTCAGCCAAAGCCAGCCAAACAGAGCTTCAAGCCCCGTCGAGGCGTGGTACTCGGAGAAATTAGAGCTGTGGGGAACCGAATTGACTTTGGCGTTACGTCCACGCCGGTACACCGCCAGCTCCTGTGCTGTCAGATGCGGCATCAGTTTCTCCGCGGCCCTGGCCTGCGCCGGCGAGCTCACATATGTGACCGTGTCACGATGCAGGCCCTTGCTCGTGACGCGCCCGTGAACGCACAGCCAGGTGCGCACCAGTATCTCATACACACAGTCGCCCATATGTGCCAGTCCAAGAGCGCTTATCCCTCTCAGCGCATCATCGCTGAGACTTACATTAAAATAATCAGTCATCCCACTCTTCCTCCGGCACGTCCTCGTATTGCGAGAAGTCAACCGCATCCGGATCCTCAACGGGTGCCGTACCGTTCATGAGCTGCTTCTCCTGCCACTGCTCCTTGGTTATCAGGATATGCCTGGGCTTCGATCCCTCAAACGGACCGACAACGCCGATTTCCTCAAGCTGGTCTACAAGGCGGGCGGCGCGCGAATATCCAAGCTTCAGCCGACGCTGGAGCATGGAGACGGAGGCCTGCTTCGTTTCAAATATGACGTCCACAGCCTGCGGCAGCAGCTCGTCATAATCAGCAAAAGGATTGTCCTGTCCACTGTCGGCATCGCCGGCGGCACCGGTCTTTCCTCCAGACGGGCCCTTTTCCTCGGCGGCTTTTTCTATCTGCTCCATTATTTCATCGCTGTAATTTGCGCTGCTGCCCTGCTTTATGAAGCTTATCACCCGCTCGCGCTCCTCATCCGAGACAAACGCACCCTGCACGCGCAGCGGTTTTCCGCTTCCCAGGGGTGAATACAGCATATCACCATTGCCAAGAAGCTTTTCCGCGCCGGAATTGTCAAGGATGATGCGGCTTTCCATCGCGGATGCAACGGCAAAAGCGATTCGGCTTGGTATATTAGCCTTCATGAGGCCCGTTATGACGTCCGCAGACGGCCGCTGCGTAGCGATTATAAGATGCATACCGGAGGCTCGTCCCATCTGGGCCACGCGGCATATACTCTCCTCCACTTCCTTGGAGGCCACAAGCATGAGGTCGGCAAGTTCGTCTATAACAATCACCACCTGCGGCAGCGTCGGCTCGCTGTTTTTGCGCTGGTGTTCGTTATATGCCGCAAGGTCGCGCACACCGATCTCGGAAAACAGGCGATATCGCTTGAGCATCTCAATCACAGCCCATTGCAGGGAGCCCGCCGCCTTTTTCGGGTCAGTCACGACCTGTATATACAGATGCGGGATGCCATTATATATACCCAGCTCGACCATTTTGGGGTCTATCATTATAAGCCGCACCTCATCAGGCGTAGCCTTGTACAACAGACTGAGGATAAGGCTGTTCATACAGACGGATTTACCTGAGCCAGTCGTGCCAGCGATGAGCATATGCGGCAGTTTTGATATGTTTCCGATAATACAGTTGCCGCCGATGTCCTTTCCTACCGCGAAACTCAGCTTACTCTTTGCGGCGTTAAAGGCCGGGGACTCAAGTATTTCCCGAAGGTATACCGTACTGACCAGTTTGTTCGGCACCTCTATGCCGACAGTTGAACTCTTGTCCGGTATCGGCGCTATGCGCACGCTGGAAACGCCGAGGGCCAAAGCCAGGTCTCCGGCAAGGTTGGTCAGCTTATTGAGCTTTACACCCGCCTCCAGCTCCAGATCATATCTTGTAACCGTCGGCCCACGGGTCACTCCGACTATGAACGCCGCAACGCCGAAAGATCGGATCGTGTTCTCAAGCCGATCGCGGTTGAGCGCAATCTCTTCCCTGCCGTCGACAGTGCTGCCCTGAGCCCTGTTGAGTAGATCCAGCGGTGGATATTCATACTGTTCCGAGGGCTGCTGCATACTCTTGTCTATCGACTTTGTGATGTCCTCGGTCTCCTGACGTACCTCTTCCGCCGATGGCCTGTCCGTCTTTTGGGAGCTGCCGCTCGTCGTCTTCTCTGTCTCCGGCGCGGCAGAGTCGATAGAAACTCCGGCGATCTCCGCTGCCTTTTCAAGGGAAACAGGCTCCACATCCGCGGTTTGCTCCGGCTTTATGCCCGTCATTACAGGGCGCACCGGCTCTCTTTTTTCCGGACGCGGCTCAAATTTTATGGGCACCGCCTGGCTCTTTGAGCCGGCTTGCTGCCCGAAATCGGCATCGTCGGCAGAGTCGATATGCTCGGCCACTATCTGATCGGGAGTCTTGACTCTCGGTGTCCTGTTGAAGAAGCCGGCCTTGCGTTCGAAATTATCATCCGGCTGTTCAGGCGCAGGCCCGTCGTCTATTGGTATATCGATAGAAGCCCGGCTGTTGCGGCGCTGCCTTGCGGCGGACGGCTGTCTGGATGATACCGGAAGTTCCGGCTCTGGCTCCCTTTCATACTCAAGGCGGGTCCGGTTCTTATAACGGTCAACCACATTGCGCAGGTCTATCCTAAACCCGACTATGATGCTGACTACGAAGGCTGCAAACAGTACCGGGAGCGCACCGTAAATACTCACTGCCGCGCGCAGGCCCTCTCCCAACAGGCCGGAAATCACACCTCTGGGTTCCATCGCCTTGCCTGATATATAGAGAGCGGACACAAATCCTCCGAAGGTTTCATATGTGATGTCAGTAAACAGGTATGCAAACGCACCGAGGAAGACCGTCGACAGAAGCACAAACGTAACGCGCAGCGCAACCGGCCTGCCACGGTGGAAGCCAAGGATATATGCGCAGCAAAGAACTGCCGGCGGGAACAGATAATACCCCCAGCCGATAAGGCCCTTTACAAAACCGCAGAATATGTCTATAAACCAGGCCTCTACGTTAAAATAGCCTATGATCGAGAATATGCCGAGAAACAGGCAGATTATCGCCCCGACTTCGCGGCGCACCGGTCTTGTGTTATTCTGTTTGGCGTTTTGCTTTGTCCTTTTTGAGGATGAGCTGCGACTGTTCCTGGAAGAGGAGCTTTTGCCGCTGCTTTTAGCTGTCTGTGCCATTATGTAACACTCCTAATTCATGCTGACTAAAAAATTATAGACAGGATCACCGTCACGAAGCCGACGCCCCAACAGTAATATGCAAAGTTTCCAAACTTACCTTTGCCGACAATGCGCTTTAGAAAAGCGATGGAAAAATATCCGCTGACCATCGCGGCGGCCATCCCCACAAGATACGCAGGGATAAGGGAGACGTCTATTCCCTCTCCTATCGCCTTGACAAGGCTGAGTATATTAGCACCCAGCACCGCTGGGATAGACAGCAGGAACGAAAACTTGACCGCAAATTCCCTGTCCAGCCCGGTGGCGATCCCCGCTGTTATCGTCGTCCCGGAGCGTGACAGACCGGGTATCGTCGCTACGGCCTGGCAGGCACCGATGATCAAAGAGTCTCGAATTTTCATATTCTTTTCCGTCTTGTCCCCTCTCGGCATCCTGTCGGACACGTAGAGTATAACGCCTGTCAATATAAGGACTATGCCTATAAACCAGGTCTTATAGTAAAGCTGCTCGACAAGGTCGTTGACAGGCAGGACGATAAAAAGCGGAAGCGTGGCGATTATTATCATAAGCACGAGCCGCACGGCGGGATACCTGACCCTTCCCTCCTGTGCCTGTTCTGCGGCAAGGCGCTTACCGCTTTTTCCGATTTTGAAAAAGGCCAGAAGCTGCTTTATAATATCCGCGATATCCTTGCGATAGGCGATACAGACAGCGATAAGCGTCCCGAGGTGGAGCAGGACGTCAAAAAACATGTGCCCTTCCGTGCTCTGACCGTGGAAAAGGTTCTGGATTATGGAGAGATGACCGGAACTTGATATTGGCAGAAACTCGGAAATGCCCTGCACAACACCAAGAAACGCCGCCCAAAGTACAGACATAAGATATGACCTCCCAGGGAATGAATCACAGTAAAACAGGTGTTATGTTTACTTACTGTACCAAAGAATTTTAACACATACATTTATAAATCACAAGTAGATTTTCCCTCTTCTTCCGCACAGATGCACGAGTGGAGATATGAAAGTGCGTCGGAAAGCCCTCCGACCTGATCTATCAGTCCGGCTTCCACCGCCTCCTCACCGTAGATCACGCTGCCGACGTCCGTTGCGAGTTCTCCCGTTTCCATCATGTAGCCGAGGAATTTTTCACGGGAAATCCCTGAATTGTCCGTAACGAAACCCACGATCCTCTCCTGTATCCGCGCAAGATAATTATATGTCTGCGGGGTGCCGATAACAACTCCGGTTATGCGCACAGGATGTATGGTCATCGCCGCAGACGGAGCGATAAACGAACGTTTGGCTACGACGGCCAGAGGTACGCCGATGGAGTGTCCTCCGCCCAGGACTAGCGAGGCGGTCGGTTTTTTCATGCTGGATATCAGCTCGGCTATGGCAAGCCCGGCCTCTATGTCCCCGCCGGCGGTATTGAGCATAATGAGCAGGCCGTTTATATCGGGGCTCTCCTCGATTGCCGCCAGAAGCGGCAGAACGTGCTCATATTTAGTCGATTTGGTATTTTCAGGCAATAGCGCATGTCCCTCTATCTGCCCGATGATTGTCAGGCAATGTATGCCTCCCGCGCTTATGGAACCATAATCATGGACACTGTCGGTTTCCTTCAGATGTTCATTTTCCTCATACATGGCTTATCAACTCCCTTCAATGTATTTTGCTTCAAACCCCGCCATTATATAATCGCATACGGAAGTTTGCTTTATATGCAGGCGTAAAGCGGTTGATAAACTTGGCACTTCATGGTATAATAACCGCAAGCGGTTATTATACTTCAATTTCATGTTCATGACGTTTTTCTCCCCGGCTGCGCCGGGAACCGAAAAACGTGGCACATTATACCATTTCGCTGCGCTTCATGGTATAATACTTCAACGGAAGTCCGCAGAGTGGAACGGTGTGCCCGGCTCACCGGCATCTGCGCGGCAGATACCCGCTGGAGGTATTGCACCGGTGTCAAAACCCGCTGTACCGGTTTCCGCAGAAAACGTCGGCGGGACAGTAGGCACAGTTGCCAGCGGCCATGCTATAATAAGTTAAATTGGTGACAAAAATTTTAACAACGCCGCGCAGCCGGGAATTTTGTGACTTCAGTCGCAGCGGTGCCGGCAGACAGGAGGTACAGCTATAAGAAAAGACAGATTTTTTAGACAGCGTTCAGCCCTTGCGGAAAAAATCCGGGAATCACTTTTCTCGGTTTTGCCCATACTCGTTATCGTATCGGTGATGTGCTTTTTTGTCTCTCCGATGTCTACGGACCTGATGCTCTCATTCCTTATCGGGACTCTTATGGTCATACTCGGCATGGGACTGTTCTCCCTCGGCGCAGATGTGGCCATGACCCCGATCGGAAACAGGATAGGCGCTTCACTTACTAAATCCAAAAAGATATGGCTAATGCTGGGCGTCGGTTTCATCCTGGGCGCCTCGATAACCATTGCGGAGCCTGACCTACAGGTCCTGGCCGAGACCGTGCCGCACATCGACAACTTTGTACTTCTTATCGCTGTCGGCGTCGGCGTCGGCTTCTTCCTCGTGGTATGTATGGTGAGGATACTTACCGGTATACGCCTGCGCTGGCTGCTCATATTCTTCTATGCGATCGTTTTTGCTCTCGCTGCCTTCACCGATGAGGAGTTTCTCGGCGTCGCCTTTGACTCGGGCGGTGTGACAACGGGCCCCATGACGGTACCGTTCATTCTCGCTCTCGGGGTCGGTATTTCCAACATACGAAGCGATAAACAGGCAGAGTCCGACAGTTTCGGACTTGTCGCCCTGTGTTCCATCGGGCCGATTCTGGCCGTGCTTATACTCGGCTTTTTCTACTCAAGTGGAAGCGCCACAGCAGATACAAGTATCACTTCCTGGTCCGATACCCTTCAAATCGGCCAGGCTTATCTGAAGGCCATTCCAAAATACGCGCTGGAGATGTGCGTTGCCCTGTCACCCATCGTCATTATTTTTCTGTTGTTCCAGGTTTTTTCTTTCAAAATGCAGAAAAGAAGCCTTCTCCAGATTTTCAGCGGCGTAATCTACACATACATTGGCCTTGTTCTGTTTCTCACCGGCGTAAACGTCGGCTTTTCGCCTCTCGGCACCGTACTTGGCAGTGTTCTCGCCGACGGAGCCACGCGGTATCTTCTGATCCCGCTTTCGATGCTTTTCGGATGGTTCATAATCTCAGCCGAGCCGGCCGTCAAGGTGCTTGAAAAGCAGATAGAGGAAGTAAGCTCCGGCGCGATACCGGGAAAGGCCGTGAAGATCAGCCTTTCAATCGCTATTGCGATTGCAAACGGGCTGGCCATGCTGCGAGTGCTCACCGGGCTTTCGATATTCTGGTTCCTGATCCCCGGATATGTCATTGCTCTTGTGCTGTCCTTCTTTGTTCCGGATATCTACACTGCCATCGCCTTTGACTCCGGCGGGGTCGCTTCAGGGCCGATGACAGCCACGTTCATGCTCCAGTTTATGATAGGCACATGCTCTGCCATTGGCGGCAACATACTCTCCAACGCATTTGGCCTTGTCGCCATGGTTGCGATGATGCCGCTTATAACAGTCCAGATAATGGGCTTTATTTACGGCAGAGTCAAACACACCGAGGAAGAACCCGAGCCTGCGGCCAAGACCGACTACACAGATTACGAGATCATCGAATTGTGGGAGGAAGAGACTTGAACTATATTATTTCTATCATAAGTCCCGAGTCGGCTGAAGCCCTGCTTGAGATATGCGAGAGGATGCAACTTTCGGCCTCGCTGGTGCTATACGGCCGCGGCACGGCGAGCAAAAGCATGCTCGACCTGCTTGGCATCGAATCGCGCGAGCGTCGCATCATCCTCACAGCGGCTGACGAATGTAAAACAAAGGAATTTATTAAGAAGCAGCGGCAGGAGCTTTACATCGACACTCCCGGCCAGGGGATAGTCGTTTCGGTCCCAATAAAAAGCATAGGAGGTGGCAAGGCTTTGGGATACCTTAACGGGGAAAAGGCGGCGATGAAGCCGCCGGAAATAAAATACGGATACGAGCTTATTCTTGCAATCACAAACGAAGGCCATGCCGATGAGGTCATGGACGCAGCCCGTGCGGCGGGCGCCGCGGGTGGCACGATCCTCCATGGCAAGGGCACGGGCTCCAAAAACTCTGAAAAATTCTATAAGCTCTCGATAGCGGAGGAAAAAGAGGTCATCATTATCGTGGCCAAGGTGGATACCAAGTCCGCTATCATGAGCGAAATAATAAAATCTGCAGGGCCAGGAACTCCCGCCGCCGCAGTCGTTTTTTCGCTGCCCGTTAGCAATATTGCCGGGCTTCAGCTCCTGGATGACCAGGAATAAAAACATTAAACAACGATTTAAGACAAACATCCCCCGGCACTTTCGAAGCGCCGAGGGATGTTTGTCTTTATTTACACGCGATTTTCGGCATATCTCGCGGGTTTATTCATTCGTCATAGACCGCCTTGACAGCCTTATAGGTCATGTAGCAGTCGAGCTTTGCAACCGTCTCATAGGGTGCATGCATCGAAAGCACGGGGACCCCAGCGTCGATGGTGTCGATGTTGCGCTTGGCCATATACATGGCGACGGTACCTCCGCCGCCCTGGTCGACCTTTCCCAGCTCCGCCATCTGCCAGATGACCTTTTTACGGTCAAACAGACCGCGCAGATATCCCACTGTCTCGGCGGAGGCATCGTTGCTGCCGGATTTTCCGCGCGCACCGGTGAATTTACATATGCCAACACCGTAGTTGAGCTTTGCATTGTTGCGCTTCTCGCTCACTTCCGGGAAATTCGGGTCAAAGCCGTTGCAAACGTCTGCGGAAATGCAGAGGCTGTTTTCAAAGCAGTGCGCGGCGGAGACGCCCTGTGTATCGCAGATGTCCTGCATAAAAGTCTCAAAAACGCTGCTTTGCATGCCGGTGACGCCCTCCGAGCCTATTTCCTCCTTATCGGCGAGCACACACACAGCCGTCCTGCGCGGCGTCTCGATATCCAGCATCGCCGCCAGCTCCGCATACGCGCAGACTCGGTCGTCCTGGCCGTAGCCTGCTATCAGGCTACGGTCGATGCCCATGTCGCGCACATCCATAGCGGGGACAGCCTCAAGCTCGGCTGATAGGAAATCCTCTTCGGTGATACCGTACTTGTCGGCGAGCAGCGATATTATCGTCAGCTTGACCCTGTCACTTCCCTCATCGGCATAGGGCACGCTGCCTATGAGAAGATTCAGGCTCTCACCGGGGATGGCATCGGCCAGGCTCTTTTTGTTTTGGTCTGCCGCCAGATGTGGGAGCAGGTCGGTTATGACAAAGATGGGATCGCTCCTGTCCCGTCCGATGACTATCTCAACGGTCATACCGTTCTTGAGCGCGACAACGCCGTGCAGCTCAAGAGGGATCGCCGTCCACTGGTATTTTTTTATGCCGCCGTAGTAGTGCGTTTTGAAATAGCAAAGCTCCGAATCCTCATACAGCGGAAGCTGCTTTAGGTCGAGCCGCGGCGAGTCGACATGAGCGGCCGCGATATTGACGCCCTTATCCAGCCCCTCGCTGCCGATATGGGCCAGCATCAGCGCCTTTCCGCGGACAGACTTGTATACCTTTGTGCCGGCGGGCAGCGCCATACCGCGCACATAGGGGACAAAGCCCTTTTCCTGCGCAAGGCTTATGGCCATACTGACACATTCGCGCTCCGTACGCGCGGAGTCTAGGAAGCTCTTGTACCCCTCACAGTATTCGTCGCAGGCGATGCGCTCCTGCGTGTTTATCAGGTCATATCCGTTCTTCTGTGTATAAAACAGCTCCTTGCGAAAATCATTTTTATCCTTCACTTATTGTTCCTCCTTCAGCAGTTTCTTGAACAGTTCGTCGCACTTGCCCCGGAACTGTTCATATGTTCCGTCGTTTTCTATAACATGGCCGCAATTGGCCCTGAAATATTCACTGCCGCGCTGTGCAGCGATGCGGGAGCGCGCGTACTCCTCGCTTATCCCATCTCTGACCATGAGCCGCTTTACCCTTTCTTCCGTCGGCGCCGTTATTCCCACCGTGGTCCTGCAACGAGGGGCTATGCCGCTTTCAAGAAGGGCGATAGCGTCGATGGCGGCATAGCGCCCTCCGCTCTTTGCCCAGTCGAGAAGCCTTCTGTCCACCTCTTCGTTGACATACTTATGGGTAATCGCGTTGAGCTCCTCCAGCGCCGCGCTGTCGGCAAATACTATCCGGCCTATCGCCTTGCGGTCAAGCTTCTCACCGTCATAAACATCCCCGAAACGCTCTGTCAGCTCTCTTCGCATAGGCTCGCTGGAGCGGGTCAGCTCATGATATACCGCATCACAGTCAATGACCAGCGCGCCCAGGCTTTCCAGTGACTCGAGCGCGGTCGTCTTTCCGCAGCCCGACCCGCCGGTTATGCCGATAAGCGTCAGTGAGTCAACAAGAGCTCTGTCAATCTCTTCCTCCGATATCGCCCCACGGCGGAGGATCCTGCTCGGGGACACGCTAAAATCTATAACGGTCGACTCGATACCCAGGCGGCACTCGCCGCCGAAGATTATCGCATCTATCCTGCCGTCAAAATAATCGCTGACCTGTTGCGGTGTTCTTGCGCTGTCCAGCCCGCTGGGGTTTGCGGACGGCGCCGCCAGCGGCAGACGGCAGGCTTTCAGCAGCTCCAGCGTGAGCGTATGATCGGGACAACGCAGGGCAACGGTTTCCCCGCCGGCTCTAACTGTCTCCGGAATACCGGGCTTTGCAGTCATAACGATGGTCAGCGGCCCGGGCCAGAACCTTTCAGCAAGGGCCCGCGCTGCATGCGGTACATGCATCCAGTACCGCTCCATTGCGTCAACGCCGTACACCATAAGCGAGAGCGGCTTTTCTTCCGGCCTTCCCTTCACCTCGTAGATGCGCCGTACGGCAGCCTCGTCCAGCCCGTTTGCAGCAAGGCCGTATACGGTCTCCGTCGGCACGGCCACAAGCCCGCCTGATTTTATTATCTCCGCTGCAAGGCGGATATTATCAGATGTTATATGAATAGTTTCCATCAATCAACCTGAGCCTTTATCTTTTCCGCCTGGTCGGCGGTCACGAGCGCATCGATTATCTCGTCAAGCTCGCCGTTCATTATCTGCTCTATCTTATAAAGCGTCAGCCCGATGCGATGGTCGGTGACACGTCCCTGGGGAAAGTTATAGGTCCTGATGCGCTCTGACCTGTCGCCGGTGCCAACCTGGCTTTTACGCTCAGCTGCAATAGCGGCGTTTTGCTTTTGCCGTTCCTGCTCATACAGGCGTGACGCGAGTATCTTCATCGCGCGGTCCCGGTTTTTGTGCTGGCTGCGCTCATCCTGACATTCGACGACAGTGCCCGTCGGAAGGTGAGTTATGCGTATTGCGCTCTCCGTCTTGTTGACATGCTGGCCGCCGGCGCCGGAGGAGCGAAAGGTGTCTATCTGAAGGTCCGCAGGATTTATCTGAAAATCGACCTCATCCATCTCCGGCAATACGGCCACTGTGACAGTACTGGTGTGTATACGGCCGGAGGCCT
Source organism: uncultured Oscillospiraceae bacterium (assembly GCA_964609305.1). Classification (GTDB taxonomy): domain Bacteria; phylum Bacillota; class Clostridia; order Oscillospirales; family Oscillospiraceae; genus CAKSXP01. Next base: position 20,408 of record CAZSRK010000016.1, read on the forward strand.
CCGTCTCCGGCACACGCTGAACCCTGTGCACGCCGCTTTCAAACTTCAGGCGGGAATATGCGCCCTCCCCCTCTATGATGAAGCTCACCTCTTTGATTCCGCCGATCTCCGTGTCGTTTATATTCGCAAGCTCCGTCCTCCAGCCCCTAGATTCGGCGTACATCGAATACATCCGGTAAAGGCTGCCCGCGAACAGCGCAGCCTCTTCCCCGCCGGCGCCGCTGCGTATCTCGACGATGACGTTCTTGCCGTCGTTAGGGTCATGGGGCAGAAGCAGTATTTTCAGCTCCTGTTCAGTATGCTCCACACCGGCTTTTGCCGACTCGTATTCCTCCTGCGCCAGCTCCCTGAAGTCGGGGTCGCTTATAAGCTCCAGCGCCCCGTCCATATCCGAGCGGAAACGTTCATATCTCCTGTACGCCTCTACAATTGGAGCGAGCTGCTTTTGCTCCTTTGCATATTTTGCATACACGGCTGCATCGGAATATACTTCCGGCTGGGCCATGCGCTGTTCCATCTGTATATACTTCTCCTCAATCTGCTTTAACTTTTCAAGCATTAAGCTCTTCCCTCTCAATCATTTTCCAACGGAATATATTATCACAGTCGATTTTTATTGTAAAGCGGCTTTTGAGGTGTTAAAATATTGTCCGTTCAGCTTGATAAAGAACTCCAATCCGCCGAAGCAGCATTGTTCCTGCGCAAAAAATGCTGTATAATGCACTTTAATCGATTATAATACATAACCCGGAGCAAACAGATGACTAAAGAATTCAAAGAGAGATACATAAAGGCACGGCGCGCGGTGGTGGAGGCAGAGTTTTCCCATCTCAACCCCGCACAGCGCAGTGCGGTCATGGCCACAGAGGGCCCTCTGCTTATCCTTGCCGGCGCGGGCAGCGGAAAAACGACCGTACTGATAAACAGGATAGCAAATATCCTAAGATACGGAAAAGCCAGCGACAGCGATTATGTGCCGGAGGACGCGACAGAGCAGGACATCGCCATACTTGAAGGCGTTGACACCCGTCAGGCGCGGGAGCTTGCACCGCTCGAGCCCTGCGAGCCCTGGCGTATCATCGCCATCACTTTTACAAACAAGGCCGCAGATGAGCTGAAATCCCGTCTTGAGTCTATGCTCGGCCCCGGCGCAAGCGACATCTGGGCGATGACCTTCCACTCGGCCTGTGTGCGTATCCTGCGGCGGGACGCGGACAGGCTCGGTTTTCCGCGCTCATTCACGATATACGACACCTCGGACAGCCAGAGCCTGATGAAGCGCATCCTCAAGGACATGAACCTTGATGAGAAGATATATCCGCACAAGACGGTACTCTCTCAGATCAGCCGCGCAAAGGACGCCGGCATAACTCCCGAACGTTTTGCACAGCAGGCGAGCGCTTCCGGAGATCCCAGACTGCCCAAAATCGCCGCGGCTTACACAGAGTATGCAAACCGTCTGTTCCAGGCCGGGGCTATGGACTTTGACGATCTTATTTCACACACGGTCAGGCTGCTGAGTGAATTTGACGATGTGCGCGAGTATTACAGGCGCAGGTTCCGGTATCTGCTGATCGACGAATACCAGGACACGAACAACATGCAGTACAGGCTGGCTGATCTTCTTTGCGGCGAAGATGGCAATATCTGCGTCGTCGGGGACGATGATCAGAGCATTTATAAATTCCGCGGAGCGACGATTGAGAATATACTCAGCTTTGAGAAGCAGTACAAAAACGCCCGCGTCATACGGCTGGAGCAGAATTACCGCTCGACCGGACATATCCTGAACGCGGCGAACAGCGTCATACGCAATAACCTTGGGCGCAAGGGCAAGGAGCTTTGGACCAAAGCCGGAAACGGCGACAAGCTCAGCCTCTATGTCGCGCGCGATGAAAACGACGAGGCGCAATACGTCGCGCAGTGCATACTGCGCGCTTACGGCGAGGGCGAAAACTGGCGTGACAACGCCATACTTTACCGCATGAACGCACAGTCCAACCAGCTTGAGCGTGCGCTGAAGCGAAACGGCATACCCTATCGTATAGTCGGCGGTACAAGGTTTTTTGACCGGGCCGAAATAAAGGACGTACTTTCATATATGAATGTCGTGCTCTCACCGAAGGACGATCTGCGTCTTGTCCGTATCGTCAACACGCCTGCCCGCGGCATCAGCCCCGCGACTGTTGAAAAGCTAAGGGTCATCGCATCAGACGAGGGAGCACCGCTTTTCGAGATAATGGAGCGCGCGGACTCTTACCCTGAGCTTCAGCGCCCGGCAGTCAGAATACGCCAGTTCACCGTTATGATAAACGAACTCAGAGAGCTGAGCCGGACGCTGGCGGTCGATGAGCTTTATGATGCACTGCTTGAAAAAACCGGCTATCTGTCTGCGCTCCAGGCCAGGCAGACAGACGAAAACCTCTCACGCATCGAAAACGTCCAGGAACTCAGGACGAACATATTCTCATACATCAAAGAAACGGGCGACAGTTCTCTGGCAGGCTTCATGGACGAGGTCGCGCTGTACACCGATCTTGATAACTATGACAGGAGCGCCGACTGTGTCGTTATGATGACGATGCACTCGGCCAAGGGCCTTGAATTCCCGAACGTCTTTATAGTCGGCGCAGAGGAGGGCATATTCCCCGGCACCCGCGCCATAGGAGAGGCAGAAGAGATGGAAGAGGAGCGCAGGCTCTGCTATGTCGCGATAACGCGCGCACGAAAGCGTCTGTGCATAACCTGCGCAAGGCGCAGGATGCTGTTCGGGCGCACGGGCGCAAACAGGCCTTCGCGCTTTCTTGAGGAGATATCTGACGACGACATCGACAGGCCGGAGACCGAATACGGCACCGACAGCCCTTCCGGTTTCGGTTTTTCCTCATACTCCGACTACTCATATACAGGCGGCAGCGGTTCTTCACGCACTGATTATATATCCGGCTATAAGTCCGGCTACTCGTCCGGTAAGGTCCGTTCACCGCGCAGCTCTTCGGGCGGGGCTTCCGCCGCTGTAAAAGCGCCGCCGGAATTTTCGCTCGGCGACAGAGTTCTGCACAGAGCCTTCGGCTCCGGCGTTATAACAAAAATGACGCCCATGGGCGGAGATCATCTTATAGAAATCGAATTTGACGGCCTTGGCACAAAAAAGCTCATGCTCCGCGCCGCAAGCCGCAATATGACAAAGGAAGAATAGTATATGTCCCGTATCCCGAACAAAACTCTCGGAATCCTCGGCCGTCTGGCCCTTGTTGCAACTACGCTGATCTGGGGCACATCCTTCGTTGTGCTCAAGAGCGCGCTTGACAGCGTGGATACGCTGTATATCCTCGCTTTCCGTTTCAGCGGTGCCGCCGTGCTGCTCCTGCTCATTGCTATACCGGAGCTAAAAAAACTGGACAGGAGTTATATCAAAGGCGGCATCATGATGGGGATTTTCCTTTTTCTAGCTTATGTATTGCAAACCTATGGCCTCGTATATACCACACCGGGGATCAACTCCTTTCTTACCGCCAGCTACTGCGTGCTTGTACCTTTTCTCTACTGGCTGATCTACCGCAGAAGGCCGGACAAATTCAACGTGATCGCCGCGGTCATCTGCATTGCGGGCATGGCCTTCATCTTCCTGCGCGACGGGTTTGGAGGCGGTCTCGGCGAAAGCCTGACAGTCTGCTGCGGCCTGTTCTACGCACTGCATATCATTGCTACCAGCCGCGCAGCTCAGGGGCGCAGCCCGGTACTTCTGTCCATGCTGCAGTTTGCCGTTGCCGCCGTTCTCGCATGGGTATCCGCGCTCCTCACCGGCCCAATACCGGAGAGCATCCCCGCCGGAACCATAGGCAGCATAGTGTACCTGTGCGTCATGTGCACCGCCGCATGCTACCTGCTTCAAACCTTTGGGCAAAAATACACGCCTCCCTCCGCCGCCGCGGTCATACTGACACTCGAATCGGTGTTCGGCACGCTCTTTTCGGCCCTGCTCGGCGAGGAGGAGCTCAGCTTCCGTCTCGTTCTGGGCTTTGCACTGGTGTTTATATCCGTGCTTATTTCCGAGACCAAGCTGAGTTTTCTGAAAAACATAAGATCAATTAAACGCGGAAACGGCGCGCTGCAGAAGTAAACTTCTGCGGCACGCCGCTTTTTTATCATCACCGCCTTCAGCTCCCGGAATAAAACTCCGACAGGAACCTGAAGAATTTCCCCGCCGTCTCTCCCCTTTCCCGGTAGCGGTGGCGTGAACACAGGACCTCATAAGTCACTGGCTGGCCGTTTCTTGTTATCACCGCGGTGTCTATGCCGCGCGTAAGCTCCGGACAGGCGCTGCGCAGATACCCGGCGTAGTCCGATGTAAGCGGAAGTGCCCCGAAGCCCTGCCTGACCAGATCCAGTACCAGAACCACGTCCGTACATGCAAAGCATATATTTTCACTGAAATTCGGGCTGGCATACACCGTGTCCAGCCTGTGATAATTCTCAAGCTGGATAATGCGCATGCCCTGAAGCTGTTCGACGGAGACCTCTCCCGTCCCGCCGCCGAGCAGTATAAACCCGTCGGTATACAGCCTGCTGATCTCCACGACCGGCGACTGCGAACTCTCCGGCGAAAACACGAAGTCTGCACCCGAGGTCTCGCAGTAATTTTTGATCTCGCCCAGCGGCACCCGCTCCAGCTCGATTCGCAGCTCTGGACTTTGCGCGCAAAAAGCGGCCAGTGCCCGGGTCACGAGCCCGTACTGCGTTGTTCCCAGCCTGAGCACTTCCTCCGCGGGCTTGCTCAGCGACGCGATGCGCTCGCGCGCGTTGTCTATCTCGGAGATAATCTTGTCCGCATTTTCCAAAAACAGCTCCCCAGCACGATTGAGCCGAAGCTTACCCCGCTCTCGCTCAAACAGTTGTGTGCCGAGGTCGGACTCCAGCGCGGATATCGCCCGGCTCAGGGCCGGCTGCGTAATATGCAGCTCCGACGCGGCAAGAGTCATGTTCCCTATCCTTGCAAGCGCGCGGAAATAGTCTATCTGAAACAGCTCCATATCGTCACTTCCTTTGTCCTATTCTATCATGGCTATGGTAAAAGCGCGATAACTAAAAATAATCATATCATAACACGGCGGCATTGGACAATCCCCGGGGATTGGTGATAAATTATTATTATGGAACCGTTTGAAACAAAATCCACATGAAAGGAAGATACCGACATGAGCCACAGCTTTGAACATCTGCTCTCACCGCTGGTCATCCGCGGCCGGGTCCTGAAAAACCGTATGATTTCCTCTAGCTGCCTTCCCCATTTTCTCCAGGGGCCTGAGATATTCCCCTCCGAGTCGATTATCAGCTTTGTTGAAAACATCGCCCGCGCGGGTACCGCACTTGTAACCATCCCCGACAGGTTCAATAACACGCGCCACATGCCCATGGAGGACATAAAGCGCGGACCCTGCTGGGATCCCTCGGACCCGAGCGTTGACAACTATCTCAGCGCGATGGTCGAGGCCGTGCATTTCCAGGGCTCGCTGATATCCGCTCAGCTCTCAAAGTTCCAGTCCATCCCGCATGACGTCGGCGTTTACGAACACGTGGGGACCTATCGTCCTCATATGATGCTGGATCTGGACGATCCCGGGCCCGATGCACCCGCTCCTGCCGGCCAGCCCCCGCTCAAAGCCATGAACCGGGCACAGATGGACGCGGTCATCGAAGAGGTTGCCACTCGCTGCGCCTACTACAAAAGTGTGGGCTTTGACGCTATCTGCCTGCACTTTGCATATAACTACAACGTGCCCGCCTGTTTTCTCAGCAGTGAGACTAACAGGCGCACGGACGAATACGGCGGCAGTGTTGAAAACCGCGCCCGCTTCCCGCTGGAGATAGTCGACGGCGTGCGCAGGGCCTGCGGCGAGAACTTCATAATTGAGATGCAGGTCAGCGGCGACTGCATGCCGGAGGATGAATTTGTCCAGTTCGCCAAGCTATGCGAGGGAAGGGTCGACATACTCCAGCTTCGGCTCAATGACATGGATAACTCTCACGCGACCTCCTACAACTATAATGGCGCAGATATCCCTCCCACGCTCCGCTTTGCACAGACGCTGAAACAGGCCGGGGTAAAGATTTTCACGGCGCCAAACGGCGGATTCCACAATCCGGAGATGAACGAAAAACTGATCCGCGAGGGCAAAACAGACCTTATATCCGCCGCACGGCCGTTTATTTGTGACGGCGACTACGGCAAAAAGATAACAGAAGAGCGTACGGACGAGATACTTCCCTGCCTGCACTGCAACAAGTGCCACGAGCATGTCCATGGCAGCTTTATCTCCGCCTGCGCGGTAAACCCCACCATCGGACTTGCTCACCGCCTCGATAGCATGGCCGAGCCCGCGGCTGGCGGTAAAAGAGTAGCGATAATCGGAGGTGGGCCGGCCGGCATGCGCGCGGCACTGCTGTTTGCCGAAAGAGGAAACGACGTCACATTGTTTGAAAAGGCCGGTGTTCTCGGTGGGCAGCTCACCCATGCGGACTATCCCGAGTTCAAATGGGCGCTTCGCGATTACAAGGACAAACTAATTTACCTTCTCGGCAAAACGCCGGGTATCGATATACATCTTAATACCGAGGCGACGCCTGAGATGATCTCCGCCGAAGGCTACGATGCGGTCGTCACCGCCGTCGGTGCCAGGGCCAAAATCCCCTCGATAGACGGTATCGCCGGCCTGCGGGTATATGCCCCGCTGGAGGTCTATGGCCATGAACAGGAACTTGGCCGGCGCGTGGTCGTCATCGGAGGCTCCGAGACCGGAACGGAGACAGGTATGTACCTGGCCGAGGTCGGACATGAGGTTACGGTCCTTACACGAAACGCACATCTTGCCGAAAACGCATGGTGCGTGCACGCATATGCTCTGATGCGCCGCCGCTGGCTCTCTGAACCGGGCTTCACCGGCGTCGTGAATGCGACTACCACTCACGTTTCCGACGGCCTTGTGCGCTATACCGACGCTGCGGGCGAGCATGAGATAGAATGCGACAGCATCGTCGTGTCCGGCGGCGTTGATCCGCAGACGCAGCTCGCCCTCTCCTTCTCCGGCTGTGCACGTTATTTCTTCAACATAGGCGACAGCAACACCCCGGGCAATGTACGCTCCTGCAACCGTATGGCTCTTGCGGCGGCTGTCAAACTCTAATAAGGGAGGCTCTCTTCAGTGAAACATATCGCAGTGGTAGGCACCGGCGCCATCGGCCTGATGCTTGGCGCATTCCTGACCAGGGGCGGACACGACGTAACCCTGATATCCCTGTTTCGTCCGTCCACAGCTCAATCTCTTGCCGTCAAAGGCGTGACGGTCAGCTTCGACGGCGACACCTGGATAACACCGGTCAAAGCCGTGTATTGGGCCGATATACCGCCGGAGGAAAAGTTTGATCTTGTCTTCATCACCTGCAAGTCAAACGACACACAGACAGCTCTTGACAAAATGCTTCCGCACCTGGCATCGGACGGTTGCGTGAGCTCCCTGCAAAACGGAATCCCGGACTATGTAATCGCGGACAGGGCCGGCGCTGACCGCGTTGTACCCTGCGTCTGCTTTGCCGGGGGCCAGGTCCCGGAGCCCTGCCACGTCGTGACCCACGACGGATACTTTATTATCGGTGAGCTGTCCGGCAAGATCACACCACGGCTGAGCGAGATCGCGGAAATACTGTCCTGTGCAAAAAGGGCCGAGACAACCGGCAGGATAATCGATGCGCGATGGAAAAAGCTTTCCGAAGTCTGTCTGACTGTCCCCCTGGCTACTCTTACGGGCTGGGCAATGTTCGAGGGCCTTGACGACTGGCGCGCGCTGCGGCTGTCTGGCCGCCTTGCCTGCGAGGTGATGGACGTTGAGCGCGCAGCCGGTATCACGCCGAAACCAATACTGGGCTTTCCACGGGAAAAATGGGCCGTGTTGGCAAAGAGACGGGATGCGGCGCTCGAGGCGGAATTTGCCGCGTCAAACAGTATGCCCAGTCCCGGCGGCGAGGACGGTGAAAGTCACGGGTTGAAACCTGCGGACGCGTACACGATGGACATTGCCAAGGGCCTGCCGCTTGAGATATGGTACACAAACGGCTATGTCTCGTCTCTCGGCAGACAGCTCGGTGTACCCACGCCGACCGTCGACAGCGAGCTTGAGATGATAAAACGTATCGAATCCGGGGAGGTATCTGCCGGAGCCGCGCTGCTTGAGACGCTTATCACGCTGTAAGACACAGCGTAATTTGCCAGGGTACCGCTGGCGCCGGTTTCCGTCCGGCGGTTTTCCGTGCAAAAGAATCAAACCTCAGGGTATTGCTTTATCCCAGTGCAGATAATATAATTATTTTAATCTGTGTTATAGAAATATCCAATCAAAATACCAAGGGAGGAAAACAGCATGACTGTTATTGAGGAAATCTCCAACGCCATTGAGACAGGCAAGTTCAAAGCCATAGGCGAGCTCGTTCCCAGGGCCATCGAGGAGGGTTATTCCGCTCAGGACATACTCAATGACGGACTTCTGCACGGTATGAACATCATAGGCGACCGCTTCACCAGAAACGAGGCTTTCGTACCCGAGGTGCTCATCTCAGCGCGCGCCATGAACAAGGGAGTTGAGCTTATAAAGCCTCTGCTCGCTCAGGAGGGCGCAGAGCCCATTGGAAAATGCTGCATAGGCACCATACAGGGCGATCTGCACGACATAGGCAAAAATATCGTCAAACTCATGCTCGAGAGCAAGAACATAGAGATTGTGGACCTAGGTGTAGACGTACCCGCAGAGAAATTCGTACAGACGGCCATCGACGAGAAGTGCGACGTGATCTGCGTTTCCGCACTTCTCACTACAACGATGTCTTATATGGGCGACGTGGTCAGGGCGGCGGAGAGCGCCGGCATCCGCGACAAGGTCATCATAATGGTCGGAGGCGCGCCCGTGACTCAGGAATTCTGCGATGAAATCGGCGCGGATGCCTACACTGTCGACGGCGCTTCCTGCGCAAACAAGGCGGCGGAGCTGCTGCTGGCCAGAAAGTAGGTCGGCAGTATGATGAAGCAGTGGAAAGATACCCTGATAGCCTCCGCTAAAAAGCGGGCAATACCGGTCCTCTCTTTCCCCTGTATCCAGCTGCTGGGCATTACGGTACAGGAGCTTATAACAGACAGCTCTTTGCAGGCGCAGGGTATGAAAGCCGTCGCCGATCGCTGCGACTGCGCGGCTTCGGTATCCATGATGGATCTTTCAGTCGAGGCGGAAGCTTTCGGCTCCGAGGTGCGCGTCATCGGCGACGAGGTTCCGACAGTCGTAGGCTCCATTATCAACCATCCCGGGGACGCGGACCGTCTTGCAGTACCGGAGGTCGGCGCGGGACGCACCGGCCTGTATGTCCGCGCCATTGAACAGGCCGCAAAACTCATAACCGACCGCCCCGTACTTGCAGGCGTAATAGGCCCATACTCACTGGCCGGCAGGCTCATGGGTATGAGCGAGATCATGCTCAACTGCTTTGACGAGCCGGAGATGGTGCACACTACGCTTCAAAAGGCAACGGACTTCATCATAGCATACATAAACGCCTACAAAGCGGTCGGAGCCAATGGCGTCGTCGTCGCCGAGCCGGCCGTCGGTTTGCTTTCCGCCGCCATGGCTTCGGAGTTTGCGACGCCGTACATGAAGCTCATCGTCGACGAAGTCCAAAGTGACAGCTTCGGCGTTATCTACCACAACTGCGGCGGGTCAACACCTCAGATGATCGATGAGCTCGCTTCTTTCGGCGCGCTTGGATATCATTTTGGCGATGCTGTCGATATGGCGGAGATCTGCGCGAAAATGCCGCCGGACGTACTTGTGCTGGGCAATGTCAGCCCGGCAGGGGCCTTCCGCAGCGGCACGCCTGACAGCGTGCGGGAGCAGACGCTTGACGTACTCAGGGCCTGCAGTTTCTATCCGAATTTTATCATATCCTCGGGCTGCGACATCCCGCCGGCCTCGCCTTGGGATAATATTGACGCTTTTTTTGACACCGTCGCCGGGTTCTACGGCGAATAAACACAAGGACCTCACAGGGCCTGCGCTGTGCGCAAACCCCGTGAGGTCTTTTTCGCGGCGCACCGGGAACACCCATGCCCGCGTCGTTTATTTTGGCTTATCTTGCAAGATATCTGTCGTAAGCTGCCTGTTTGACGGCCGTGCACTCCTCACTGCCCAGCTCCTCACAGGTTGCAATGTATTCATCCCAGCTGGAATCAAGATCTATATCCCCTATTATCACTGCGGGTATGTACTGCTGGATATATGTTGCAAGCTCAGGATACATCTGCGCGTACAGCTCAGACTCCTCAGTATTAAGCAGCGCGTTGGTTGGGTAAAGATAATCATCCTGCGCCTCTCCCCATATGTCGAAAGCCTCCATCTGTGCATCGTTGAAGGCAACGCTCTGCCTGTTTAGGTAATCTATCACGAACGAGCCCGACTGCTTGCTGACCAGCATCAGGCACTGGTCCGTCGTGAGCGTGTCATCGGCAAACACCACATCGGTTATATATACCGGGTCGCCGCTTTCGTTGAGCTCATAGGTTTCTCCCTCTACTCCATAGTTAAGAATATAAAAGCCCTCTTCACTGTACCAGAAATCTATATACTGCGCGGCAAGCACAGGGTCGCTGCATTCCGACGTAATGCACAGGCCGCTGACAAGTATATCATCAGAACTGTATGTGATGTGCTGGGTGTCTCCTTCGTTCAGGACCGGGTCATAGGACGCGGAGATGGCAAAATCCTCGTCCGTCGAGTACATGCCCATCTGATTGAATATGCCGACAGGTATCGTGTATACTCCAAGTTCCTGAATAAGAGAAAAATCAGGGAAAAAGTTGTTTGACACTGTCATAAAATCGCTGTAAATCAGTCCCTCTTCATACCACTGCGCCATTGTCGCCAGATACTGCTTCATGCCGTCCTGTATAGGGCCGAAATATACCTGCCCATCCTCAACGTAGAAAGGGGCCGAAAGATTAGTCGTCGTGAGCGCCGTCACGCCAAAGGCGGAGGAAAAAGCGTGGTTCTGATAAGCGCCGTACATGCTCATCCACAGCGGTGACTCAACGCCCAGCTCCGTTTTGAAGGCCGTCAGGACATCGTGGTAATCCTCGATGGTTCGCGGCATCTCCATGCCCACCTGTTCAAGCCAGTCGGTTCTTATAACCAGCCCATAGGTTATGGGTTATCCACCGTTGTAAACGGTGCCGAAGGACGGCATGGATCCGTCGTCAAGATATATTACCTTTTTCAGCTCCTCATTACTATCAATCAGGTCCGAATTGTTTGGCATATACTCAACATAATCGTTTAAAGGAATTATAAAATCATCCTCAAGAGCCTGCGAATATCCCCCGGCGTAATAGCCGTTCACCCCGTCAACAAGGTCGCACCAGTCTCCCCCGGCGACCATGACGGGATAAAGCTCTGCCGCATTCGTTACAAGGAAAGGCTCTATATCAAGGTGGACGTTCGTTGCCTCCTCCAGGGCCTGGAAATACAGCAGCTCTTCCGGGTCATCCATTATGTCGCACAGCGCCTGCGACCACATGAAATAATAGCTAAGCTCCCGTTTCTCTGCAAGGGGAAAGACCGTTGCCTCGGCGCTTTCCCCATTTTCCTCAGAGTCAGGTTCCTCTTCCGGAGCCTGACTCTGAGGAGCCTCCGTTCCGGTGTTATCAACAGACTCATCCGTAACAGTAGAGTCCTGTACAGTGTCCCCTCCGCAGCCGGCAAAGATAACTATAAGCATCGCCAGCGTTATCATTAGACAAGTAGCTCTCATCTTCATCGGCATTAACATCCTTTCAGGCACTATTCAGTTCAGGGACTTGTGTTTTCACCGGGCTGTCCTTATATTACGCCTTGCGGGGCACCTCCTCACCATATTTATATCCGGACGTGCCGGGGATCGCACAGCGGTAGACCGGCGCATCATGGTCAGCGCAGAAAACGCCCCTTGCATTTTTGGCGTAGTGGTTTATGACAACCCATTGCAGCGGGTAGTGGGCGTTGGAAAACAGGCATACGTTCTTTCCGGCCGGCAGCTCGGGCAGCGTGAGATTGGGCGAGACCTTGTTTATTAGTTCCTCCCATGAGACGTCCTCTGTCAAGCCGAAATCGACATATATAAAGTCTCCCTCCTCCCTGACGGTCTGCTGGTACGGAATCGAGGGATCAAGCGCCCCTGTCTTCAAGTCATGGATCGGCAGATGCGTAAAGGTGTTGTTCTCATCGTGATTTGGAGTGGCAAAAAAGCATTCGCACTCCGGCATCAGCGCATCGGCAAAAGCAATGCATACCCATGAGGGAACATGCCCCAGTATTGAATATTGGCCTCCCTTGGATTTATAATTTTTCTGCAGATAGTCGACTGCTTTCTGGACATAGTCGCCGTCCCATACCTGCTCCAGCATCGGTTTCGCCCCGGGGATCGGCGGCGTAAACTCCCTCGACGGCACATCTACCGCGCGTCCGAGTTCGTTCAGATCAAGAATTTTCATCTCAGCCATTGTCATTCTCCTTTACAGTTTTGATTTTGATATGTGCATGAACACATTGTATACAAACTAACAGACAAAGTCAAGGTATTTTTGTGCAACTTGCTCTTAATTCGTATCCTATATTTAGCATATTATGTGCACTTTGTAAATATTCTTAAATGACATGGCCTGAGGTTATCTATCGCCCATACCTGCACATAAAAACAGCCCCTGACACAACAATATGCGTCAGAGGCTGTTTTTATGTAATTTCCTGTCTTGGAGATATCAGGCGCGACTGTCGACTATCTTCAGTCCGTTGTCAACAAGCGCCTTTCTTATCAGCTCGATATGCTCGAAGTTCCTGGTCTCCAGTTCCAGCCTGAGATAACAGCCGTTTATGTCGCTGCCCTCATTTGCATGCTCGTGATGCACGGATATGACGTTTCCGCCCAGCTCCGCGATCGTGCGCGCAACGCTCAGCAGCTGTCCCGGCTTATCAACAAGCTCTATCGTGAGCTGGCAGTTGCGGCCGCTCATTAGCAGGCCGCGCTCTATCACGCGGGAGAGGATAGTAACGTCAATGTTGCCGCCGGAGAGTATGCAGACCGTCTTTTTGCCCTTTATCGGCAACTTGTTGAACATAACCGCGGCGACAGATGCGGCTCCGGCGCCCTCCGTTACCAGCTTCTGCTGTTCCATAAGCGCGAGGATAGCGGCCGATATCTCATCGTCCGTGACAGTGACTATATCGTCCACGCATTGTGAGCAGATCTCATATGTAAGATCGCTAGGACGCTTTACAGCGATGCCGTCGGCTATCGTCGAGGTGCTGTCAATGGTCCCGACGGCGCCGTTCCTGCGGGCCATATACATACCCGGTGCTCCCGCCGACTGCACACCATAGACCTTTATGCGCGGATCGAGCGCCTTGAGAGTAAAGGCGATGCCCGCTATAAGCCCGCCGCCGCCGATCGGGACGACAACGGCGTCGATGTCTTTGAGCTGATCGCACAGCTCCAGAGCTATGGTCCCCTGACCGGCAATCACCGCCTCATCATCGAAAGGATGGATAAATGTATACCCCTTTTCATCGCGCAGCTTCAGTGCATATTCGTAAGCGTCGTCGTACACACCGTCGACCATACAGACTTCCGCGCCGTAGCTCTTAGTCGCCTCTACCTTTGAAATGGGCGCGCTGTCCGGCAGGCATATTACGGATTTGATGCCGTTTTTCTGCGCTGCGAGAGCAACGCCCTGCGCATGGTTGCCGGCAGAGCACGCAACGACGCCGCAGGCCTTTTCCTCCGGCGTGAGCAGGCTCATTTTGTAATAAGCTCCACGGACCTTGAACGAACCGGTTATCTGCAGGTTCTCGGTCTTGAGCCATATCTCGCTTTCCCTGTTGATATTCGACGCATGTATCACATCCGTTTTCCGGATCACGTCCTTGAGTATATAATTTGCATGGTATACCTTGTCAAGTGTCAGCATTATCTCATATCCTTTTGGTTTCGTTCTGCCAGGATCCGGTTTGTGAACTGTTCGGCGCAGCGCGCGGAGCGGCCGCCTTTTTCGAGGGCGAACACCTCCGCCTGTTTTTCCAGTTCCTCCGCCGGAAGGCCTATCCCCTTTCTTGCGGCAAGGCCCCTGACGATTTCAAGATACACGTTCTTATCCGGGGCCCCGTACAATACGGTAAGCCCGAAACGCTCCGAGAGCGACATCTGTTCCTGTATCGTGTCACGCCGGTGTATATCATCACCGTCACGGTCGGAAAAGCTCTCCTTCACCAGATGCCGCCGGTTGCTCGTGGCATATATCGCCGTGTTCTTTGCCTGGGATGAACCGGAGCCTTCGAGTATAGCCTTCAGGCTTCCAAAGGAGTCATCATCCGCGCTGAGAGACAGATCGTCGATAAAAATTATGAATTTAAGCGGGTTATCGCGCACAATTGCCATTACCTCCGGCAGTTCCCGAAGCTGGTCCTTTCGAATTTCGACCATCCTGAGCCCTCTGTCGGCAAAGTGGTTGACAACAGCCTTAACCGTCGAGGATTTACCGGTGCCCGCGTCGCCATATAGCAGCACATTGGCAGCCGGCAGCCCATCAAGCAGGGCCAGGGTATTCCCCATCACAGCCTCCCGCTGGCGGCGATATCCAATCAGATCATGAAGCTGCACGTTGTCCGGAGACATCACCGGAGCGAGGCTGCCTTCGCGGACGGCAAACATCCTGTGCTGGGCGTATATGCCGTATCCGTTTACGGAAATATCCTCGATGCATCGCATATACTCCGCGCGGAAATCCATATGCGTCGACTCAAAGTCCGGAAGGAAGCCGTCGTGATCGACGGCATGGCGCAGCCGGCTTGAGCTGAGGTTTGACACCAGGCCAAGCGTATCAAGCTCGTTTTCAACGCAGGCTTTGAGCACCTGTGGAACGTCTCTTCCCTGCGAGCAGAGACGGACATATATGTTGTCGTCTGCCGCCGCGGCTTCCAGAAGCTGCTTTGACAGGTCGAAGCCCCCGGCATACACCGCCTCCACAAAGGCGCAGTAGTCCCGGGCCGTCCCGGTCTGCAAAAAGGCGCGCAGCGAGCACAGCGGCTCGCTGTCCGCCAGGGAGCGAAAAACAACAAGGGTATCCAGCCGCTCCCGCAGCAATTCAAGTTCGCCCGTCATGGCGTCGCCTCCGTCACTCGAGAATCGCTCCCCTTGCTGCCGAGGCGACCTGTTTTGCATATCGGGCAAGATAACCGGTCGTGATCTTCGGCGGAGGGCAGACCCAGGACTGTCTCCGGGCTTCAAGCGTCTCATCGTCAACCAGAAGCTTGATAGAGCAGGACGGGATGTCGATCTCAATCATATCGCCCTCCTGTACAAGGGCGATATTTCCGCCCTGCGCCGCCTCGGGACAGACATGGCCGATAGATGCTCCGCGCGTCGCGCCGGAGAAGCGGCCGTCGGTTATGAGCGCGACGTCCTTGTCCAGACCCATTCCCGCGATGGCAGAGGTCGGGTTGAGCATCTCGCGCATGCCGGGTCCGCCTTTCGGCCCCTCATAGCGTATCACGACGACGTCGCCCGCGACTATCTTCCCCGCATAAATGGCGGCAATGGCTTCAT
The DNA here is from genome assembly GCA_964609305.1 of uncultured Oscillospiraceae bacterium. Lineage (GTDB taxonomy): Bacteria > Bacillota > Clostridia > Oscillospirales > Oscillospiraceae > CAKSXP01. Next base: position 36,074 of record CAZSRK010000016.1, read on the forward strand.
CCTCCGAGTCGAACACCCGCGCGGGGCCAGTGTGCTTCATCATCTCGGGCTCCACGGCGCTGCGCTTTACGACGCAGCCCTCAGGAGCGAGGTTCCCCTTCAAAACGGCGATTCCGCCATCGGGTGAATACGGATTGTCGATGGGCCGGATGATATTCTCGTCGCGGTTCACGACGCCTTTCATGTTCTCGCCAAGCGTCTTTCCGGTGCAGGTCATAACGTCGGTATCCAGAAGCCGCTTCTTTGTCAGCTCCATCATAACCGCGTATACCCCTCCCGCTGCGTCAAGGTCCTCCATATATGTGTCGCCCGCGGGCGCGAGATGACACAGATTTGGCGTGCGTGCGGATATCTCATTGGATTCGTCAAGGGCAAGCTCTATACCGCACTCGTGCGCTATCGCCGGAAGATGCAGCATGGTATTCGTCGAGCAGCCGAGGGCCATATCCACGGTATCGGCGTTGCGGAAGGCCTCCTCCGTCATAATGTCTCGCGGCCGGATATCCTTGCGGACAAGCTCCATGATCTGCATGCCCGCCTGCTTTGCAAGACGGAGCCTTGCGGAATATACAGCCGGGATGGTGCCGTTGCCGGGCAGGGCCATTCCTATGGCTTCGCACAGACAGTTCATGGAGTTTGCCGTATACATACCGGAACAGGATCCGCAGGTGGGGCAGGCGTTTTCCTCATATGTCTCAACGCCGGACTCGTCGAGCTTACCGGCGTAATAGGAACCGACAGCCTCGAACATGTGGCTAAGACAGGTACGTCTTCCGTCCGGCAGACGGCCGGCGAGCATCGGCCCGCCGGAGCAGAAAATGGTCGGTATATTCACGCGCGCGGCCGCCATGAGAAGGCCGGGCACGTTCTTGTCACAGTTGGGAATCATGACAAGGCCATCAAACTGGTGCGCTATCGCCATGGCCTCGGTCGAGTCAGCGATAAGATCGCGGGTGACGAGAGAATACTTCATACCCGTGTGTCCCATCGCGATACCGTCGCAGACGGCAATAGCGGGAAACTCGATCGGCGTGCCGCCGGCTGCGCGGACGCCGGCCTTTACAGCCTCTGCGATCTTGTCGAGGTTCATATGGCCCGGTACGATCTCGTTATAAGAGTTTACAACGCCGATGAGCGGGCGCTCAAGCTCCTGCTTTGTATACCCCAGGGCGTAGAACAGCGAGCGGTTCGGCGCCGCGGGTATTCCCTTTTTGACGTTGTTGCTGTTCATTGGCTACCTCCGTCAGTTGCTCGCAGTGTCGGGATCGGTATCCTCGCCCCAGAGCATATTGCGGCGCAGCTCGGACCCAACCTGCTCCATCTGGTGCTTGGCAAGCATACGGCGGGAGGCGTTGAAGAAGATGCGGCCGTTCTTATTCTCGGCGATCCACTGTCCGGCAAATTTTCCGTTCTGGATATCCGTGAGGACAGCCTTCATGTTCTTTTTAGTCTCCTCATAGGGCAGCACGCGCGGACCGGAAACATATTCTCCGTACTCGGCGGTGTCGGAGATGGAGTAGTTCATCATCGCAACGCCACCCTTGTTGATGAGGTCGATGATTAGCTTCATCTCATGGATGCACTCGAAATATGCGTTTTCAGGCTCATATCCGGCCTCGACAAGGGTCTCAAAGCCGAGCTTCATGAGCTCAACAACACCGCCGCAGAGCACAGCCTGCTCGCCAAAGAGGTCAGTCTCGGTCTCGTCCTGGAATGTTGTTTCCATGACGCCGCCGCGTGCGCCGCCGATGCCGGCAGCATAGGCAAGGCCGATATCATAGGCTTTTCCGGTAGCGTTCTGATAAACTGCCAGCAGGCAGGGCACGCCCTTGCCGCTTACATAGGTTGAGCGGACGGTGTGTCCGGGACCCTTTGGCGCTATCATGAAAACGTCGATGTCCGAAGGAGGTACAATCTGGCCGAAGTGGATATTGAAGCCATGCGCAAAAGCCAGAGCCTTGCCCGCGGTGATGTTCGGAGCGATGTCCTTAGCATACATGTCCGCCTGTTTCTCATCGTTGATGAGGATCATGATGATATCTGCGGCTTTTGTTGCCTCCGCGGTGGTCATGACGGTGAAGCCGTCCTTTTCTGCAACGGCCCAGCTCTTTCCTCCCTTGTACAGGCCGACAATTACGTCGCAGCCGCTGTCACGCAGGTTCATTGCATGAGCGTGACCCTGAGAGCCGTAGCCAATAATGGCGATCTTCTTCCCGTCAAGCTCACTGAGATTGCAATCCTTTTCATAGTACATCTTAGCCATGATGATTTCTCCTTTTATAATTGATTACGATTTGGATTTTCCTTTTCAGATTGTGCTCTTTCCAAGATTGAACTCCGTGGTCTCCTTGTGCTCGTCGCTGATGGTCGACTGTCCGCGCTCAAGCGCGACGATGCCGGTCCGGACCAGCTCGAGTATACCGAACTCCGACAGGAGCTGTTCAAGCGCATCGTTCTTTGACTCCTCACCGATTATCGCAAGCGTGAGAGTCGTCGTCGACACGTCGATGATGGACGCGCGAAAGATATTTGCAAGCTGCACGACCTCGTTGCGCGTCTCGCGGCTGTCGGCGCTGACTTTGATGAGCACCAGTTCGCGTCTGATTGAGTTTTCTGCATTGAGGGCCCTGACGGAATAGACAACGTACTGTTTACGCAGCTGGTTTATGATCTGCTCTATCTGCTGATCGTCGCCGTTGACCTCAATGGTGATACGGGACACATCGGGGCTGTCCGTCGTGCCGACGGCCAGGGATTCGATATTATATCCCTTACGGGAGAACAGGCGCGAGACCTGGCTGAGCACGCCGGCAGCGTTTTCGACAAGGACCGAAAGTGTATGACGCTTTATGTTTCCATTCATTCTGCTCACCTCTTATTTGATAATGGGTTCGGTCATCGGGGATCCGGTGCTGACCATCGGCCGGACGAGTTCATCCATGTCGATCATGCACTCGATAACATATGTCTTTCCCGTCTGTTTGCCCCTGGCAAAGGCCTGTTCAAACTCTTCCTTGGTCGCGACACGCTCGCCGTCAAGGCCATAAGCCTGGGCAAGCTTTATGAAGTCGGGCCCACGGTCAAGCGTGGTCTGCGAATAGCGCTTTTTGTAAATGAACGTCTGCCACTGACGGACCATGCCGAGAGCTCCGTTATTGAAAATAACAATGATAACCGGGATATTGTAATGCTCCGCGGTCGCAAGCTCGTGGCAGTTCATGCGGAAGCAGCCGTCACCGGTGCAGAGAACGACGGTCTTGTCCGGGTTTGCCAGTTTCGCGCCCATCGCAGCGCCCATGCCGAAGCCCATCGTGCCAAAACCGCCGGAGGTGAGAAGCTGTCCAGGATATGCAAAATGGAAAAACTGAGCTGCCCACATCTGATGCTGGCCAACATCCGTGGCTATGATGGCGTCGGTATCGGCCTGCTGTATGGCCTCCATGATTTCAAAGGGCTGAAGGCCGTCGCCGATCTTGCGCGGGTTTTCCCTGCGGGAGAGCACATGCTCCCTCCACTCGGTGAAATCCTTCTCGGGGAGCTGATAGTTGAGCAGCTCCAGCACCTTGCGCGCATCGCCGATGACGTGATGGTCAGTCTTGACGTTCTTGTCGATTTCGGCGCGGTCAATGTCTATCTGCACTATCTTCGCCTGGCTGGCAAAACTGTCGGGATCGGTCGCCACACGGTCAGAAAAACGGCAGCCTATGGCTATGAGCAGATCACATTCGCAGGTGGCAAGGTTTGAGCACCTGGAGCCGTGCATACCTATCATTCCGGTCATGAGCGGATGATTTCCCGGTATGGCTCCGCCGCCCATAATGGTCGACGCCGTCGGTATCCCGAGGGTCTCTATAAAGCGCCGGAACTCCGGCACGGCGCCCTTGGAGCGGATAACACCGCCGCCGACGAGAACCATCGGGCGCTCGCTCTCTTTTATCATATCGAGCAGGATGTTGACATCATTTGCATCGACTTTCGGGTCGCTCAGATCGTGGGACGACCTGCGCCGCATGGCCGCAAGCCGGCCGTGATTGGCATGCTCCTCGAGCGGAAGATACTCGTAATCGGCGACTGCGGCGGTCACGTTCTTTACAATGTCTATAAGCACGGGACCCGGCCGGCCGCTTCTGGCTATCGCAAAAGCCTCTCTGACTATGTCAGCGAGCTGGTTTACGTCCTTGACAAGATAGTTGCACTTGGTTATCGGCATCGTGATGCCGGTTATATCCACTTCCTGGAACGAGTCTTTGCCTATCAGGTTCTCCGTAACGTTGCAGGTTATGAACACGACCGGCGAAGAGTCCATGTACGCCGTAGCTATTCCAGTCACAAGGTTTGTCGCGCCCGGTCCGCTGGTTGCAAAGCAGACTCCGACCTTTCCCGTGCTGCGGGCATAGCCGTCGGCGGCATGCGATGCGCCCTGCTCGTGTGCCGTCAGGATGTGCCGTATACGGTCCTGATAGTCATAAAGCGCGTCGTATACGTTAAGGATTGTCCCACCGGGATATCCGAATACCGTATCCACCCGCTGCTCGAGCAATGTTTCCACCAGGATCTGTGCACCTGTCATCTTCATGTTTTTTCCCTCCCGAGACGTTGAAAAATAAAGCCTGCGGCTAAAGTAGCCACAGGCTTTCGCTTACCTTACAATGAATTGAAGTTTTTCCCTTCAATCTCTGTTATGCAAAGCTTTTCAGGCATTACCTTTAGCACTATCCTTTACCGCAGTTACTACGATAAGAATAATGCCAATAAGTATTACCAGGCCGAGACTGAAGTTCATGTCAAGATGTTCCTTTTATAAAAAATATAATTTTTCAGAAAATCTTTATAACTGAGCTGAGCATAACACAGTGCAAAAAGGATTGCAAGCATATTTTCATGTCTTTTCGTATATTTGTGAAATACGTGTAAAATTAAGCGCCGTCACAAACTGTGACCGTGAAAATTGCGCAAGAAAATCTTCATGGACATACAACGGTTTAAGCTGAATCTCGACATCACATAGAAGTCTCGACACATTTATAATGTATCTCCATAGGTACATAAGTCAATAAACGCGAAGTTGCATTTTCCGACCGGTGCAAGCAATATTTACATGAACTTTGCCGGAATATAAGTCTTCGTCGGGGAAAGAATACACTCGGGATAACAAAGCCCGACAAATTATTAAAGGAGATACGCAAAATGTCCAAGAACAGCAATAATCTTGTCAACCCCAACGCTCGTGAGGCCATGAACCGCTTCAAGATGGAGGCTGCCAACGAAGTCGGCGTCAACCTGACCAACGGCTACAACGGCGACCTTACCAGCAGGCAGGCCGGCTCCGTCGGCGGCCAGATGGTCAAGAAGATGATCGAGTCCTACGAGAATAACATCAAGTAACCATCTTCAAACGCAAAAAATCCGGTTTGGGGCCAAAGGCCCCAGGCCGGATTTTTTACGATGTGCACATAGCTCTCATTCGTAAAGCGCCACAAATTCCTCAAGGCACAGCCCGTTTTCCATTATATACTGCGTAGCTTCCTGCCCAACATAACGGAAATGCCAGGGCTCGAGCATTATATTTGTTATGTCCTGTTTATCCTCCGGATAACGCAGTATAAAGCCGTATTGCCAGCAGTGCTCGTACATCCACTGCGACAGCGCCGTATCGGCCAGCGACTCATTCATGTATTCATAATACCCGTCGACGATATCCGCAGACAGGCCCAGCTGATGCTCGCTGCTTCCGGGGACAGCAACTATTCTTGCGGCCGCTTCCTCGCTGCCTGTCTGGTTAACCTTATTGTTGAAAAGATATTGCTGCGTGGCATAGGAGCGATAACTCGACGTCACGATCGCCGTGAGTCCCGCTTCCCTCGCGGCGTTTACAAAGCTTTGCAGGGCGTCGGTAGCTCGGGAGCCAAAATACTGCCCGTCCTCGAGCATCGTAAGCTCCGGCTCGTAGTCGCTCTCGAGCAGATGTTCGGTGTTCACGAGCCGGTACTGCCATTCTGTTATATCTATATCCGGTGGTTCCGGCATGGGTTCCGGCGTTGGCTCAGAAGCAGGTTCCGGAGCAAAGGTCTGTGGCTCGGCTGTCTGCTGAGCCACAGGCCCGCTCTCCTGCGGAACCTGGGTAGAGACAGGATCAGACGATATCTCATCTGCCGGCTCATTGTGCCGTACACGCACAGCGACCAGTATGCACAGGCACAGGGATAAAAGCGCGAGCATGACCGCCGAAACTGTTTTCCCAGTCTTCATCCTCTCACCTCAAAAACATCTGCCGGCCGTCCGCCTCTTCTGGCATCTGGCCGGCAGTTGATAAAAGGATAACACGAAATCGCTCAGGATTCAACAACACTATTTGATTTTCATGCAGCGCATGGCGTTGAGTATGGCTATAACAGAGACGCCGACATCAGCAAACACAGCTAGCCACATGTTGGCAAGGTCCAATGCGACCAAAATCAGCACAATACCCTTTGCTGCAAGCGCAAAGATAATATTCCCGCGCACTATGCTCATTGTTTTGCGCGCTATACGCATTGCGGTCGCTATATGCGTCGGCTTGTCATCCATGAGCACAATGTCCGCGGCCTCTATCGCCGCATCAGAACCTAGAGCTCCCATGGCAACACCTATATCAGCGCGCATGAGTACCGGCGCATCGTTTATCCCGTCTCCGACAAATACAAGGCTCGTTCCCTCGCGCTTTTCGTCAAGCATCCTTTCGACATATTCCACCTTGTTTTCCGGAAGAAGCCCGGCATGATACTCGTCGATACCAAGCTCGACCGCCACGCGATCGGCGACCTCGGGCCTGTCTCCCGTAAGCATCACGGTCCTGTGCACGCCAAGGGATTTAAGCTGCGACACGGCCTCGGCCGAGTCCGGCTTTACCGTATCGGATATCACGATATGGCCGGCATATCTACCGTCGACCGCAATGTGTATTATCGTGCCGGGGATGTGGCAGGCATGGCTATCCATGCCCTCAGACTCCATCAGGCGATCATTGCCCACGATCACCCTGCTGCCGTCTATATCGGCAATTACGCCATTGCCGGCCTTTTCGGTTATATTGGACACGGCGCTCCTGTCAGGAGTACTGCCATAGTGGGCAATGATTGATCTTGCAAGCGGATGGGTGCTTGAACACTCCGCAAGAGCCGCCAGCTCAAGCAGCCGCGCCTCATCCATCTCCTGCGGATGGACCGCTACGACAGAGAAGCTCCCCTTGGTCAGCGTGCCGGTCTTGTCAAAAACAACGGTCTCCGCCTTTACCAGGGCCTCAAGATAATTCCCCCCCTTTACCAGTATTCCCTGCGTCGACGCCGCACCCAGTCCTCCGAAAAAGCTCAGCGGTACCGAAATCACAAGCGCGCATGGGCAGGACACCACAAGGAAAGTCAGCCCACGCCGGATCCATCCGGCCCAGTCGCCGACAAACAGCGGGGGCACAACAGCCAGAAGCAGGGCCGCTGCGCATACGGCTGGCGTGTACCAACGTGCAAAGCGCGTTATGAAGTTTTCCGTTTTCGCTTTTTTATCGCTCGCACTTTCAACGAGCTCCATTATTCTGGCCACTGTCGATTCGCCGAACGGCTTTGTGATGCGCACGCGCAGGACACCGCTTAGGTTTATCGAACCACTTACTATGTCGCTGCCGGCATGTATCTGCACCGGTACGCTCTCACCGGTCAGCGCCGCCGTATCAAGCTGTGACTCGCCCTCGATAACAACACCGTCGCAGGGCACACGCTCCCCCACCAGTATGACGATCTCGTCCCCGACCGCCAGTTCTTCGGGATGCACCTGCACAAGCTCCCCGTCGCGCTCTATGTTGGCAAAATCCGGCCTTATGTCCATAAGCTCCGCTATCGACTGGCGCGAGCGGTTTACCGCAAAATCTTGGAAAAGCTCTCCCACCTGGTAAAACAGCATTACCGCTACCGCCTCGGTATATTCACCGAGGCACAGAGCGCCGACAGTCGCAACGCTCATAAGAAAATTCTCGTCAAAAATCTGACCGTTGAGTATGTTCCTTCCGGCGTTGAGCAGCACTCCTCCGCCAATCACAAGATACGGCACGAGGAAGAGCGCAAGCTCTATGTACCAGCTCTGCGCCTGTATCAACAATGCCGGCAGCATAAGAACTACACCGGCGGCAAGCCGGATACAGTCTTTTTTCTGACTTCGTGTCATGACACTTACCTCACTATTTCACATTCCTTATCTACTTTCCTGCATATCTCGGCGGCTCTGTCGATTATAGATTCAAATTCCGACTCCTCCGCCTCTATCGTCAGACGCTGGTTCATAAAACTTATAGATGCGTCCCTGACGCCGTCAAGCTTTTTAATTTTGTTTTCCATTTTGGCCGCGCAATTGGCGCAGTCAAGATTTTTCATTTTGAAAACCTTTTTCATAACATGGCCTCCATATCAAACATTTGTTCATTTGAACATCTGATCATATATTAATATCTTCCCTTCTGTTTGTCAATAGCTCCGTCAAAGAAATTTATGCAAAATTTGTGCAAAAAAAGCCCTTGCCTTTGTGTAGAAGACAAGGGCCGTGGTATTGACTTTAGCAGCCGACGATTTCTTTGGTATCGCGGGCGATGACAAGCTCCTCATTCGTCGGGATGACGAGCAGCTTGACCTTGCTTTCGGGGGTGTTTACAACGGCTTCCTTACCGCGGCCGCTGTTGGCATCGGGATCCAGCTTACAGCCGAGATAGCCCAGATACTCACAGATACCCGCACGGGTGGTGGCGCTGTTTTCGCCGACGCCGGCGGTGAAGATAATGGCGTCGACGCCGTTCATTGCAGCAGCGTAGGAGCCGATTATCTTTGCAGCCCAGTAGTTGAACATATCTAGAGCAAGCTTTGCGCGCTCATTGCCCTCGGACGCGGCGGCGTCCAGATCGCGGAAATCGCTGGACACTCCGGAAACGCCAAGAACGCCGGACTTCTTGTTAAGGATGTTGAGCATCTCGTCAATGTCATATCCATGCTTATGCATCAGGAACTGCACAGCTCCGCTGTCTATATTGCCGCAGCGCGTTCCCATGGGAAGCCCGGCCAGCGGAGTAAAACCCATGGAGGTATCGATGCTCTTGCCGTACTCGACGGCGCAGATGGAGCTTCCGTTGCCCATGTGACATGAAATGAGTTTCAGGCTCTCGATGGGTTTGCCGAGCATGTCGGCGGCACGGGAAGAGACATAGCGGTGGGAGGTGCCATGGAAGCCGTATCGGCGGACCTTGTCATTCTCGTAATACTCGTAGGGGATGGCATACATATAGGCTTTTCTGGGCATGGTCTGATGGAACGCCGTGTCAAACACGGCGACCTGCGGAATGTCGCCGAGGACGTCCTTGCAGGCGTTGATGCCCGTGATATTCGCGGGATTGTGAAGCGGGGCAAGAGGGATGCATTCATCAAGCGCTTTCATGACCTCGTCCGTGATGAGGACAGACCCGGCAAAGCTCTCTCCGCCGTGAACCACGCGGTGCCCGACGGCGCCGATCTCGCTCGCGTTTGATATTACGCCGTATTCGACACTCATGAGCTTGTCCATTACGGCCGCGATCGCCTCGGAGTGGGTGGGAAACGCAACATCCTCGTCAAAAACGGGTTTGCCGCCTGCGAGAGGTGTGTGTTTGAGATGTCCATCGATGCCTATGCGCTCGCAAAGGCCCTTTGCGAGAACCTGTTCATTTTCCATATCGAACAGCTGGTATTTCAGGGAGGAGCTGCCGGCGTTAATGACCAAGATTTTCATAGTGACGATTCCTTTCTTATTGTAAAACAGTTTGATAAGTTGTAGAATATGCGTATGAGACAAAAGTATTTTAATACTTTTTTTGCAAAACGCAAGTGTTTTTTAGAAGGAGGCGCAAAATATGGACGTTATCGGTATTATTGGAGAGTATAACCCCTTCCATATGGGACATATGCATCATATTGAAGAGAGCCGTAAGCTGGTCAAAGGCGATTGCGCAATAGTGTGTGTCATGAGCGGCAATTTCGTTCAGCGCGGGGAAAGCGCCGTGTTCAGCAAGTTTGCAAGAGCGGAAGCCGCCGTCCGATGTGGCGCCGACCTTGTTTTCGAGCTGCCTGTTCCCTGGGCTCTGTCCTCGGCCGAAGGCTTCGCAAGAGGGTCGGTCGGCCTTCTCGGCGCACTCGGCGTCGTCACCCATCTGAGCTTTGGCAGCGAGACAGGCTCCGTCGAGCCTCTTGAGAAGCTTGCGGAGGCTCTCATTGATCCGGCGCTTGACAATATGATAAAGCGCGAGGCGGCCTCAGGAGAAAGCCCACATGCCGTTGTACGGCAGAGGGTCCTGATGCGGGAAATCGGCGAGAGCGCGAAATTTCTTGAGACGTCGAACAACATTCTCGCGGTGGAATACATAAAAGCCATCTGCCAGCAGCGCCTGGATATGATCCCTGTCACGATCAAGCGCCGCGGCGCGGGACATGACAGGCGTGCCTCCGGTTCTGAATACCGCTCCGCCTCCGAGCTTCGCGGTATGCTGATGCTGGAAGATGATGCATATTCCCTGATGCCCCGCGCGGCTGCGGCGGTTTTCATGAGAGAGGCTCACAGCGGCAAAGGCCCTGTCTTTGTATCCTCACTTGAATCGGCCATTATTTCCCGGCTGCGTATGCTCGGCGGCGAAGCCTATGACAGTCTTCCCGATGAGGGCGACGGCCTCGGACGCAGGATCATGCGCGCGGCCTGCGAGGAAACCTCGCTCGACTCAATATACGCCGCTGCAAAAACGAAACGGTTCGCACTCTCCCGCATACGCAGGATGACCATGTGCGCTGCCCTCGGTGTGAAAGCCGGTATGTCTGACGGGACTCCCCCATATGCCCGGCTGCTCGCTGCTACTGAAAAGGGCTGTGAGGTACTGCGCACGGCGGGCTCCGGCTCTCAGATCCCTGTTATAACGAAACCCGCCTCTGTTAAAAACCTGCCCGCACAGGACCGTGCACTGTTTGCGCTGGAATGTGCATCGGACGATCTGTATGTTCTCGGGTATCCGGCAAAGGCGGAGCGCGGCGGCGGCATGACTTGGCGGACGAGCCCGTTCATACTCAAATAGACCCCCTGCGAATATTAAT
>CAZSRK010000017.1:0-47189 GCA_964609305.1 uncultured Oscillospiraceae bacterium
ATGTACATTGAAGAGGGTAGACTGATTTTTGAATCTTGGGATCCGGAAACCGAAGACGGAACCGAAGACGGAACCGAAGACGGAACTGAAGACGGAACTGAAGACGGAACTGAAGACGGAACTGAAGACGAAACCGAAGACGAAACTGAAGACGAAACCGAAGACGAAACCGAAGATAGTGAGGACTTACCATATACAGTGGAGGTCAGTACAAATATAAACGGTTCGGTCAGTATAAGCAATGAAACGCCTGTCGTGGGTGAGACCGTTGTTGTAACTCCAGAGCCTAGCGACGGTTATGTGGTAGACCAGATAATTATAACTGATGCGGACGGAAACACGGTACAGATGAGCCGAGACTTTGCGGACAATACATGGTCTTTTGTGCAACCAGATGAAAATGTTATCATTACGGTGACCTACAAGAGCAGTGAGCCTGCGTATACAGATGTGACGGAAAATGCTTGGTACAGCGAGGCTGTGACATATGCGTATAGGTACGGCTTGTTGGAAGGAACCTCTGATACAACATTTGACCCGGACACGGAAATGACCCGCGGCATGGTATGGGCAGTTTTGGCACGCATGGATTGTGAATTTATTACCGGAAGTAGTTGGCTGGTCGACGCATATGATTGGGCAACAGACGCAGGAATATCCGATGGCACAAATCCCACTGACTCCGTGACTCGGGAACAGCTGGTCGTGATGCTTTGGAGGTATGCCGGAGAACCGGACACCGATGGGACCCTCACTGGTTATAGTGATGCTTCGTCTGTATCCGATTGGGCCACTGAGGCCATGGCGTGGGCGATCGAAAACGGCATTATCATGGGGGTGTCGTCCGACACTCTTGCACCGCAGGACCTTGCTACTAGGGCGCAGTGCGCAACCATACTGATGAGGTACGTTGAAAACATCCTGAAGTAAACCGGTTGAAACTGGTTGATGTGTTTTAATCGTCCCTACAAAAGACAGTTCTTCCGATAAAGCCCTTAGCGTGAAATTTACGGCCTGGGGACAAAAGATCTGTCTGTGAGAGAAGCGAACAGCCCGGACACCCGAGTGCCCGGGCTGTTTTCTATTGGCATCACATACCGCTTGTAGTATAAAAGAGCAACAGGAGGTGCGCGTGATGGCTAAAAAAGCAGAAAACTGCAAAACGCCCGTCTGGTTGCCGGATTCGCCCAATCCCAACTCGCCATTGTGGACGACCTCATGGACACCCTGCAAGTGGCTAATCCTCGGGTGTACAACGGCGTAACGCGGAAGATCAGAGCGCTGTAATTGACGGTTTGTTAATAACCTGAGCTGTTAGTAAAATGCTAGTAACCTAAAATAATTGTGCCTGTTCCTCGCTGTTTTGAGTGTCGTGAAACCGTTGATAAATCAGGGAAGAACGGACTTGGATACACTGGAACAGACACCATCTTTCTCTATCGAGGACAATATCTTTTTACCTCTGGTCCTCGCGGGAAGACCATATGCCGACATGCGGGCAAGGCTGGATTTCCTGGCCCCGCAGCTTGGTCTTTCCGAGCTGCTCAAAAAATACCCCTATGAAATATCCGGTGGGCAGAAGCAACGCGCGGCCGTGGCCCGGGCGCTAATAACGGAGCCGAAGATAATACTCGCGGACGAGCCCACCAGCGCGCTGGACTCAAAGTCCACCGACGAGCTGCTGCGCCTGTTCGGCTGGCTGGGCAGCAGCGGCCAGACCATCCTCATGGTCACACATTCGGTAAAGGCCGCTTCGCATGCGGGGCGCGTGCTATTTATCAAGGACGGAGAGGTGTACCACCAGCTGTATCGCGGCGAGGGCACCAATGAGCAGATGTATCAGAGGATCTCCGATACGCTGACCATGCTCCAGGCAGGTGGTGACACACAATGAAAACAGGCTTTTACACAAAGCTGGCGTGGAGCGGGATGAGGAAAAACAGCCGCCTGTACACGCCCTATATCCTCACCTGCACGGGCATGGTGATGATGTTCTATATAATCAGCTATCTTGCCGGGTCAGAGCTCGTGGCGGGCCTGCGCGGCGGCGCAACCATTGTTTCCACAATGGGTATGGGCTGTGTCGTGATCGGCTTTTTCTCGCTCATATTCCTGTTTTATACTAATTCGTTTCTTATCCGCCGGCGCAAAAAGGAGTTCGGGCTCTATTGCGTTCTGGGCATGGGCAAGAAAAACATCGCGCTCATACTCGTGTGTGAGACGCTGTTGACGGCCATCATCGCACTCGGCGTTGGCCTTGTGTTGGGCATCGCGCTTTCAAAGATTGCTGAGCTGTGTCTTGTGAACATACTCAAACAGGATGTAAGCTTTACATTCACGGTCTCAGTAGCCTCCGTAGTGCGCACGCTTGCGGTCTTCGCGATAATTTTTTTGCTGATACTGCTCAACGCACTCAGGCAGGTTCAGTTTTCCAACCCGTCGGAGCTCATGCGAAGCGAGAATGTCGGCGAGAAACCGCCGAAGGCAAATTGGGTCATCGGAATGCTCGGCGTGATACTTCTGGCCGGGGCATATCTGATCGCCATACAGCAGCCAGTCCAGGCCCTGTTCTGGTTTTTCATCGCGGTGCTGATGGTCATTGCCGCGACCTATATGGTTTTTATCTCGGGCTCGGTCGTGTTCTGCCGTCTGCTTCAGAAGAACAAAAGCTATTACTACAAGCCGAACCACTTTGTCTCCGTCTCCTCCATGGTCTACCGCATGAAGCGCAACGGCGCGGGCCTTGCCTCCATCTGTATCCTTGCGACTATGGTACTGGTCATGATATCCTCGACTACCTGCCTTTACAGCGGCATCGAGGACAGCCTTGCCGCGCGCCATCCGAACGATATCAATGTCGGCGTCGGCTTTTACAGCATGGACGACTTTTATAACGGAACGCTTGATGAGACCAGACAGCTACTGCTGGAGGCTGCCTCGGAGCGTGACCCTGCGATAGAGCGCATTCAGGAGTACAGGCGCGTGGGCGTCTACGGACTGGTGTCCGACAGTATGCTGTACTACTCTGACAGCCAGCTCGCAAACCTGAGCACATTCCTGGACAATGATGGATGCTCGGTATATTTCCTGCCGCTGGAGGACTACAACGCGCTGTTCGACACGCAGCTGACGCTCTCTGAAGATGAGGCATTCATCTGCCCTTACAGGACTCAGTATACCGGGGACAGCTTCTCCGTGTACGGGGGGGCCAACCTGGCGGGTGAAGGAGATCCTTGACAGCACACCGCCCAGCCCCATGGCTGCCGTGGATGCTCAGCCGACGCTGTTTGTTGTGATAAGCGACCTGCGGCAGCTGTCCGAAGTCGCCGCACAGACCGACGAGTACGGCTTCACACTGCTAAGCTGTGGCTGGGACTTCGGGCTGGATTCCTCGCTGGATGACGATGGTCAGCTTGAGATGTACGAAGACATGTGGTATGCGCTCGGCAACGCCGGTGGGGAGACGGGGCTGCGCAGCTTCTCGATGGACAATCTTGCGAGCGGCCGAAGCGATTATTACGCGATGTATGGCGGCCTGCTCTTTCTCGGCGTGCTTCTGAGCATCGTGTTTATGTCGGCGGCGGTGCTCATCATCTATTACAAACAACTGTCTGCGGGATATGAGGACCAGGCCCGCTTTGATATCATGCAGAAGGTCGGCATGACCAAACGGGACATACGCAAGAACATAAATTCACAGCTTCTGACGGTGTTTTTCCTTCCGCTGGGCTTTGCGGGGCTGCATCTGGCCTTCGCTTTCCCGCTTATCCACAAAATGCTGACGCTGTTTAGCATAGAAAACGTGGATCTCCTCATCGTGACTACGCTTATAAGCTTTCTGATCTTTGCGCTGTTTTATATGATAATCTACCGCGTTACCTCCGGCGCGTACTACGCCATCGTGAGCGGCGCCAGGGAGGAGCGCCAATGAAAAGGTATTGCCGGACGGTGGATGAAAATGCTTAAAAACCTGTGCAGGGCCCTTTCAAATCTCATACTGTGGCTGGGCCTGGGCCTGATCGGCCTGCTCGCCATCCCGACGGCGGTGCTGGTGGGCGGCATTACCCTGGTCTGGTCGGGCGCAGACAAGCTTTCAAAGCTGCTGGATAAGGACGCGTTCTGATATAAAAAAGAGGCTTTCCTTCCCTGGGAAAGCCTCTTTTGCGCGTGGACAGGCCGCGATTCATTCAAGTATCCGGTTTTCATGGTGCAGGCATATGCGTATCGCGGTGCCTTGGCCAGGGACAGACTCGGCGCTTATCGTATGTCCAAGATTGCCGCATATTCTGCGGCACAGGTACAGGCCGATGCCGCTGGCCTTCATATTGTCCCGTCCGTTGTAGCCGGTAAAACCCTTTTCAAAAATGCGCGGAAGATCCTCCGAGGCGATGCCGATACCCGTATCACGGATACAAAGCGTCTCATTTTCCCCCAGAGTGATGAAAATACCGCCGCTGCGCGTATATTTAAGGGCGTTTGAGAGTACCTGCTCGATGACAAAGGACAGCCACTTCTCGTCCGTGAGCACCTGCGTCTCAGGAACTTCCAGACTCAGCGAGAGCCGGCGCAGGATAAACTCGTCGGCAAATTTGCGCACGGCGGCGCGCACGATATCGTCAAGTCTGCATGTGCGTATGACATAATCGGTCGAATCCGAATCCAGCCGCAGGAACATCATGGCCATCTCCACATACTGCTCTATCCGGAACAGTTCCCCGGAAAGCTTTCTCGCCAGCTCTGAATCCTCGCCGGAGAGCGTCAGGCGCATCGAGGCGATCGGGGTCTTTATCTGGTGTGCCCAGACGGTGTAATAATCGACCATATCCGCAAAGCGCGCGTTTGCCTCGGCCCGGTTAGCCCGCTGCTCCTGTATTAGCAGCCGTATTATCTCCTGGTAATCGCGCTCTATTACGTCGTTAGTGTCGGGAAAGGCAAAAGTCAGGTCCGCGGAGAACCTCTGCGCCTCGGCCAGATATGCGTGAAGCCTGCGCATGCGCAGCCAGTCCGCGGCCAGCAGCACGATGCTAAGCCCCAGACAGAGCGCCGCGGGATAAATAACGGCCCTGATGGGCAGATGATACAGCGCGAAAGTGACGGCAAATATCGCGCAGAAAACCAGAAAAATGTATATTATCCGCTTTCTCTGGCGGAGGAATCTTAAAAACAGTGCCATGGTCTTACTCCAGAATATAGCCCACACCGAATCTGGTTGTTATGAAATCCTTCAGCCCAAGAGCGTCCAGCTTGCGGCGCAGACGGTTTATATTGACGGTCAGGGTGTTTTCATCGACAAAGGAATCGGTTTCCCAGAGGGCCTTCATAAGTTTTTCCCGGGAGACGACCTTGCCGCTGTTTTGCATCAGCGTGAGCAGGATAAGGTATTCATTCTTGCTCGGCGTCATCTTATTGCCGTTATAGGACAGGGTGTGGTCTGCGGTGTTGAGAACCGCGCCCCTGTGCCCGAGCACGGGCGTGGAGCTGCCAAAGTCATATGTCCGGCGCAGCAGCGCCTGTATCTTTGCCATGAGCACGCTCATATCAAAGGGCTTTGCGATAAAGTCGTCGGCGCCCATGTTCATGGCCATGACGATGTTCATGTTGTCCGAGGCCGAGGATATGAAGATTATCGGCACACGGGATACTTCGCGTATCCGGCTGCACCAGTGATAGCCGTTATAGAAAGGAAGCGAGATGTCCAGAAGCACAAGTTGTGGGTCGAAATGCGCAAACTCGGGCATTATGTCGTGGAAATCCCCAGCGCACATGACCTCAAAGTCCCAGGCCTGTGCCTGCCGCTTTATCTCCCCGGCGATGCCGATGTCATCCTCGACTATGAAAATTCGATACATTTTTATCACCTGTGCCGAGTATACAGCAAAATTCCGGCTAAATAAAGTCCAAAATGAACTATTGACCGCGGCCGTCCATGGGGTTAAAATCTTTTATATCACAGCCGGACGCGGCGTTGTTCCCTGACTGAGGAACCAGCTTCTCCGGTGCGAAAACCACGAATTTGAATTGGAGGCGCGGGATATGTTTGACGCTGCTTTATTCAGGGACGGATGCGTTGAATGGATAAGGAATTTTTTTGAGGAGAACGGCAGGGGCTGCAACGCGATAGTCGGCATCTCCGGCGGCAAGGATAGCTCCACAGTCGCGGCGCTGTGCGTCGAGGCGCTTGGCCGCGAGCGCGTGATAGGCGTGCTCATGCCCTGCGGTGAACAGCCGGATATCGACTGCGCACAGCAGCTTGTCGAGCATCTCGGCATCAGGAGCTATACGGTCAATATCAAGGCCGCCGTGGACGGGCTTCTGGCCAGCCTGCCGGAGGATATGGAGATATCGGCCCAGACGCGCGTAAACCTTCCGGCCAGGGTGCGCATGGCGACGCTGTATGCCGTCGGGCAGTCATGCAACGGTCGCGTGGCCAACACCTGCAATCTGTCGGAGGACTGGGTCGGCTATGCCACGCGCTATGGCGACGGGGCCGGTGATTTCAGCCCCTGCTCGCATATAACGGTTGCGGAGATGCGTGAGCTCGGAAAGCTTCTGGGCCTGCCGCGTAATCTTATTGAGAAAACGCCGATCGATGGGCTGAGTGGAAAGACAGACGAGGATAACCTTGGTTTCACATATGAGGTGCTCGACAGATATATCCGTACGGGCGAATGCGATGACCCGGAGATAAAAGCCCGCATCGACAGCCTGCACGAGGCCAATAAATTCAAGCTGGAGGTCATGCCCAGCTACGACCCCGGCATATAACGCATACGGAAAACCAAAAAACAGAGGATGTTGTGAAATATCCCCGGCCACACGGCCGGGGATATTTTTTCTATTCTATCTTTAGCTGTCTTGTTTTCCACCGTCCGGAGACGTAGTAGATAAGGCCGATGACCGTCGGTACATAGCCCGCGCAGACGCTGCCGAGCCAGAAGCCCATGATGCCCATATCGAACACGAGCCCGAGCAGCATCGAAAGACCGATACGTGCAACGATACCGTCGCAAATGCCGATGACCAGGGACAGTTTTCCGTGTCCAAGCCCGTTTATAAGCGCCATAAATGGATTGCGCGTTGCAAAACCGAAGAAGTTCAAAATGGCGATAGGCGTATAGACAGAGGCCATTGCCAGGACCTCGGGGTCGGTATTGAAAAGGGAGAACACACCCTCCGCATCCACGAGCATTATGACGCTCAAAATGATGCCGAAGGCGATATTGATGGACATGGATATCCAGATGACCTTTTTTATCCGGTCAAATCTGCCCGCACCGAAATTCTGGCCTATCATCGAGGAGCCGGCGGTGCCGAAAGACATGGTTATGGTGCTCATGACAAGGCCGATCTTGTTTCCGACGCCGGTGACCGCACTGATGACGACGCCATAGGCGTTTATGTAGGAGTTGACGAACATCGACGAGATCGTGATCGCGCTCATCTGCAGGGCGAGAGGAATGCCCAGGGTGGCAAGGGCTTTCAAGCTGGACATATCTATCTTAAAGCTCTTCAGCTTGAAATCAAAGCCGAAAGCCTCCTTCCGGCGGACCAGATATATGATGGACACGATGAAGGAAAAAGCCTGGCCAATGACCGTTGCAAGCGCCGCGCCGAAGGAGGCCATGCCAAAGCCCTTTACGAACACGATATCGAGGATAAGGTTCATTACCGCCGCTATCGCGATAAAGATAAGAGGCCGGGTGGAGTCGCCCATACCGCGCAGTATCGAAGATACGACGTTGTATCCGTAGATGAAGACAAGGCCGATATAGCACACCGTGCAGTAATCCTGCGCCTGAGAATATGCCTCCGGCGGGGTGTTGAGAAGATCGAGAAACACATCCCGGAAGGCAAGGCCGACGAAGGTCATGATGACCGCCAGAATGGTGAGAGAGGTGAACATGGTGCCTATGGTCGAAGATATCCTATCCTTGCGCCCGCTGCCGACATACTGCGCGATGAGTATCTGTCCCGCGGAGCCTATGCCCATGACCAGAAAGGTTGCAAGATGGAGTATATCGCCGCCTATGGAGACGGCGGACAGCCCTGCGCTTCCAACAACCTGTCCGACCACGATCATGTCGACCATGTTATAGACGTTCTGAAGAAGGTTTGCCAAAATAAATGGACCTGCGAACTTCAGAAGCTGTTTTGAAACGCTCCCGGTCGTCAGGTCGTTGACAAGGGTTTTCTGACTCAACTTATCGCCTCCATAAAAATCCCCGGCCCATCGACCGGGGGGATGATACTTCCGTTTATTAATACTGATACAAATTGTAATACAACTTTAACTCTGTGTCAATACGTTATAATACTGTGCAATTCTGGCAGCAGATCAAGGGAAAACAGCGTCCGGTGAAAACCGGGCGCCGCCTGTCATTTTTACGATGCGTAGAGCTTTTGCACTATCTTCGATACAAGGCCCGCCGGAAGCAGCCGCGAGAGCATGACGAACAGGCCGTACTTTGTGCCGACCGCGTACAGCGGGCGCACCCGCTTTTTAAGGGCCAGAGCGACTATTTTCCTAGCGGCGCGCTCCGGAGCCATACCCGAGCGCTCGTCCCGTTCCATGACTGCAACGCTTTTGGATATGCGTCCGCCGTAAGCCCCGTCGCCGTCGGGCATCTTCTCCCGAGCGTCGGTAAAGCCCGTGTTGATATCCCCGGGCATGACCGCGCAGACGCTCACTCCGAAGGGCTCGACCTCCCCTCGCAGTGCCAGTGCCAGCGAGTTGATTGCTGCCTTGGAGGCGCTGTAAAATGCCTGAAAGGGAATCGCTATCGGCGCGGCGACCGAGCTGACACAGACTATGCGCCCGCTTTTGTGCGTGCGCATATGCGGCAGGACGGCGTGCATCACCGCGGCCGTACCGAGAAAATTCACCTCGAGCTGTTTACGCGCTGCATCCTGTGACGTGAACTCCACGGCGCCGGATATACCGAAGCCCGCGTTGGACACGAGAATGTCGATGCGCCCGCACTCCGAGATCACCGCGCCGACTGCGTCACCGACAGCGCCCCAATCGGTCACATCGCAGCTTATATGCCTTGCCGGGCAGTCCGGGTTTTCGTGCCGGCTCAGCTCGAACACGACACAGCCGCGCGCCATAAGCTCCCGGCAGACGGCAAGTCCAATGCCGGAGGACCCGCCCGTCACTATGGCGATGCGCGCGCGGTCGGAGGAGCCGTCCATATGCCCACATCCTTTCCCCTCTGTCTTTGTATTGTCCCGGCCGTACTGCGGACGCCGGGATTTGCTTCGATGATATCACAGGATCTGTGATTTTGCAAACATCCGCAGCGGCTTTGTCAGGGAGAGAAGCGAAATGCAGGCCGGCTGTTTCGGAGAGTTTTCTGGGTAATGCGATGGCAGTATTGTATTCTCCCGTCAGAAATGATATAATTCGTATACAAAAACAATCAAAGGAGGTATAGCATGACCCGAACCTATACAGCGCAGGAGAAACTGACCCGGTTTGAGGATATACGCGAGATACGCAACCTCATGGGAAGGATCTCCTCGGATTATGTATTGAAAAAGGATGTGGACATCCCGCGGAACCACTGGGCCCTGCGCGACGATGTCAGCCTCGGAGTGAATGAGGGCTGGTTTGTCGGCAGGCAGGAGGTCGCCCGCTATTATGACAGACAGGGCGAGCGTATCGCGCTTGAGAGTGAGCTCATACAGAAAGCCTTCCCCAAGGAGCTTGGCGAAAAGAGCAAGCAGGAAGTGTACGGCGCAGGCATGATGAACTACAAGCCCGTGGACACCGCCGTCATCGAGATTGCCGGGGACCGGCAGACGGCCAAGGGCATCTGGTGTATACGCGGCTCGCATTCCCTGCTCAGCGAGGGAGGCCCGATTGCGTACTGGGAGTGGGGCTGGTTTGCCGTTGACTTTATAATGGAGGAAGAGCAGTGGAAGATCTGGCACATGCTGTATCTTCAGGAGGTCTGCCGACCCTGCGGCCACGCCTGGACGGGACCGGAGAAAGAGTATCCCGCACTTGAGCAGTTCGCGCAGATGCGCGGCTGGGAGCCTGCAAAGCCCACTGTGCCCGCCGTTCTGAGGCAGAGATATGACGCACAGAGGGAATTTCTGCCCTCCCCGCGTGTTCCCGAACCCTATGAGACCTTTGCAGAGACTTTCAGTTACGGATACGAGGAGGTGTGAGCGATGATAGAAAAAGGATATACGAATGAGCAGCTTGCCGAGCGTATATATGACCGGGAAATGATAAAGCAGCTTATCTGCCGCCACAGCTATTATCTGTCCAACGGACAGGCCGAGCGGGCAATAAGCGAGCTGTGGGTGACGGATCCCGTGGCTCAGCGGTCCGCCGCTTTGGGATATAACAACGGCTGGTATATCGGTATCGAGGAGATACGCCGCCATCTTGTCGACGACTATAACGGGCGCGTTGACGGGAAAAAGGGCGTTATGGAGATGAACACGATAACCACACCGCTCGTCTACATCTCCGATGACGGAAAGAGCGCGCGTTATCTCGGCTATCGTCTTGGCTGTACTGCGGAGGGAAAGCCCGACGGCTCGGCAGACGCATATATGGATTTTGGCCTTGTGCGCGCGGATCTTGTGTGCAGGGACGGCGACTGGCGTCTGCTGCACATGGTGCTTGAGCATGACCATACAGTGACCGTGGGCGAGGACTATAACAAGGTGCCTGTCAAGCTCCCTGCGCAGAGCGATCCGCTGTATTCTCGTTTTGGAAACCCCACGCTGGAGGAAACGGTATACGACCCCTTCTATGGATGGGAGTATATGTGGTCCGACATGCCGCGTCCCTATGAGACTTATAGCGAGAGGGAAAGCTGCGGCCCGAACGGGCTTATAAACAAGCCGTATTATATGAGGGAGAGGAGGTAAGCCCATGAACAGGGAGCTTTCTTTTGAACAGAGGGTGCACAACGCTCTTGCCGTCCAGACGGTCGAGGAGTATAAGGCCCGCCACGCCTATCTTCACGGCGTGAGCTATTCCCGCGAGGAGTGGGACTATATGTGGCACAGGTCGGAAAACTGTACCTGGGCCCATCAGTTCGGCCGCATGGTCGGATGGGATGAGGTGTATTTCAACAATGTCGAGCACATGGACCATATGGCGGCGGTCGGCGCGTTCGCGTCCATGGAGAAATATCACGAGCTGGTTGGCCATGACCTGCGCTCCGTAACATCCGGAGGCTGCCATGCGCTGTGCTCCGATGTTATCGAGGTCGCGGACGACGGCATGAGTGCAAGGTCGTATTATCTTACGCCGGGCACGCTGATGGGCTCCGTCGGGTTCGATGGGGAGACGCGCAGCGGTATCTGGCTCTGGGAACGCTACGGGTCTGACTTCGTGTATGTCGACGGCGAATGGAAGTGGTTCCACGAGCAGGTCTGCCCGGACCTGGCGGGCAATTATGATGTCGGCAACTGGGCGCATGACAGGTACATGCAGTATCTGGACGGCACAATCAGCATTGGCGACGTCGGCGGGCGCCCGGCGCTTTTGACAGAGCCGGGGCTGTTCCATGCGGATTATAATATCGTGCAGACGGTGCAGAACACTGTGCCGCCCCCGGTGCCGTATGAGACTCTGGATGACGAGAACACCTACTCGCCCGGGCGCAATGACCCCTATGACAACATCGTGCCAGAGGTCGAGCGCCCCAAGGAGATGGACATGACGGCGATCACCTCCGATTACAGCCCGTTTTCAGGAGTGAAAGCGCGCGACGACTGAGCGGGTATTGAAAGAACACGGCGGAAACTCCCGCCGTGTTCTTATTTTGTTGCAGAAGGCCCTTGCGCCAGGGTCAAACAAATCATTGAAAAGGTCGGAGCAAACGACATTAGTCCGACAGGGATAAAAAGACGCCGGAGCAAAGCGGACTTTGCTCCGACGTGGTGCCGCTAACCGGGTTTGAACCGGTACGGGTCGCCCCGAGGGATTTTAAGTCCCTTGTGTCTGCCAATTCCACCATAGCGGCATACGGTTAATTTAACACCATGCCGGCGGGCTGTCAAGCGGCGCCGGTCAGCTCCAGCAGGTCGATATATTCGGGGATTACCTCGCCGGGCGCGTGCAGTATGCGGTTGGAGACATAGCTGAAGCCGCCGTCCGCTTCCGGCATGACCGTCAGCTCATGCACGAAAGAGCTGTCCATTCCCAGGGACGCGGACACCGCGTGCACTTCGAGTGTGAGGCTGCCATCGGCATTTTCGACTACCGAGCGCACCTCGCCGTAAGGAGCTTCGAAAAACATCTGCCTGTCGGAGTCCGAGATAATATGCACGGGATAGGCCTGCTCCTGCGTGTCAAAGTCAGCGTTTTGACGCACGGCGTCGGCCGGGATATCGATATATGAGCAGATGAGCGACTCAAATTCCCGCGCAGGGATATAGGCAGTCTGTCCGTCCGGAGAAACGAGATAGCTTTCGGCAAGGGAAACATCCGTGCCCTGGCCGAGAAAAACCGTGAAGAGAGCGTTCAGATCGACCTGTGACAGATCTGAAGCGTCCCAGTCGGTGGTAAAAAGGTTTATATTTGAGTAGCCGACAGGCTCAACATACTCCGCGCAGAGCTGCGTAAGCGACTCGTCCTGAGCATTGAGGCGCAGAAATACCCGCTCGCCCGGGGCCTGGAACGTGAAATACCCCCCCGTCGGTCAGGGTAAAGTCCGGAGCTGTGAAATCCTCCGCATAGCTTTGCACCGGCTTTGACCCGTCCCAGTAAACGCGCGAGACAGTGCACATCCCGGAGCTGACAAGGTCATAGCGGATAAATCCTCCGTCAGGGCAGACCACAAACAGCTTCAGACTGTCCAGCTCTCCGTCGCAAAAACGTTCTACCTGCCCGGCGAGGCGGATCCCCGCCGTCGGTAAGGTGGAGGCCGAGACAAGACCATCTTCCGACAGAGAATCGACTATGGCGTCGATCGCCTCCTGCTCAAGGTGGACGGTCATCGCGTCGCCCTTTTCCGCGGCCCGATACAGCGAGCGGTAGCTGCGCGCGATTTCAATATTCTCTCTTTCCAGTGGATCGGTGCCGCAGGCGCACAGAAAGCAGGCGCAAAGCAGGCACACAGCCAGCAGCTTTATCCTCATTTTTCCGACTTCCGAATCTTTTTTATCTCACTCAACGAGTGGCGGGCGTTTTTTGCGCTGTCCTGCGTGGGCTGGATGTCTCCATAGCGCATCGCGCTGTAATCCCAAACCAGCGTCTGGAGCACTGTCCCCCTGTCTCGACCGAGCTCGAGCGGGGTCTTTGTCTCGGTCGCACAGGCACGCTTTAGTTCCCTGAAGGCGAAGCGTACGCGCTCGGCATCCGTGGGCATGTCGTTGAAGCCCGGACGCCTGCGCAGCCTGGACAGCCGGTCGAGCAGGCTTTGCCGTCCCCTCGCGAACCATTCGCCGAGATCAAGCGTGCTTTCGATTATGTCCTCCTCCTCGTTGTCGGCAAAAAGCCGCCGCCTGCGGCGTCTTTGCCGTCGCGGGCGCCTTTCATACGAGGCGAGAAAGCGGATGAGCCGGCGGATCGCAAAAAACAGGCAGGTTCCGGCAATGACTATCAGTACAAAGTAGACCAGATATATCCACGGGCCCGTGCCACCGGAAGAAATGGTTTCCTGAGTCGGCCCGTCGCCGGTGGGAAGGTCCATGATAAGCTCTCTTTCGGGAAAGAGCCCCTTTATAAAGCCCCACAGCGCGGTGGCGCCGCGCCATGCTGTTTTGGCAGAGTTTGCTATCAACCACTGTATGATTCCGATCGCGGCCAGAGCGAAAGCCAGTACGGCGAAGATAGCCAGAAACACGGCGTTTTTGCCCATGATTCCGGGCGGCACGCGGCTGCTGCCTCCAACAGAGGCTTCAAAAACTCCCTTGAGGTTGGCCGAGAGCATAAACAAAACGAAATCCGCCGCCGCACATGCGGATACGACCGACGAGCCGCCGACGGTGAAATTCATAAGGACAATAACCACAAGATAGATCAGTACCGACGAGGCCGAGACGACTTGCGGGTATACGGGTACGGCATGGGAACCGGCATAGCACATGATGACCGAGGGGACGACCAGTAGTGCGGCCAGAGGTACTACGCCGCAGGAGACGCGGGAATAGGCTACAGCCGCAGCCAGAGTAGCCGCAGCCAGAACGCACAGGACACGAAGCAGGCGAAAAAGCGGCCCGTTTCTGCCGGACATGAACCTTCCGGCCAGATACGACAGCAGCAGCACAAGGCCGCATACGGCAAAGCTGCCGACCGGCACATCGCCGGCAAACAGGCGCTCAATGAGCAGGGCCATGGCAAAGGCCGCAAAGCCGCTCAGTACAAGGCCGAGTGCCTCGCAGACGATGCGCAGGAGAAAACTTCGTTTTATCATACGGTGGCACCCCCTATCGGGATGTAGGAGACCTCGTTTCCAAGCCTTCGCAGGGCCTGTGCGCGCTCTTCGAGCTCCCCGTCCCAATAGGCGGAGATGCACAGTATATCCATGCCGGTCGTAAGCCTTGCAAGCTCTGCATCCATCAGCGCGTCGAAGCTTATGCGCTTTTCAACCTTTGTTACCGCCAGCGCCTCGAGCACCGCGTCGAGTCCACGGCTGTCCGGATCGACGGAAATGAGCTCCTCCGAGCCGGGAAGTACGCTGCCCGCGTTTGCGCGCAGGCCCGGAGCCATGCCGTTCTCGCGGCCCCATGCGGCCAGCCGCGCGGCAAGGCTAATTCCCCGCTCTATGACCTCGATCTCCTCCGGCTCCATACCGGACCAGAGATCGGCGCGTATCTGCGTGTTGAGAAGTATGAGAAGCTGCGGCTCCACGGTATAGTCGCGCTGATTGACGTACAGCTCATCCATCTTTGCGCTTATCGCCCAGTTCACGTCGCGCAGTGCGTCGCCGCTGCGGTATTCGCGCACGCCGGTCGTGAGTATCGGGTCGGGATCCGTCCAGCGGCGTACGCTGAACTCACCCTGCCATTTCAGGGCCTGCGAAGGCAGATCGCCGGGGACGGTCAGGGCGGGATAGACGAGTATTTTTGCGCTGCTCAGACAATCGCGCGAGACTGCCACCAGCCCGAGCAGGTCGCCCACTGTTAGCGAGACCTTCGAACAGTCGTAGATACCGCGCCTGTCAGGAGTGACGCGGTGGCGGCGCGTGATGCGCTTGAAGCTGCCCAGGAAGAATATGCTCCGGTGGAAGCGCTGATCCTGCGTGTTGAAATTTTCCTGCCTGCCGAAGCGAAGATGCGGCGACACTGCGCTCTCCGCGCGCAGCCAGGGCACCGGCAGCAGCTTGTTGTTTTCGATAAACTCCACAAGACTGACGGTCTCCCCGGCGAATATCCTGTCCTTTTCAAAATAACGCCTGTACTCAATGTTTTTAAGCCCGCGCCGGCTGTAAAGCGCGACCTGGCACAGGGCGAGCAGGCAGACAACGAGTATTAGCCAGAATACAGTCATTTTGCGCCGCCTTTCAGTCGACGGTGCTCTCCGAGGGGACGGACACCTTATCCAGGACGGAGGCGATTATGTCGGCGGCTCTTGTGCTGCTGCCGTAGCCGGAGCGCACGACCAGCCTGTGCGCGAACACGGGCTGCGCCAGCTCCCGCACGTCGTCCGGCAGGATGTAATCGCGTCCGCGCACGGCCGCGAGAGCCTGCGCCGCGCGCAGCATGGACAGCATGCCGCGGGGACTGACGCCGAGCGATGCCTCCTCATTCTGCCGTGTGGCCTCCGTCAGCGCGACGATATACTGCCGCACAGGCTCGGAACAGCGCACCGAGAGTATCTCCCGCCGCGCAGCGAGTATCTCCTCGCCGGAGGCGACGGCCTGCAGCTCGTCAAGCGGGCTGGAACAGATGTATCTGTCGAGTATCTCAAGGCTGCCCGAAGTGTCGGGATACCCCGGGGAGATGCGCATAAGGAAACGGTCCATCTGCGCCTCGGGCAGGGAATAGGTGCCGGCCTGCTCTATCGGGTTTTCCGTCGCTATGACAAGAAAAGGCTCCGAAAGAGCGCGGGTCTCGCCGTCGACTGTGACCTGCCGCTCCTCCATGCACTCGAGCAGGGCGGACTGCGTACGCGGGGTCGCGCGGTTTATCTCGTCCGCGAGCAGTATGTTGGTAAACACCGGGCCAGGCACAAATTGAAATGATTCGTCAGCACGGTTGTATACCGATATCCCGGTGACGTCCGAGGGCAGCAGGTCGGGCGTGAACTGAATACGGGAGAAGGCGCATTGCACGCTCTTTGCCAGGGATTTTGCCATCACGGTCTTGCCGGTGCCGGGCACGTCCTCAAGCAGGATGTGGCCACCGGCGAAAAGACAGGTTATGATTAGTTCCACGGTCTCGCGCCTGCCCACGATGACTCGGGAGATGTTATCGGATATCCGTTCGGCCAGTGCCGGTATCATTCCGGGATTTGATCCAGAATCCATGCCGCCAACTCCTTTAATTGGATTTTATTTATTTTATTGGGTTTTATTAATTCTATCAAATACACAGGGTCATTACAAATCTATTTTCGCACAGAGCAATTTGTGCAATATTTAGGATATAAAAAAGGCAGGACGGCAGCGTCCTGCTTTCGTATGGCGAACAACTATTTTTTAAAGTGAAAAGGCCATGCTCCGCTGGGGGAACTCGAGGGGTCGGCAGCCCGCCTCGAATAGGATCGAATGCCCCGCAAAGCCTTGCTTCACAAGGCGTGCGGCGAGCGTAGCGAGGACTTTCGCACTGCGCAGCAGTGCGAAAGTAACGGCCTGGGGCAGGACGGCGCACCGTCGTGCCTTAAAGCGGTTATTTACAGAAGATGGTTATATAGTTTTCCAGTGCGCTCCTGATTATTTCCACAGCGGCCTCGCGCCCGTTTACATCGCCGGCAACGGCTTCCTTCCCCTCGAGCGTCTTGTAGACGGAGAAGAAGTGGACCATTTCATCGAAGATATGCTCCGGCAGCTGAGAGATGTCGCTATATCCGTTATAGGTTGGGTCAGAGAAGGGGATCGCGATGATTTTCTCGTCATTTTTTCCACCGTCCAACATGGAGATGTATCCGATGGGAAAGCATCTTACAAGCGTCAGCGGCTCAAGCGATTCGGAGCAGAGCACCAGGACATCCAGAGGATCGCCGTCGTCGCCGTAGCTGCGCGGGATAAATCCGTAGTTTGCCGGATAGTGCGTTGAAGTATAAAGTATCCGGTCAAGGATGATAAGGCCGGTCTCCTTGTCCAGCTCATATTTTTTCTTGCTGCCTTTGGGGATTTCGATAACGGCGATAAAATCCTCGGGCCTTATCCTCTTGGGGTCGATGTCGTGTCATATATTTATCATGGATTGATCCGCCTTTCGGAATGTACTGATTCTGATGTAAATGTATGATACACTGCCTTGCGGGAAAATTCAATATGATTATTGAAACGGATGGAAAAAGCACTAAAAAAGGCAGACGGTTCAGTCCTAGGCACGGGAAAGTTCCTGACCCAGGGCGTGGGCCTTGATGCGCTGGAAAGTCTCGTCACTGAGGTCATGCTCGATTTTGCAGGCATCTTCCGCTGCGACCTCCGGCGAGACGCCGAGACGTATGAAAAACTCTGTCAAAAGCTTGTGCCGCTCGTATATGCGCTGAGCGATCTCTTCCCCGGCGGGAAGAAGCGTTATAAACCCGTCGGCGTCGGTTTCGATATATCCGTTCTCGCGCAGCTTTTTCATCGCCACGCTGACGCTGGGTTTGGAAAAACCGAGGTCCTGCGCAATGTCGATGGAACGGACATAACCACGAGTCTCCAAAAGCCTCAATATGGACTCGAGATAGTTTTCTGCCGATTCATGAATATTCATAAGATTCTCCCTCCCTGGCTCTGTACTTCTAACAGATTAGCACAAACTAATCTTTTTGGCAAGAAATACGAAAAAAACCGTTGACAAATAATAGCCATGGGAGTAAAGTAATTTTGAAATGAGTTAGCAAGTACTAACTTATAATTTGCCAACATAAGTTAGCAAGAGCTAACTTTGATGAGAGAGGAAAAAACATGATGCCCCTGAGTATGGCAAAGACGGGAGAAACCGTCGTAATACGCAAGATCACCGGAAAGGACGAGATCCGGCAGCATCTAGCGGAGCTGGGCTTCGTCGTGGACGGGGAAATCACCGTTGTAAGCGAGATTGCCGGAAACCTTATCCTCCAGGTAAAGGACAGCCGGATCGCGCTCGACAAGACGATGGCAAACAGAATCATGATTTGACAGGGAGGGAAGAGGAATGAAAACGCTTAAAGATCTGAAGGTCGGCCAGAGTGCGAAAGTGGTCCGGCTTCATGGCGAAGGAGCGGTCAAGCGCAGGATAATGGATATGGGCATCACCCGCGGCACCGACGTGTTCGTGCGCAAGGTCGCCCCGCTGGGCGATCCGATGGAGCTCAACGTCCGCGGCTATGAACTCAGCGTCCGGAAAGCGGACGCCGAAATGATCGAGGTCGAGTAATTTTCCCCATTGCGGCAATATATTTTATTTTGAATGTTGTATGATAGTCTATGACGGTTAGCAAAAGCTAACTTTGGGAGGAAAAAACATGGAGATCAAAATTGCACTGGCGGGCAATCCGAACTGTGGTAAGACGACCCTGTTCAACGCCCTGACAGGCTCTAACCAGTATGTCGGAAACTGGCCCGGCGTTACTGTTGAAAAGAAGGAGGGCAAGCTAAAGGGCCGTAAGGATGTGACTATCCAGGACCTGCCCGGCATCTATTCGCTCTCGCCCTATACCCTTGAGGAAGTCGTCGCCAGAAGTTATCTCGTAAACGAGAAGCCCGACGCCATTTTGAACATCCTCGACGGCACAAATATCGAGAGGAACCTTTACCTCACCACGCAGCTCATCGAGCTGGGAATCCCCGTTGTCGTGGCCGTCAACATGATCGACCTGGTACGCAAGAACGGGGACAAGATCGATATTGCCAAACTTTCCGAGGCCCTGGGCTGCACCGTGGTCGAGATGAGCGCGCTGAAAGGACAGGGGAGCATGGATGCGGCAAAGAAAGCCGCAGAGCTTGCCGAGTCCGGCAGAGACCAGGAGCTTCCGCACGTCTTTACCGGCAGCGTCGAACATGCAATAGCCCATATCGAGGAGTCCATCGAGGGAATGGTCGATGCGCGCTACCTTCGCTGGTATGCAATAAAGCTTTTTGAGCGTGACGAGAAGGTCATCGAGGAACTGAATCTGAACAGGAGCCTTCTCGAGCATATAGAGCAGCACATTGTTGACTGCGAAAAGGAGCTGGACGACGATGCGGAGAGCATCATAACCAACCAGCGCTACGCCTACATAAGCGGCATTATTGACAAGGCGGTCAAGAAGAAGGCCGAAAAGCACAGCCTTTCGACCTCCGACAAGATCGACCGTGTTGTGACCAACCGGATTCTGGCTCTGCCGATTTTTGCCGTTGTGATGTTCCTTGTCTACTGGATAGCGATGGGCCCCTTCGGCAGCTTCCTGACTGACTGGACCAACGACGTGCTTGGCGGCGCCTGGCTGACCGACGGTTCGCGCGCCCTGCTCGAGGGATGGGGCTGTGCGGAGTGGCTGACCGGCCTCGTGTCTGACGGCATAGTCGCCGGCGTCGGCGCCGTGCTGGGCTTTGTGCCCCAGATGCTTGTCCTGTTCCTGATGCTTTCCATCCTTGAGGATATCGGATATATGGCGCGAGTCGCCTTTATCATGGACCGTATCTTCCGCAAGTTCGGGCTTTCCGGGAAGAGCTTTATCCCGATGCTCATAGGTTCCGGCTGCGGCGTTCCGGGCGTTATGGCCTCCCGTACGATAGAGAACGAGAGGGACCGCCGCATGACGATCATGACCACCTGCTTTGTCCCCTGCGGGGCCAAGATGCCCATAATCGGGCTTTTTGCCGGCACCCTGTTCGGCGGCAGCGGTATAGTCGCGGTTTCCGCCTACTTTATCGGCGTGGCCGCAATAATCGTGTCCGGGATAATCCTTAAAAAGACAAAACCCTTTGCCGGCGAGCCTGCCCCCTTCGTTATGGAGCTTCCGGCATATCATGTCCCGAGTGCTGGCAATGTCCTGCGCGCGACATGGGAGCGCGGCTGGTCCTTTATAAAGCGGGCCGGTACCGTTATCCTCGCCTCCTCCGTAATACTCTGGTTCCTCCAGGGCTTCGGCTTTGTCGATGGTAGCTTCCAGATGGTCGAGGACAACAACAACTCCCTGCTGGCCAGCATCGGCTCTGCGGTGTGCGTGATCTTCGCGCCGCTCGGTTTTGGCGACTGGCAGTCCACCGTGGGAACGGTCACGGGCCTCATTGCAAAGGAGAATGTGGTGTCCACTTTCGGAGTTCTGTTCCACATCGCCGGCGAGGTCGCCGAGGATACGCCGGAGCTGCTGACCGCGGTCGGCGCGCACTATACGGCGATCTCCGCATACTCCTTTATGATATTCAACCTTCTCTGCGCACCCTGCTTTGCGGCCATGGGCGCCATCAAGCGTGAAATGAACAACGCCAAGTGGACCTTTGCCGCGATAGGATATATGTGCGTGTTCGCATATGCCATTTCTCTGATGGTCTATCAGTTTGGAATGCTCTTTACCGGCGGCGGATTTGGCATCGGCACCGTTGTCGCAGTTATTGTTCTGGCTGCTCTTCTGTATCTTCTCCTCCGTAAGAATAAGGTTGCCGATGAGCATACTTTAAGAGCGGTAGCCGCCGCGAAATGAGGTTTACTCGATGAATGCACCGACAATAATAATCGCCATTGTTATATTTGCCGTACTGTGTGCCATCGTAGTAAGCGGTATCCGCAAGCGGAAAAGCGGAAAAGGATCCTGCGGCTGCTCCTGCGGCGGCTGTTCAGGATGCGCCAGTACCTGCAGCGAAAGAAAGTGATTGGCGCGGGATACGCCGGCTCCGGCCGGCGTATTTCCCTGCGGATGTGAAAGACCGCCCGGCATAGCCGGGCGGTCTTTCCAGTTTTTAATAATATGGGTTTGGTTTTACCGATTGGACAAACATAGCTCTTTGTGCAAAATCTCAGACGGCCAGGCCGCGTTTTTTCCACATGCCTGAGTGGAAGTAGATTGCCGCGGGTATGACGGTCGCGAAGATGGCCAGGTTGTTGCCGAGGAACAGTCCTGTCAGGCCCCAGTCGAGCGTGACGCCAAAGAGAAGGGTGAGCCCGATGCGGAACACGACGCCGTCGAGCAGCGCGATGACCATGCTCAATGATGCGTTGCCGATTCCCTGGATGAGCGAATTGTAACCGGCATTAAAGGCGTTGCCGGCGAACATTATGATCAATATCTTCATAAACAGCGGGGCCAGCGCGAGCACTTCGGCGTCGGCCGTGAACAGCCGGAATATGGCCACCGGACAGGCCAGCGCAAGTATTGTGAAGATAAGACAGGAGACGAGGCCGATGCCAATTGAGATGTATACGATTTTTATGATCCTGTCCTGCTTGCCGGCTCCGGCGTTCTGGCCGATCATCGAGGAGGCGGCCTGCCGCACACCCATTGTGATGATGGATGAGACCTGTTGGAGCTTTTTCCCGACGCCTATGACCGCCGAGGCCGCGACGCCGTAGGTGTTGACGTAGGAATTGACGAACATCTGTGAAATCTGTATTGCACTGGATTGTATTGCCAGAGGTATGCCAAGCTTGCATATCGCAGAGAGCTTTGCTTTGTCCACCCTGAAGCAGGAGAGACGGAAGTCGAAGCCGAACCACTCGCGGCGGCGGTACAGGTAGAATATAGCAACGACGAAGGAAATAAACTGTGCGATGACGGTAGCAAGGGCTGCACCGTCGGCCTCCATGCCCATGCCCGCCACGAACAGCAGGTCGAGGACCAGATTCACGATAGAGGAGACCGCAATGAACAGCAGCGGACGCTTAGAGTCGCCGGAGCCGCGCAGAACGGCGCACACCATGTTATAGCCGCACACGAAAATAAAGCCGAAGCTGCATATGTACATGTAATCCTGTGCCTGTTCAAATGCCTCGTCCGGGGTGTTCATCCACTGCAATATCGGTGTGTACAGGGCCAGACAGACGATCATCAGAACAATCGACATCAGCAAGATGGTCGTAAACAGCGTCCCGATGGTCTTTTTTATACCGTTAAAATCTCTCATACCGACGAGCTGTGAGATGATTATCTGCCCGCCGTTTGAAAAGCCCATGCCGATATTTGTAAGGATCAGCATTGCCTGGCCGCCGATTGAGACGGCCGAAAGCCCCTCGCTGCCGACGAATTGCCCGACGACGACCATGTCGACCATGTTGTACAGGTTTTGAAGCAGGTTTGAAAACATGAAAGGCAGGGCAAAAGTCATTAGCCGGCTGAAAATATTACCTTCAGTATAGTCTACGATAGCACCGCTGGATTTTGCCATGTGCTGAGGGTCACCTTCTTTTCCCATGTTCATTTTGAAAGCATGTTTAAACAGTATAACACTTTTATATGCAAAGTCAAAGCCGGCAACGGTGCAGAAAACGGGATGACGGATTTTGTCCGCCGTGTATCGGCTGTTGCCGGCTCATAAAGACCCCCGCGGAGTGGCAGATCCGCGGGGGTCTTTATATTTTAGGCTGTGCGGGACTAGAGTATGCCGCGCGGAGGCAGCGTGTCCGGCGAATACTGCCAATGTTCCGTCGTTGCAAAGCTTGCGTTGAACTCGGGCGGACGCTGCTGCTCCTCCGGAACGCCGGCCGGGGTAAAGTACGCGTCAGTACGCAGACCGTCGGTGGCCTGACGTTCGAGCGCCCAGTCGACCCAGCTCCGGTCAAAGGGACAGCGGAACAGCTCCCATATATGCAGGGAATATATCTTCCACTGACCGTTTTCCACGCGCAGAAGCATCTCCATGCGCTGCCAGAGCCATTCCGCGCGATAGCGGCGGCCCATTTCATCCTCGGAGGACAGCAGCGCGCGCTCAGCTATGGTCCGGGGCACCTGACCACCCACCTCACCTGCGTCGGATTCGGCGCCGATAACGCTCCACACGCCGCGCGCGTGCAGACCGTCCGCGCTCACCTCGATATAAGGAGTAGTGAGCTGATAGACGTCGAACCTGCCGGCAGCGGGCGTCTTGTCATAGTAAAAGCTGATTCGCTCTATACCCTCGTATACGCCGGAATGGGCGTATTCAAGCCGCACGTCGCCCTTTCGCGACCACAGCTCGTTAAGTATGCGCATGCCCTGGCAGGACAGGGTCCAGTCCTCGTATTTCGCGGCGAGGTTTTCGATCTCCGCGCGGGCGCGAAGCCGCGCGTTTTCCATCTCCAGAGCCTCGATGCGGTAAAGCAGATCATCCATATCAGTCCGCCTCCTTTACAACGATACAGCCCGGGGAGACGATCCCCTCCGCCGTGCTGCAAAAACTCAGGGCGGCACGGCCATAATCGATCTCGTGTATACAGATGTTGTCCGTTGCCTGCCCCGTTGTGAGCAGGAAGCGTCCGTCGGGCGTCACGGCGACGTCGCGCGGGGTGCGCACGGGAAGGTCCACGATCCCCGCCGGCTCGAGAAGCCCGTCCTCTTTAACACGAAAGACCGCGATAGTGTCCGCGAGCCTTGTGGATGCGAAGAGCAGCCGGCCGTTCTGAGAGAGGCGCACGGCCGCGGCCTCGGCATGCCCTGTGTAATCCCCGGGCACTGCCGGCAGCACCTGCTCAACGGAGAAAACTCCGTCTCTGCCGCGTCTGGCTACATGTACCTCCGGCGGGGTCTGGAGCAGGAGATAAAGAGTATTCCCGTCAGGCGAAACAGTGAAGTGCCGCGGGAACGCGCCGCCGCTGAGCGAAAAACGCTGTTTTTCCTGAAAGCTTTGGCCGTCGTATATGATGACTGAGCCGGTGCCGAGATATACCGCACCGATATCCCCGCCAGGCAGCTCCTCGACACAGTGCATTCCGTCGAGCCTGCCGGGCAGAGGCTGTTCCTTTATCAGCTTTTTGCATGGGCCGATGCTCCCGCCGTCCTCAATGGGGAAAGCAGAGATACTCCCGCCGAAAAAGTTTGCGGCAAAGAGCGTTTTCTCGTCCTCAGACAGGCAGATGCAGCAGGGGCGCTGCCCCCCGGAGAGCCGCCGGTTTATTTCGCGAGGGAGCGTATGAGTGATGTCGTAGGAGAGCACGCCGCCTGACGCGCGGCCCATAAAGCTCATCCCCTCGCTCACTGCGTACAGCCGTGTGCCGCCGTGACCAAGCGCCAGATAGCCGGAGTTATAGGCCGGAGTCGTACCCAGTATTTCGCATGTCCCGTCATCGGAAATGGACAGAGTATAGATACCAAGGCTGTCGCGTATGGAATTGGTGCCTATATATGCCGTATAGCCCACGGGGCATCACCTCTCTATGACCGGGATGAGCAGGCGGGAGTCAAACCTGCCGCCGAAATGCAGCGTGTGCCGGCCCTTGTTACGGGTCGGGATATGTTCGTCCCCAAAGTGCGCGACCTTGATCTCCCAGCCGCAGATCTCGACAAGAAGCTGTTCGCCCGGATGGAAAACAAGGCTGGTCGGCCAGATACCGATGTCTATGGGTACTATCTCGCCGGGAGTGAGCATCTTTTCGCCTTTGTGCGTGTGTACGGGACGCAGCTCGTCGCTTCTTGCCTCGTCCAGCTCACGGTGGGATGCGCGCAGGCGGCCGTTCGGTCCGGAATACCTGTTATCATGCGTCGTCCAGAGCTTCTGTCCGCTGCTGTCAAGTTTGTAAAGCCGGACGAAAACGTCGGCGTCGTCGGTCTCGGACTCTATCCAGAGCCTGAGCCTCATGTATCCGGTGAGCTCGGTCTCTTCCGTGAATATATAGCGAAATCCCGTGACTGAAACTTCATCGTCCGCACAGTAGGAGCATTCGCCCTCTTTTTCGGGCTTTTCTCTGAGCAGTTTGCCGTCCTCGCCGAGCCAGAGCGTGCATATACGCTGGTTCTCGAGCGGGAAAGACGCCTCGGGACGGTTTATGATGTTCTCACCGCCGGGATCGAGCGTCGCAAGGCGCACGCGCGGCGTGTTCTCCCAGTCGTTGTCCTCCCCCTTGAGGAAGTGGTCAAAAAAGCGCTTCTGATCGAGGATGGTCGATTCCGTGCGCGGGTCGGTGAACTCGCCGATGTCGTGTATGCGAAGCCACTTCTCATCCGTTCCGAGCTTTTCAAATGCCTCGAAAACGCCGCGGGAGTGGTTGGTTTGCGTCCAGCTTGCGGTGATCCAGGCCGGGACGTTGATCCTTGAGAAATCGGCGCACTTGTTCATCCAGTATTCGTCGAAGAACGGATGCTTTTCCACCATCGCGCATATATCCTCGATGCGTGCGCCGTGGGTCGTGTATGTACGCAGCCTCGCGGTGTAGTCCAGACGGGGGATGCCGTCCCGGACGAACTCGTCAAGGTAGAGGTTGCCGTGTGCCTCCGCCGGGGCTATCGCCGCCAGATGCGGAGGCTGCAGCTCCGCGATGAACCACTGGGAAAGCGCGTACCAGTGCGTGCCGGCCAGCGCGACCTTGCCGCTGCACCAGTCCTGCTGGGCACACCATTCGATAACGTCATATCCGTCCTCGGCATACTGCGTGCCGAAATACATGACGTCCCCTTCGGAATTGTAGGTGCCGCGCGGGTCGGGGTTTATGATGGCATAGCCGTACTGCACCCAGACGGCGGGGTCGGGACCGTTGTGAACGTGCAGGCCGGACATTAGGCTGTTTTCCGGAGTCAGCGTGTTCAGGGGCTTACCCTCGAGGCTGAAGCCACCCGCAAGGTTTTTGCCGCGCTTGCCCGCAATGCCCCAGGAGAGGATGGCGGGGACCTTTTCATCCGTCACAGGCCGGTAAATATCCGCATATATGGTGGTGCCGTCGCTCAGCTTTATTGCAACGTCCTGCTGGCAGACAGTGTCGCAGGCAAAGGGTATTCGCCCGGGCTGCACCCTGTATCCGGCGGGAAAGACCTCGGTATGCGGGTCGAAACCGGGATATCCTGATGACGGTTCGTCGGTGGAGGGCAGGGGCCAGAATTCGATGTCGTTGTAATTGTAGTTGTTCATAAGTTTACCGAAACGCCTGGTCTCGGGCGTCTCCCTTTCCTTCTGTAATATGATAAATCATTATAATACCGGCAGGGGTACCCCGTCAAATAAATAAAATATACAAGCTGCCGGGCCCTGCGTCTGCGCACTTTCTGCCCAGCTCCGGCCGCCGTTCTGCGCCGGTGTTCCACACGGCAGCGTATGTGTTTGCATCCTGTGGCAAAGCGTGCTATTATACACATTGGCTATGCCGAAATCAGCACAGAAAAGAGGAAAATCTCTATGACCCCTACCAACATACCGGAGACTCAGGCCGAGGCAGAGGAACTGGCCCGCGGTTTTCTTGAAAACATCCGCAGCCCCAAGATGCTGTCCTTTAACAAGATGCTCAGCCCCGAATTTCTCGGACTGGATTTTGAAAACCGCACGATGACTATCGCCGTTGATTTTGCCGAGTGGATGCGAAACCAGGTCGGCATAATGCACGGCGGAATAATAGCCTCGGTCGCGGACGTTGCGATGGGAGTTCTCGTCTATACGTTTTCGGGAAGGAAGATGCCGCCCACGGTGAATCTTCAGACAAACTATATGCGTATGATCAACAGGGGAGATCGACTTTTTGTCAGGGCCTATGCCGACAAGATCGGCCGCACGACTGCGCAGATGCGCTGCGAGCTCTGGTGCGATAAAGCGCCCGACAAACTCGTTGCGACCGCGTCTGGTGTGTATTCGACTTCGGGCAAGACTTATGAGGAATGGTTCAGCGCTCGATGAGCATGGGCTGGATCTGGCGCCCCTCAAGCGCTGAGTCTATCGTGTCCTCGACGAGGTCAAAGTTCGCAACAAGCGAACGCTCTTTTTTGACGGGATCGTCCTGATAAAATGGGACAAAGTATATGTTCCTGCGCGCCATCAGAGCGCCGATGTTTTTTGCGTTCGCTGCCAGACCGTCGTTTGTCGACACCGCGATTATGACCGGACGGCCGTTTCGCATGTGCGCCTTTGCGGCCATAGTGACGCTCGAGTCGGTCACGCCGCAGGCGATTTTTGCAAGCGTGTTCCCGGTGCACGGCGCGATGACAAGCACATCCAGAAGTTTCTTGGGACCTATCGGCTCCGCCTGGGCTATGGTGCTTATTATCCCGTGCTCGCTCATCCCCTCGAGCATTGAGCGAAAGGTTTCCGCGCGGCCGAAGCGTGTGTCCGTTGAATATGCGTTCTCGCTCATGATGGGCCAGAGATCATATTGCCCTGACATGCGGGAGGCGCAGGCCATTGCCTTGTCGAACGTACAGTAGGAGCCGGTCAGCGCCAGCCCCACCTTCAGTTTATTGTCCATAAAATTAACTCCTCTCAGCGATTATGTTGCCGACAGTATCGAGTATCATACCGGCGGCGGAGCGGGGCGAGGCCTCGCCCGGAAGAGACAGCGCCCAGAGCGCGTGGATTCCCATGCGCGCGGCCGCAGCGAAATCCACGCCGCCGGGTTTGGAAGCAAGATCCATGCACAGCGCGTCCGGACGTATCTGCAAAAGCTCCTTTTCGCCCAGTACGGGCGCGGGCACCGTGTTTATGATGATATCGTACTGCTCCAAATCCTCCAGCGCGCGCGTATCCGCCGTGTCATAGCCGAGAACCTCGCACCAGGCCATGTCCTTAAAACTGCGCGATGAGACCGTGACATGGGCGCCCAGCGCCTTGAGCTTGTGCGCGAGCAGCTTTCCAATACGCCCGAAGCCCACGACAAGCGTGCGGCTACGCCAGATGGTTATGGCGGTGTTCTGCATGGCCAGCGTGATTGCGCCCTCGACAGTTGCCGCGGCGTTGTATACGGCCAGCTCCTCTCGCTTGAAATAGTCCACCAGATTAAGCCCGTACCGCTCCGCGACGGAGCGCGTGCGCTCGTCTACCCTGCCAGCAGCCACCAGCGAGCGCGGCTCTATGGAGGAGAACACGTCCTCTATGGCAAACTCCCCGGCGGACAGCGGCGTGTTGAGCAGCCCACGCTGTGCGCAGACGGGAAGCGGCAGCAGGACGCAGTCGGCGCCGTGCAGGGCCGTTCGCAGCGAGGAGGTACAGCTCAAGCCCTCGGCCAGTTCCAGGGCATATGGGGCGACTTCATGCCCGGAAACACCGAGAAGCGAACAGGCCTGCGCAAAGCGCAGATCCCCGCCGATTACCGCAAATTTCATAAAATCACATCCTCAAAACATATTTCGATATATTCTATGCCGAACGGCAAGACAAGTGAAAAACAAACGGAGAATCCGTCGGGCGGACTGCCGTTTGTTTTTTGTTATAATTCCCAAAATCTTTTGTCTGGCATTGGACAAACTGTATATTGAGAGTGATTTAATATGAAAAAAACAATTCTTATCCTGCTGATATGCAGTATGCTGGCGTTTCCTGTAAACGCCGAAAACAAAACCGAAGAGGCGGACGAAGCAGTCCGGCTTCCCATAGTGATGTATCATCACATGTCACCAAAGGCGCGGTTGTGGGGCGAATATGTGATTTCGCCGGAGCAGTTTGAGTCCGACCTTGAATATCTCAAAACGCATGGGTACACCCCGATATCCACGCGCGAGCTGTTTGCCTGGTACGATGGAGAGGGGACGCTGCCCGAAAAGCCGGTCATGATAACCTTTGACGACGGGTATGAGAGCACGTTCATGTATGCCGCGCCGCTTCTTGAACAGTACGGCATGCCGTCGGTGGTGAACCTGATAGGCGCAGTAGCCCAGCAGTACACCGATACACCGGATCATATGCTCGACTATTCGCACATGAGCTGGGAAGAAGCGGTACAGGCCGACGCCGGCAGGCTTATGGAGGTACAGTGTCATACCTGGGATATGCACACGCTTGGGGCGCGTATGGGCTGTAAACCCAAAAGCGGCGAGTCGGACGAGAGCTATTTCAGTGCATTGTCCGAGGATCTGGGCCGGTTTATCGAGGCCTACGAGCGGCACATGGGCCATACCTGCACAGTTCTGGCCGTGCCTTTCGGGATGTATACCAACCGGACGCTGGAATATGCGTGTCAGCTCGGCTTCCGGGCCATTATGACCTGCTCGGAACAGGTGAATCTACTGACCGGGGACGAGTCCGAACTGTTAAGGCTTGGGCGTTATAACCGGCCGAGCGGCGTAACAAGCGAGGCATTTTTTTCAAAATGGGAGTAGCTCAGACAAAACACAAAAGCCGCCGCTGCCTGAAATAGTAGCGGCGGCTTTTGTTATGTCCGGCGGTTTTTGGGCTGAGAATTGCGTTCCCAGAACACCCCGTCCGAAAAACCCTGTATGCGTTTGTCAGTCCCGGCCAGCTCAATGCGCTTTTGCGCTATGGCACAATACCGCTCGCTTTGCTCTATACACAGGAAATGCCTGCCCAGCTTCCTGGCAGCGGCTGCGGTACTGCCGCTGCCGGCAAAGGGATCGAGAATGAGATCCCCCGGCTTTGAGGAGGCGAGTATCAGCTTTGCAAGCAGTTTTTCCGGCTTCTGCGTCGGGTGTTCCGTATTCTCCGCCATAGACCAGTAGGGCACAGAGATATCGTCCCAGAAGTTTGAGGGGCAGGTGTCGCGGAAGCGGCCGTCCGGGGCCTCCTGCCAGTCTTTTGGCTGCCCGTTTTCACGATATGGCGCGATGACGCGGCGGCGCAGCCGTACGGCGTCGCGGTCAAAATAGTAGTCGTCCGAGACGGTGCAGAACCAGATATCTTCGCATGCGCTTTTCCAGTTTTTCTCCGCGCCGCGCCCCTTTTCCCGCTGCCATGTGATGCGGCCGCGCAGATGCAGCCTTTCCTCCAATAGAGGGGCTATTACCATCCCGCTGCGCCAGTCGCAGCATACATATACTGAGGCGGAGGGCTTGAGCGCGGGCAGGACGGCGTCCAGCCAGCGCAGTGTGAAATCGCGGTATTCAGGAGTCTTCATGCGCGAAAACCGTGCTCCGGCGTAGTCTTTGCCGAGATTGTAGGGAGGGTCGGCGATCAGCAGATCGGCAAATCCGGATGGAAGGTACGGCAGCGCTTCGAGACAGTCGCCGGCTATGACTGAGTCTTCGGCGAAGCCCGAGCCCGGGCGCAGGCAGCGTGAGGCATACAGCCTCTCCTCGTCGGGTGACAGGGTTATGGTCTTGTTCCGGGGAGAGCGTTCTTTCCGTTCCATTTCAGACCTCACATAAGTGGCGCAAAGATGCGCAGTATTGTAAGGAAGAAGCCGCGCAACCCATGTTGTCTGGGCAGATTTGCCAGAGTTATCTCGCGGGAAACCTCCTGCGTTTTCAGAAAATCGTCCCGCACATCCGCGACGGCAGCTGTACGATACATCCACACGGCGCACTCAAAGTGCAGGAACAGGCTGCGGAAATCGAGGTTTATCGTGCCGACTATGGCGGCGGAGTCGTCAGAAACAAAGTTTTTCGCATGGATAAAGCCCGGCGAGTACTCAAATATGCGCACGCCCGCCTTAATGAGCGGCTCATAGTACGAGCGTGTAAGGGCGTAGACGATCTTTTTGTCGGGGATGGACGGGGTGATGATACGCACATCAACGCCGCTTTTCGATGCAAGTGTCAATGCCTTCAGCAGTTCATTGTCAATAATTAGATAGGGCGTCGTGATATAGAGGTACTTTTTGGAGCGGCATATCATATTCAGATACACGTTCTCGCCGACGTCCTCCTCATCGAGCGGCATGTCCGCATAGGGCTGTACATATCCAGATTCGGCGCATGTGGTCGTGGGGGCAAAGCCGGACACGTCCTCGTCGGAACCGGTTATAAAGCTCCACATGGAGAGAAACATCGCCGTAAGCGAAAGCGTGCCGTCCCCCTCCAGGCGCAGCGCGCTGTCCTTCCAGTGGCCGAACCGGTTGAGCTCGTTGATGTATTCGTCGGCGAGATTTACTCCGCCCGTATAGCCGATATTGCCGTCTATGACACAGATCTTGCGGTGGTCGCGGTTGTTGAAGCGGGAGGAGAGGATGTTGTTGAAGCGGTTGAAAACGCGGCATTTGACGCCTTTGGCCTCAACAATCTTGAAAAAATCCTCTGGTACGTTGAACAGGCTGCCGATATCGTCATAGATAAGGCGCACATCCAGTCCCTCGGCCGCCTTGCGGACAAGTATGTCGAAAACCGTCTGCCACATATGGCCGTCGGCGATGATGAAATATTCCATGAATATGAAACGTTCGGCGCTCTCAAGATCTTTGACCATGCGCGCGAACATATCCTCGCCGACCGGGAAATATATTGTTGAGGTGTTCTGAAACGGGGGAGAGCCGGCCCTTCCCGAGATATACAGCGACTGTATTGCCGCATCAGCGTTTTCTGCGCGCATATTGCCCGCGGCGTCCCGGCTCAGAGCAAGCGTCCTTTCAAAAATGCTGCCGGACAGCAATA
The DNA here is from genome assembly GCA_964609305.1 of uncultured Oscillospiraceae bacterium. Taxonomy (GTDB): domain Bacteria; phylum Bacillota; class Clostridia; order Oscillospirales; family Oscillospiraceae; genus CAKSXP01. The sequence continues at coordinate 31,451 of CAZSRK010000017.1, forward strand.
TCCGCTTGCGCTCGTTCCTGCTTGGACGGCGCTTACCATAGACGAGGTAGAACAACCCTCCAAATATTGGAAAGAGCATTATCGGGATTATCCACGCGATTTTGTACGCGGGGTTTGAATCCGAGCGGACAATATGCATTGTGACGCCGATGGTTATGGCAATGCATATCAGGTAGTAATAAGCGAAATAACCGCTGAAGAGCATGAACATCGATACAAGCACAAAGGCCTGTATTATGACGAAGATGGCGATGGAAACAATGCGGTGCACAGCAAAGTATTTGTTTTTTATCTCTTTCATCTGTCGGTGGACCTGTATCCGGTGCCGCGGTCAACAACGTTTATAAGCGGCCGCTCGTCGATGTAAGCCTGCAGATTGCGTAAAAGGATGTCCCTGACCTTTTCCACGACGGAGGGTATGCGCCAGCCGCCGGAGACATGCGGGGTTATGAGTATGTTGGGAGCCTTCCAGAGCGGATGATCCTCCGGCAGCGGTTCCGGACTGGCAACGTCCAGACCCGCGCCGCGCAGTCTGCCACACTCGAGCGCACGGATAAGCCCATCCTGATCAAGGGCCGTGCCGCGCCCCACGTTTATGAGAACGGAACCCTCCTTCATCAGAAACAGCCGGCGCTCGTCCATGATGTGCGCGGTCTCACTGTTGCTGGGAAGGCACATTATGACCTCGTCGGCGCGGGGCAGCAGTCTGTCAAGCTCCGCGACGGGGTAGAGCTCGTCGCAGTATTCCGGTTTGCTCATATTGCTGCGGCGCAGGCCGATGACGTAGGCGCCCAGCGCTTTGAGCCGGCGCGCGACGTTTCCGCCCAGGTCGCCCAGGCCAAGAATGAGCGCCGTTGAGCCCTCGACAGTCTCGGCGGTGTACAGCGGCTCCCACCGGCCGGCGAGCGTGTCGCGGTAATATGTGAGCATATCGCGCTTGAGCAGCAGGAGCATCGCCAGCACATGCTCGCTTATCGCAGGGCCGTATGCCCCGCTGCCGTTTGTGATCAAAACGCCCTCGGGTACGGTGTCCATGTATCCGTCTGTCCCGGCGGAGCATATCTGCACCCATTTGAGCTTCCTGCAGCAGGAGAGCATTTCAGGCGGCACATTCCCGAGGATTATATCGGCGTCCTCCAGCGCCTCGGTGGTTGCCGTGTACTGCGGGAAAATGCTCCACTCGGCCCATGGGGCAACGCTGCGTACCTGCTGTATCTGCTCGGGTGTAAGCGGCGAGGCCATAACTATCTTTTCCGGTCTTCTCATGTATTCACCTCGTTGTTAATATCGTCAGTTTTCCGAAAAGGAAAACACATCTGTCAAATAATCGCACAGCTCGTCTGTAAGCGGATTTTCATCGAACATGCGTCTTACGCAGAGCAGCCGGCTTTCCACCGGCAGCTTGTGGCTGTCCAGACCGGGTACGCGCGCGACCATGCTGAAGTTTGCGTCCGACAGGGCGCTGCCCCGTCCCATGTGCATCTCGGCGAGGATGGAGGCAAGGTTCGGCAGCAGCTCGACACTGTGCGGGGCAAGACCGATGTCGTCGCGCTCCCGCGAGCTTATTTGTTTGCTCTCAAGCGGGCTCCACTCCCAGGCGGAGGTCATGAACAGAGGCTCGCCCCAACATTCTCTCCAGCCATCGTCAGCCTTAAAGCTCGCGACAGAACCCGCGGGAGCGAACAGGCGCATATCCTCCCATGCGACGGGCACAGCCTCAACGTCGCGGTGGTTAGGCTTCTGCCCCTCGGAGAACAGTGCAGCGCACAGCCTGCCCTCGAGCAGGCCGGAGAGTATGGCGTCGTTGGTGTTGTGCTCGATTTGAAAATGCGTATACGGGTTGGCCCTGTAAAAGCCCGACAGCGCATCGCCCAGTCGGCCGAAGGGGTCGAGCCACTCGGACAGGCCGAGACGGTACTGCGCGCGCAGCTTTTCATTGCGGGCCCTGTTGTTTTTGTATATGTCGTCCAGCTCGGAAAGGGCTTGCGAAAACAGGCGCTCATAATGCTCTCCCGCCTCTGTCAGACAAAGCGCAGCTCCGCGTTCAAAAAGACGAAGCCCAAGCTCTTTTTCAAGGGAGGAGACATATTTGCTCACCGCCTGCTGGGACAGGAAAAGCTCCTGTGCAGCCCTTGTGAAGCTGAGCGTGTTTGCGGTTTCGAGAAAACAGAGTATCTGCGTATCCGTCATTCTCCGGCGCCCCTTTCGCGGAAAAAGTTATACAGCGAGCGGGCGGGCCCGCTCCCCCCACCGGAAGGCAGGTAGAGACATATCTCGACTGATGCGCTCAGCGGGAAAAGGCGCAACCCGGGGCATTGACGTGTTACTGCATTTTCCGTTGAAACGGTGCAGCAGCCTCCGCGCCGAAGCGTAGCGAAAACGGACACCACATTTGGCAGCTGCTCTATACTTTTTATACCGGACAGGCCGAGCCCTGCAAGCTCCGTCATGCCCAGATCCTGAGAGTCGGTCAGACAGACGCCGCAGTCCTCGATCGGGCATCCGGCAGTCATCGCGTACAGTGGCAGCCGCGTGAGCGTCACGCTCTCGGCTGCGCAGGCGCTGCCGTGAACGGGAGTGATTGCTGCATCTATGAGTCCGCTTTCAAGGAATGCTGCGATGTCCTCGTCGCGGCCCTCGCGAAACTCCAGCCGGAGCTGCGGGATTTCCTGACGGAACAGCTCCAGGGCCTGCTCTGTTCCGGGCGGAAGGCCGCAGCGTGTGCACCAGCCGATGCAGAGAACTCCCTGGCTCATGCGGCGCTTTTTGTAAAAAAGCTGCTCCGCCTGCGCCAGACGCTGATTTAGGGATGTGAGCCAGCGGAAATATTCTTCTCCGGCGCCAGTCAGGGAAAAGACGTTGTTGCGCCGGCTGAAGAGCTCAAATCCCAGCTCCTCCTCCAGCTTCTGAATGTTGCGGCTGACGGCCTGCTGCGTGATATACAGCTCACGCGCCGTGACCGACAGGTTACCCGTCCTGACAGCGGAGAGAAAACACGCAGCGTTCAGATCGTTCATCCGTCGGCCTCCTTTGCTGTTTCTGTCATTTAATATCTATATAATACTACATAATACTACAATTTGGCCGGATTAGCAACGCGGTAAGACGCCGTGCGCCCGGATTTTGTATTTACCTTGAGGTCAGAAAAGGGTATAATAGAAAGCGCAGCCGCGGCTGAGGCGGAAGGGAAGACCCCGCCGGAAATTTTGTATCAGGATGGACGTTTTAATATGAGAGAGACGATACTGGTTTTTGGAGCAACGCAGGAGGAGCTGCGTCTGCGTCTGCAAAAGGCGCTCATGCCGCTCAAGGTACGGCTGACATTTGTCAGGTCCGAGGACTATGGCCAGCCGCTGGGCCGCCTCGCGGGCCTGAAGGATTTGCCAGCAGGGCAGGATGTGGACCAGGAGCATGAAATTTCGGATACGATGATCGTGTTCGCGTTCCTTTCCGATGAAAAGCTTGGCCGCGCGCTCACTGCGCTGCGTGGCTCGGGTGCGGGGCCGCTTCCCTATAAGGCGGTGCTGACAGACACGAACAAATTCTGGACCCCCGCCGAATGTTTAGAGGAGCAGCGGCGGGAGCATGAACAGCTCAACGGCTAAAAAACAAAAAACGCCATTGCCCCGGAACTGTCCCGGAGCAGCGGCGTTTTTTCATTGTTGAGGCGGAACAGGTCAGTCCTGCTCCGCCTTGGCCTCGCAGTATATGCAGCGATAGGTGCGCGTATCGCGGTCCGTGAGCTTGAAAACATGGTCGATCTTCGTCTCAACTGAGGTGATGCAGCGCGGGTTTTTGCACTTTATCACGTTCACAATGCGCTCCGGCAGGGCGAGTACGCGTTTTTCAACATTTTTGCCGTCCTTTATGATGTTGACGCTTATGTTCGGGTCTATGTAGCCAAGGACGTCAAGGTCAATGTCTATCGCCTCGTCGATTTTGATAATGTCCTTTTTCCCCATCTTCTGGCTGGAAGCGTTCTTGATTATTGCAACGGAGCAGTCAAGCTCGCCCAGATTGAGTATGCGGTAAAGCTCCATACTCTTTCCGGCACCGATATGGTCGAGGACTATGCCGTTTACGATCGAATCAATGTTCATTTATTTAACCTCCAGCAGCTTGAGAATAAGGGCCATACGTATGAATTTCCCGTACTCCACCTGCCGGAAATAGCAGGCGCGCGGGTCGTCATCCACCTCGGTGGATATCTCGTTGACGCGCGGCAGAGGGTGCATTATGGACAGATCCTGCCTGGCGCTCGCGAGCTTTGATTTTGTAAGGATGTAGCTGTCCTTGAGCCTTACATAGTCGGCCTCGTTGAAGAAACGTTCACGCTGCACCCGGGTCATGTAAAGTATGTCGAGCTCGGGCATGAATTCTTCCAGATCCCGTGTCTGGACATAGGGGACGCCTTTCTTGCCGAGAATGTCCTTTTTTACATAGCTGGGCAGCTTGAGCTCGTCAGGAGAGATAAGGACGATTCTGTTATTGTCGTATCTGGATAATGCGGTTATCAGAGAATGGACGGTGCGGCCGAATTTCAGGTCGCCGCAGAAGCCGACGGTCAGCCCGGAGAGCCGGCCCTTTTCACGCATGATAGTCAGCAGGTCGGTCAGTGTCTGGGTTGGATGGTTGTGCCCGCCGTCGCCTGCGTTTATGATCGGGACGCTCGAACGCAGGGAGGCGACCAGCGGCGCGCCCTCCTTGGGATGGCGCATGGCGATGATATCGGCGTAGCAGCCGACGGTGCGCACGGTGTCTGATACGCTCTCGCCCTTAGACGCGGAGGAGCTGGAGGCCTCGGAAAAGCCGATAACGTTCCCTCCCAGCTCATACATGGCTGCCTCGAAGCTCAGGCGGGTACGGGTCGAGGGCTCGAAAAACAAAGTCGCCAGCTTCTTATAGCGGCATTTTTCGCGGTAGAGCTCCGGATGCGCGATGATGTCGCCGGCGACGTCGATGAGTTCGTCTATCTCCGCCGTGGTCAGGTCAAGGATATCTATAAGATGCTTCATTGCGAACCTCCCTCTATCCAGCTTTCGTCCGACGGATTATCGCGGAAAGCCAGCAGCTTTTTCACATCGTCGGGGTGTATGTAACCGCTGTCGGCGGCGTATTGCGCGACATAGTCGAGATTTGTCAAGCTGACGTTGCGCACACCGGCTGCCTCAAGGCGTTCAAGGCCCTTTTTCATGCCATAGGTGAAGATGCTCACGATGCCCAGCACGACCGCTCCGGCACGGCGGAGTACGTCGACGACTTCCAGCACGCTTCCCGCGGTAGAGATGAGGTCCTCGATAACGACGACCTTCTGCCCCTGTGTGAGGCGACCCTCGATCTGGTTTTTGCGGCCATGCTCCTTTGCGCCGGAGCGTACATACCCCATGGGCAGGTTTAGGAGATGCCCGGCGATAGCGGCGTGGGCTATACCGGCCGTGCTTGTGCCCATGAGCATCTCACAGTCGGGAAATTCCCGCATTATTGTGTCGGCCAGCGCCCTTTCCACATGCCCGCGCGCGACGACGTCAGTCAGAATCAGGCGGTTGTCGCAGTAAACGGGGCTTTTAATGCCGCTGGCCCAGATAAAGGGCTCGTCCGGCCGGAAATAGACCGCCTGTATGGCAAGCAGATCCTGTGCAATCAAACTCTCGATCGAATCGCTCATTTTACATCTCCTTTGAATTGTTCAACGCATTTCCTGTAAGCTTCCTCGGGATCCGGGCTTTGAGTTATCGGCCGGCCCACGACTATGTAGTCGCACAGCAGCTCGCGGGCCCGCTCCGGCGTCGTGATGCGTTTCTGGTCGTCTGCCGCGCTGCCGGCAAAGCGTATGCCGGGCGTGACGCAGAGAAAACCGCCGCCGCAGACGGCTTTGACCGACGCACTCTCGAGCGGAGAGCACACGACGCCGTCCAGACCGGAGTCTGCGGCATTTTTGGCATAGGCCAGAACGGTTCTCTCAAGGCTTTCGCTGATGAGCAGCTCTGAGCGCATGCGAGCCTCGTCCGTCGAGGTAAGCTGTGTCACGGCGATGAGCGTCGGCCTGATCCCGTCGGGACGGGTCAAACCCTCGAGCGCCGCCTCCATCATCGCGCGGGTGCCGGCAGCGTGGACGTTTATCATGTCAACGTCCAGCGCAGACAGCACGCCCATCGCGCGTTTAACGGTGTTTGGTATGTCGTGCAGCTTCAGGTCGAGAAAGATCTTGTGCCCGCGCTTTTTTATCTCCCTGACTATCTGCGGCCCCTCGGCGTAAAACAGTTCCATGCCGATTTTGACATAGGGCCGCTCCGCGCGGAATACCGAGAGAAAGTCGAGCGCCTGGCTGCCTGTTGCAAAGTCGCAGGCGATTATGACGTCCCTGTCCATCAATGAGCTCCTCCAATCAGTTCTGAGATGCCGGTTATCCCAAGACGAGACATTTCCTCCGGAAGTGCCTCGATTATATCCTTACAGGCGAATGGGTTCACAAGGTTTGCCGCGCCGACTTCGACCGCGCACGCCCCCGCGAGCATCATCTCGATCACGTCGCGCGCGCAGGTGACGCCGCCTATGCCGACGACGGGTATACTGACAGCGTTATACACCTGCCAGACGCAGCGCAGAGCGACGGGGAAAACGGCGGGGCCGGACAGTCCGCCGGTCGTATTGCCGAGAAACGGCCGGCGCGTTTTAAGATCGATGCGCATACCGAGCAGCGTATTTATAAGCGCCACGCCGTCAGCACCCGCGTCCTCAACAGCCCGCGCGACCTGCGCGATATCCGTTACATTGGGCGTTAGCTTTACGATCAGGGGCTTTTTGCAGACGCGGCGCACGGCGCGCGTGACCTCAGCCGCGCTTTCGGGCGAGGCGCCAAAGCTGAGCCCACCGCCTTGGACGTTGGGACAGCTTATGTTCAGCTCTATCCAGCCAACCTGTTCCTGTTCGGACAGCCGCTCGGCGCACTCGGCATATTCCGTCACTGAAAAGCCGCAGACGTTTGCCATCACGGGCTTGTGGAAGACCTTGCCAAGTTCGGGCAGTTCATGGCTTATCACTGCATCCAGTCCCGGGTTCTGAAGTCCGATGCTGTTGAGCAGCCCTCCCTCACACTCGGCGATGCGCACGCCCGTGTTGCCGAAGCGCGGCTGTGCCGTCGTTCCCTTGAACGAGAAAGTGCCGAGGATATTTATATCGTATAGCTGCGCCATCTCAAGGCCGTAGCCGAAGCAACCGCTGGCGGCTATCACGGGGTTTTCCAGCTCGGTCCCGCAGAGCCATACCTTCGTACTTACCATATGAGCTCCTCCCTGAGCAGCACCGGCCCGTCGCGGCAGATGCGCTTTGCACCGTATTTCGTCTGACAGGAACAGCCCATACACACGCCGAAGCCGCAGCCCATGCGTGATTCAAAGCTGTACTGCCCGCCGCAGCCGGCAGCGTCGTATACGGCCTTGAGCATCGGCTCGGGACCGCAGACAAAGCAGTAGTCAAAGGGCCCGGTCTCCGGCAGAAGGTCCGTGACGAAGCCTGTCTTGCCGAGGCTGCCGTCAACGGTCGAGACCAGCACGTCGATGCCAAGCTCCGCGAACATGGACAGTCCAAAAGCCTCGTCCCCGGTGTTGAAGCCGAGCAGCGCAGAGCATTTTTTCCCCTGCGAGAGCAGTTTCTTTGCCAGCGCATACATCGGCGGTACGCCCGCGCCGCCGCCTATCAGCAGGCTGTGCGAGCCGGCGAGCGAGACGTCATAGCCGTTTCCCAGCCCGATCAGTATATCAAGTTTCGCGCCGTGACCGAGACCGGACATATATCGAGTGCCGCGGCCAACGACTTTGTATATCAGGAAAAGGCTGCCCCTGTCCCAGTCGCAGACCGAGATGGGCCGGCGCAGATAAAAGCCGTCGAGCTTTATATTGACAAACTGCCCAGGTTTCTCCAGGCCGGACGCGTCTCCCGACAGGGACATTGCGTATACGTCCCTTGCGATCGGCATGTTGAAATCGACTTCAAAAATCCTGTTTTCCACCATAGGCTATCTCCCCTCCAACCAGTGTCATGAGGCATTTTCCCCGAACAGGCCAGCCTTCAAACGGCGTGGCGCGGCCAAGGGACAGAAAATCCCCGGGGTCTATGAGGTATTCTCCGTCCAGATCAAACACCGTCAGGTCGGCCGCGGTCCCCGGACCTATGCCGCAGGGCAGGCCGAAACGTCGCGCCGGATTTATGCTCATAAGCCCGATCAGCTTCTCAAGGCTTATGATACCGGTCCTGACAAGCCCGGTATACAGGACGGGAAATGCCGTCTCCAGTCCGACTATGCCGTTGAGGCTGTGCTCCAGCCCACCCGCTTTTTCCTGCGCGGAATGAGGGGCGTGGTCGGTGGCGACAATCTCGATCGTGCCATCAGATATGCCCTGCACAAGAGCCTGACGGTCCTCGCGGGAACGTATAGGCGGATTCATCTTGAACCTGCCGTCATCGCGCAGATCCTCGTCGCACAGCAGCAGGTAGTGCGGAGCGGTTTCGCCGGAGACGTCCAGACCGTCGCGCTTTGCCTGCCGTATCAGCTCTACGCTCTGCTTTGTCGAGACATGGCACACATGATAGGCGCAGCCGGTTTTCGCGGCGAGCTCGATATCGCGCTGTACCATCCTCCACTCGCTCTTCGAATTTATCCCCTTATGCGAATGTCTGCGGCAATACTCTCCGTCATGGATATATCCGCCGTTTAGAAGGCTCTCATCCTCGCAGTGTGCGACGACCAGCCTTCCGAGCGCCTTCGCCCGAAGCATTGCCTCCTCCATAAGAGCAGGATCCTGCACGCCGCGGCCGTCGTCCGAAAAGGCCACGACGCTGCCGGCCATTTCCTCCAGCCGGGCCAGTTCACGCCCGTTTTCGCCAATGGTCAGTGCGCCGTAGGCAAGCGTGCGTACCCGTGCGCTGTTTTTTATTATTTCGAGCTCGGCGTTCAGATGCTCCGCCGAGTCGGGCACGGGCGAGAGGTTCGGCATCGCGCAGACGGTGGTGAAGCCGCCATGCGCTGCTGCGAGCGTGCCCGTGCGTATAGTTTCCTTGTAAGAAAAACCCGGCTCTCGCAGATGAACGTGGACATCAACGAAGCCGGGAAAGACGAATGCGCCGTCGTATTTAAAAATAACGCTCCCAGAATTCTTGGGAGCTTCGGGAGAAACGGAAACAATAAGGCCGTCGGAAACGACTATATCACATCGGGAAAAGACGCCGTCCGTAAAGACGTTTACGCCGGAAATAGTGTATGTCATTTGCCTTTATCACCTCTGGACACGTTTTGAATATTTTATCCGATTTAGCTTTCGCTGTCAATTGTTGTTTTGGATAGATTTTTGCATGCAGGATGTTGTATAATTAAGCATCACTATACAAGCTGAGGAGGGAGCCATTTTGAGTACGCTGCTTATTAAAAATGCCGGCCATATCGTAACATGCGACGACAGCGACAGAGTGCTTCAAAACCAGGATATCTCAATAAGAGATGGGGCGATTGAAAGCATTGAAAAAATATCTGGAAAAGACAATTACGACGAGATAATAGATGGTGCGGGGATGGCCGTATACCCCGGACTCATCAACACACATCACCATCTGTATCAGCTTTTCAGCCGTAATCTGCCGCAGGTGCAGAATATGGAGCTGTTCCCCTGGCTCAGGACTCTATATGGAATATGGAAGAATTTAGACGAGGAAACAGTATACGCATCCTCCCTTATCGGGATGGCGGAGCTTCTCAAGAACGGCTGCACGACATGCTTTGACCACCACTATGTGTTTCCTGCGGGATGCGGGGATCTGCTGGGCAGCCAGTTCCGTGCAGCCGACGAGCTGGGCATGAGATTTTATGCCTCGCGCGGCAGCATGGACCTTAGCGAGAAGGACGGCGGGCTGCCGCCCGACAGCGTCGTGCAGACCATAGACGAGATAATGCGCGATAGCCAGGATGCGGTAGCAAAATATAACGACCCTTCCCGGTACGCTATGCACCGGGTCGCGCTTGCGCCGTGTTCACCCTTCAGCGTGAGCGGGGAACTGCTGCGTGAGAGTGCGAAGCTTGCGCGCAGCCTTGGCGTGCGCCTGCATACGCACCTTGCGGAGACGCGGGACGAGGAGAACTATACCCTAGAACGCTTTGGAATGCGCCCGCTGGAGTATATGGAGTCTCTCGGCTGGGTCTATGGTACGCCCACGGAATACATTTCACCGATGAGGAGCTCCGGCGCCTGGCCGGGAGCGGCACGGGAGTGGCTCACTGCCCCATATCGAATATGAAGCTGTGCTCCGGTGTGGCAAAGGTGCCGAGCATGCTGAAACTCGGCGTGCCCGTGGGGCTTGCGGTCGACGGTTCGGCCAGCAACGACGGCTCAAACCTGCTCGAAGAGCTGCGCGTGGGCTTTTTGCTGCACAGGCTTACCTATGGTAGCGATGCGCCGACAGGTGCGGACATGCTCAGGCTGGCCACGCGCGGCAGCGCGCGGTTGCTTGGGCGGGATGATATCGGCTGTATCGCGCCGGGTATGGCCGCCGACCTGTTCCTCGTGGATATGCGCAGGCTGGAGCTGGTCGGAGCGGACGGCGACATGCCGGCGATGTTCGGTACCGTCGGGCTCAAGGGAGGCGTTGACTACACGATAGTAAACGGCAGGGTTATCGTCAGAGAGGGCAGGCTATCTTCCATTGACGAGGAAAAGGCGGCGGACATGGCCGGACAGTGTGTTAAAAAGTACCTGTCCCGGCAGTAAAACGAAACATATCATAACATAAAAAACCGACGCCCGCCAGGCGTCGGTTTTTTCTTTATGCCTCGTCCATCTTTTTCTTCATGAACTCGGTCATGTACAATATTTCCTGATTGAAGGCGGCCATACGCGCCTCGCCGACAGCGTCGACATAGGAGTCTATGAATGCGTCGAATACATTGTGGAAAGCGGCGGCTTTCTGCGTCCCTTCCTCGGTAAGATAGAGCGCGCGGTTGCGACCGACGCCGTTGTCGCGCACCAGACCGGCCTTTTTAAGGCTGCGTATGGACACCGAAAGACTTGGAAGGCCCACGCCGATGATCGCAGACAGCTCGGACAGTGTGCGCCCGGGGTTGTTGAGCATCGCGGTAAGTATGCGCGGCTGGCCCGTATAGAGCCCGACATCACTGCTGAACTTGCGCATTATATGGTCGTATTCATAGAAAAACGAGAAAAGGCTGGAACCGAAGCGCATTTTATCTGCGGCCATATCATCCCTCCGTAAGGCAGCTTTTCAGGGTGTCGAATGCAGTCTGTTTGATATCGTCGTCGAATATGGCATACATGACATAGTTGTCGTAGGTGACAAAGGATGCCTTTTCCATCTTCGGACGCTCCTCGGGCATGTACTCGGTCATCCATGTATCGTTGCGCATCTGAAGATAGGCCTCAACCTGTTCCTCGATTTGTCCGACCTGCTCCTCATTGGAGCCCTTGAAGATGCCGTATTCGTCAATATTCGCGCCATAGGCGTTGATCTTGACGATGTACTCGGAGAAGCTGGAGGTGTCCATCTTCATCGAGCCCTGGATATAGCTCTCATCGACGGAGACCATGCTGCCGTCGTCTTTTCCCGTGGCCTCGTCGACACGGTCGGCAATACTGGAAACGGCGACATTGTCTGCATATTCCGAGTCGCCGCCACCGCAGGCGCACAGCAGAGCAAGACAGAGCAAAAGTGCAAGAGCCAGTGAGATTATTCTTGTCTTTTTCATATTACTCCCCTTCTTATTTGTATCCGTGAGTCCGGATATAGTCTATAACGTATCCGTATGCCTCTGCCGTCGGATGAAGGCCGTCGCCGGTCTGGTAGGACTCCGGCATATAACCGTCCTCACCCTTGAGCACGACGCAGGAGTTAAGGTAACGCACACCGGTGTTCTCGGCGACCGTCTGTATCCATGTGTTGGCGGCGTCTATTTTTTGATTATTTATTGAGTCCTGGTTTGCATAGCTTGCAGCGACCGGATATATGCTGTTGAGGATGATCTTTGTATCGGGGCTTGCCGTCTGCGCAGCCTGCACAAGCTCCGTATATGTCTGGATAAAATATTCCTCTCCCATATAGGAAACCCCGTTTATGCCCAGGGTTATCAGAAGGTATTCCGGTTTTTTCAGCTCAAGAGCGGCGGGGATGAAAATCTGTTCGCCGGTATCGGGGTATACGATCGTTGTATAATTCCAGTGGTCAAGCGTCAGCGTGCGGCTCTCCGGTGTCCAGACCTGGTTGGAATTTACGACATTATAATATGCAAAGCCATAGGTCGTGCTGTCGCCGAGGAAGATGAACTTGTCAATGTACTCCTGCCCCATGTCCTCAGTCTCAGCCAGGACGGTGGGTGCATCCTGCTCCGGCGCGTCTGTCCCGGGGGCGTCAGAGCCGGGTGAATCCGTATTTGTCGTACCCGGATCGGCAGTATCCTGGGGATTCGGGAAATCCGTTTGGGTTTCGTCGTCTGGCGTGAGTGTGACGGGAGGCGTCGCGGCGGAATCATCGGGTGTTTTGTCCCCGCCGGTTACGGACGCGAATACAAGCGAGAAAATGACCAATACCAGTGCCAGTATGATGGCCCCGGACCAGAGATGGTAAAAGCGGTTTCTCTGTTTCTTTTTCATTTGTCCGATTCTCCTGTTAAATTTCAAGCTTAGTTATTATAACACAAACAATATGTTTTTCAACATTAATTTACCTCTATATCCTAAAAAGCGGTATATATACGGGGAAAACGAGCCGTAATGCCGAAATTTTTGTTTTTGGATAACAGGCTATTGCAATAGGCAATGAATAAGAGTAAAATCATATGGCGCTGCCGCAAGGCCGCATGGAAAGGAGCAGAACTTTTATATGTCAGCGAAACCTGTAAACACGATGACCGACGGCTCCGTCTGGAAGGGGCTGCTGTTTTTTGCGATACCTGTAATGCTGAGCAATGTACTGCAGCAGATGTACAACACGATAGACAGTGCGGTCGTCGGTATATGGGCCGGAAGCCAGGAACTGGCCGCCGTCGGTTCCACAGGCGCCCTTATAAACCTGCTGGTCGGGTTGTTTCTTGGCATCTCAACAGGCGCAGGTGTCATTTATGCGACGTTTTTCGGAGCGAAAGATGAGAAAAATCTGCGCCGTGTAATTGACAATTCCATAATCCTGAGTGTGATTGCAGGCGTTTTCCTCACGATAATCGGCATAGTTTTCGCGCCGCAGCTACTGCGGCTTATGAACACGCCGGACGATGTACTGGATCTTGCTGTGACATATCTGCGCATATATTTCAGCGGCGTTACGGTGATGCTTGTTTACAATGTGGGAGCGGGACTTATCCGCGCCGGCGGCGATTCGCGCCGGCCGCTGTATTATCTCATTGTCAGCGGTCTTCTGAACCTGGTTCTGGATATACTGTTTGTCGCCAGCTTTGATATGGGCGTGGCCGGGGCCGCATGGGCGACCGTTATCTCACAGTCCTGCTCCGCCGTGCTTGTCGTCATACATATGATGCGCTTTCCGAAGGAGTATCGGCTAAGCGTGCGCAGCATCCGCTATGATAAGATAACCGCGATGAAGATAATTAAACTCGCGGTGCCCTGCGGAGTGCAGTCGGCGATGTTCAACATTGCAAACCTGCTTGTCCAAATCAAGATAAACAGCTTCGGCTCCGTTGCCATGGCGGGTGTTGCAGCCTATACCAAAATCGACGGCTTTGTCTATACGCCGACGCAGGCGATAAGCCTTGCCGTGTCCACATATGTAGGACAGAATATCGGCGCCGGCAGGACAGAGCGCGTGAAAAACGGCATCAACTGTGCCGTTATCATCGTCCTGTGCAGTTCTATAACGCTCGGCGGTACAGTCCTGCTGACGGGACGGCATCTGCTTCACCTGTTTACGACCGACGAGGCCGTCGTCGAGTTCGGGCTTCAGATGATGTATGTGATGGCGACTACCAACTGGATCTTCGCCCCCGCGGATGTGCTCAGCGGAGCGATGCGGGGCGCGGGAGCCGCGACACAGGTTACAATAATCAACGCTCTGTGCATCTGCCTGTTCAGGATACTGTTTCTGACCTTCGTGCTGCCGTTTTATATGAATATCAGTTTTGTATTCCTGGTCTATCCGCTCTCGTGGATACTCTGTACTATCTGTATATTCATATATTATAAGAAGGGCAACTGGATGAAAAACAGGGTGCTTGACTCCAACTGAGTTATTTGACGAAAAAACGGGAAACAGGTTCCCTCTCCTGACGGAGCGGAAACCTGTTTTCTGCGTTATCCCATGATATGGGCGAATGAAAAGCCGGATTTTGATGAGGATGGTGCCGCAAAAATATCGTTCTGCGGCACATTGCTGTTTGTTTATGCGGGAAGCTTTATACCGAAGAATTTTTCTGCATTGCGCCAGTGTATTTTTTCCAGTTCCTGAGCGTTTCCGACCGCGGCTTCAAGGGCGGCGTCGATCTCATCGAGATCCTCCATCGGGTAATCTGTCCCATACAGCAGGCGCTCGGCGCCGAGCCGTTCATAGGCACAGCGGATGCCGGGTACGGAGAAGAATCCGCTGTTTGTAACCCATATATTATTTTCCATATAGTAGACAGCGGGCTTCTGGTTGACGGCCGGGTTGCCGGGAGCCCCTTTTTCCAGAGAAGGGGTGTTGCCCGGGGCGCTGCCGACGCCGCCCATGGCGGAGATGCGGTCGATGGAGTAGGGCAGACCCTCGCCCATGTGGCCGATTACGAGCCTGAGCTCAGGCAGCTCGTCAAAAAGACCGGAGCAGATAAGGCGCAGGACCGTGTGGGACACGTCGGCTATGAAGCCCATGCCGGCCATGAGCATAGGGCCGCTGGTGGTGTAGCGCTCGTCCAGAGGGGGAGAGGGGTGCAGGTAAACGAACATGCAAAGCTCCACTGCCTTGCGGAACAGTGGACGGTAGCAGGGCTCGTCTATGTAATTAAAGCCGTTGTTGGAGTGCACCAGCCAGCCGGGGAAACCCATCTCATGGCAGCGTTCGAGCTCCCTGAGGGCGACGTCCACACGCTCAGGGTCAAGATACACTGTCGCAAGGCCCAGCAGCCGTCCGGGGAATTTCTGCGACGCCTGACAGTTCAGGTCGTTATACTCGGCGCCGAGCGCGATACCCCTCTCCGGTCCGAGCAGCTCAAGCCTGCTTGGTCCGCTGAGAAGCTGAACTGCAATGCCCTTTTCATCCATGCCGCGTATTCTGCCCTCGCCAATGTCCGACTGTTTGCGCATCATAGGGGTGAGCGCAGGGACATGCCCGTGCTGCAGCTCAAGCTGTTTGAGATAAAGCATATGGGCCTCAAAATCGATTTTGCCTTTCATTGATTCATCCTTTCGTTGTTTTTATCACTGTCGTATCTTTATTTTACAGACGAACTATATAAGCTGTCAAGGAAAGGAAAAGCAAAAAACTGCCCGCCGGAAATGGGCGGGGGTCGTAAGAAAGTAATATCGTATTTTTGCAGAAACGGCATGGCTTCGGTCATGCCGTTTCCTCTTTCATCAGTTCATTCAGCGGGATAAAGCCAACAAGGTCATAGGAAATTCGGATGTTCTGCCGCCGCTTGCCGCTGCTCTTGTCGGGTGCTTCAATATAAATTCCCTTGACAAGCTCACGCAGAGCATACGGGGTATCCTCAAGGATTTCATAATAAAACCAAGAGAATAAGGAGGTATTCAAAGTGGCACGT
>CAZSRK010000018.1:0-39330 GCA_964609305.1 uncultured Oscillospiraceae bacterium
CGTCGGCCAGCTCAAGTTCCCGGGCAGCAAGGTCGCCGGCTATGCCAACACCTTTATCTTCCCCGAGATACAGTCCGGTAACATCGGCTATAAGATCGCCCAGCGCCTGGGCGGATTCGATGCCTACGGTCCCATTCTCCAGGGGCTGAACGCGCCCATCAACGACCTGTCCCGCGGCTGCAACGCCGACGAGGTCTATAAGATGGCCATCATAACCTGCGCGCTTGCGTAAGGATATAAGGGATACATAGATACGTAAAAACGGCTCCGAAGGGCCTCGGAGCCGTTTTTTATAATCTCATGGTTTTCAGGGAGGTACCGTGGACAGGGAAGCATATATGAAAATGGCTCTGGCGCTCGCGCGGCAGGCGGGCGAAAACGGGGACGTGCCCGTCGGCTGTGTCATCGTCAGGGACGGAGTTGTCGTAGGTCGGGGCCAGAACCGGCGGGAGAGGGCAAATTCCGCGCTCGGCCACGCGGAGATCGAGGCCATATACGAGGCCAACCGCACCCTTGGCGACTGGCGGCTGGACGGCTGTGAGATGTACGTCACGCTCGAACCCTGCCCCATGTGCGCGGGTGCCGTGATAAACTCGCGTATCTCCGTTCTCGTATACGGGGCGCGTGAGGAAAACACGGGCTCCTGCGCAAGCGTGCTGAACCTGTTCGAGGAAAACTATCCGTCACACCCCGCCGTATACGCCGGTGTGCTTGCCGATGAGAGCGCCGCGCTCCTGCGCGAATTCTTCCGCAACAGGCGGTAGGCGAGCTTAGCCCAGAGCAACGTCGAGTATCATCATGACGGTGAAACCGATGGCGGAGAAAACCGTGCCTATATTCATGTGCTCCCCGCCCTGAGCCTCAGGTATCAGCTCTTCGACGACGACGTAGAACATCGCGCCGGCTGCAAAGGAGAGTATGGCGGGCAGTGCGGGAACCACAAGCGCCGTCAGCAGCATCGTCACGAGAGCGCCAAGCGGCTCTACAATACCGGAGAGAACTCCGTAGCCGAACGCGCGGCGCCGTGACATGCCGCTGCCGACCAGAGGCATGGAAATGACCGCGCCTTCGGGAAAGTTCTGAATGGCTATGCCTATCGTCAGCGCGAAGGCCCCGGCAAGCGTCATGCCCGAGCCCCCGGCCTCCATACCGGCGAAAACGACGCCGACGGCCATGCCCTCGGGTATGTTGTGCAGCGTGACGGCCAGGACCAGCATTGCTGATTTGCCAAGCTTTGACATGCGACCCTCCGGCTTGCTGGAGTCCATGTGCAGATGCGGTATCAGGCTGTCCAGCAGCAGCAAAAAGCCTACGCCGAGCAGGAATCCTCCTGCCGCGGGCAGCCAGCCCGTTCCTCCCGCCTGCTGCGACATCTCTATGGCGGGGATAATCAGCGACCAGACGCTGGCCGCTATCATAACGCCGGAGGCAAAGCCCAGCATCGCCTTCTGTATGCCCGGGCGCATCTCGCCTCGCAGGAAAAACGCCATCGACGCCCCCAGGGTCGTGCCGAGCAGCGGCAGCAGCAGCCCCGCGGCTATTTTTAACGCTTCACTCATATAAAATCCTCCAAAATAACAATTAATCATACCCGACCTGCGCGATTCCGGTTTTTTTGCGAAGAGGCCCATCTTTGCCTGCATTGCACCGCTTTATCGCGCAAAAACCGGCCATTCGCTCATTCTGCCGTTTTATCGCGCAAAATCCTGGCATGCACGAACCCTGCCATTTTATCGCGCCAAACCCTGGCATGTGTGCATTATATCGGCTTCCTGACGCAAGAACCCGGGCGCAGTCCGGGGCGTATGTCATGGTTTTTCCATACCCATCATATTCCGCGCACGCAAATTTGACAACAAACTACCGAAAGGCGGGATAAATATTCTGACCACAACCGACATCATATCAAACTACATGCAGGCGGGCCGCCGCAAGACGGAGCTTGGCGCGGCAAAAATGCTCCTGCTCGGTTTCTACGCAGGGATGTTCATCGCACTTGCCGGCGTAGGGGCGACGGCCGCGGCCGTCTCGATAAGCTCCGCCTCTGTGGCAAAGCTTGTCAGCGCCGCCGTTTTCCCGGCGGGGCTGTCGATGGTTGTCCTGTGCGGGGCCGAGCTGTTCACTGGCAACAACCTGCTCGTGATACCGCTGCTGTCGCGGGAGATACGTCTGGCCGGCATGCTCAAAAACTGGCTGTTTGTATATATTGGCAACTTTGCCGGCAGTATATTTATCGCGGTCCTTGCCGTTTACAGCCACACCTTCTCGCTGTTTGACGGGGCGCTGGCGTACAGCGCGGCGTCCGCCGCCGCGGCCAAGGCCCAGCTCGGCTTTGGCGACGCATTTCTGTGCGGGGTGCTGTGCAACGCTCTGGTCTGCCTTGCCGTCTGGATGGCGATGGGCGCGGGCTCCGCCGCCGGCAAGCTCGCCTGTCTGTATCTGCCGATCATGCTGTTTGTCCTTTGCGGGTTCGAGCACAGCATCGCCAACATGTACTACATTCCCGCGGGCCTGCTCGCCTGTTCGGAATATGGCCTTGAGCAGGCCGGTCTTGACTGGTTCGGGCTCGTGCGCAACCTGGTCCCCGTTACGCTCGGCAATATAGTCGGCGGCGCGGGGCTGGTAGGCTGCGGATTCTGGCTGGCCTTCGCAAAGCGCTAGTCCGGGCGGCGACCCCTGAAAAAATATACAAAAGATCCCCGTTGTTTTGTGTAAAAACACCGGGGATCTTCCTCTTACTTAAACAAAAACCCTTCCAGAAAAGGGAACATGGACCTGAGGCTGTCGATGAGGCCGTCCACATTGCCGTGGCTTACAACGGAATCCACCCCGCCGCCGAGAAACAGCGACACCACCAGCATCGCTACGCCGATTATCAGAATCACGGCGCAGATGATGAGGATTATCCTGAAAGCTCTCTTCATTTATCCTCACCTCCGGTCAATCTGAAAAGCTCTGCCGTTCCGGAAACAAGCGGCTTTACTATCACTTTCATGAGCCAGACGGCCAAAAACAGCAGCAGCAGTCCGACCGCAAGCGCGATCGCCGCAATGCCGAACAGAAACAGCGCATCCGTAAAGACCGGGGAGGCCCACAATCCTGCAAGAAACGCAAACACGGCTCCTCCGACGGCGCACAGTCCCGGGCTTATTACCACGGCGCACAGAGCCAGAAGCAAACACAAAAGCATGATGCCGCCGAATATGGTCAGCGTAACGAGCGATCTTCTCGCGCGTCTGTCTTTTTTCTCTTCCTGCACCGGCGGCACGGGAGCCTCGGCTCCCTGCCCGCCGAACAGATCGGAAAGCGTTGGCTTTTCCTCCTCCAGGGCTTCCGCGGCGGCCTGCCCGGCCTGCGCCTCTTCCGCATCCGTCTCCGTCTCCCCGTCGGCGGCCTCCGCCTTCCCGGGTTCCGGCTCCGGCTCGGCCCTGCTGTCCTCTTCGGCGTCCGGCGCGTCCTCTTCGGCCTGCGTCTTTTCCGCTTCGCCGGCCTTATCCGTTTCCTCCGCCGCTTCCTGCGCGGCCGGCTCTTCCTCCTGCGCCGGCTCGGGCGGCGGCGTCGGTGTATACTCGTGCGAGGCCTTTATCGCCATGGCCGTCGGCGTCCCCAACCGGGATATCAGCTCGGCCTTGCCCTCGGGCCCGGCCTCGTCAAACCTTTCGTTGAGTTGTCTGAGAAACTCCGCTCTGTCATGCTCCTCCATGAAGGAGAGAAGCTGCGTCAGCTCTGCAATGAATCTCTGTTTGTTCAAGCGGTGCTCACCTCCGATGTTGCGGTATACATAATACCGTCTACATTATAGAGGCAAGCCGCCGCAGGGTCAAGTATTTTTCTCTCAATCCGTCCTTATCTCAAGCTGACGGAGCTTGGCGTCGTTCTTGAAGACTTTCACGAGATACAATTGCTCCGGCTCAAGCGGGCCGAAGAGGAAATGTCCGTCCTCGTCGGTCGTGCTGCGGCCAAGCAGCTCCGGCTCTCCGTCGTCACCGGCCCGGAACAGCATGACCAGCGCCTTGTCGACCGGCTTGCCGTGCCCGTCTGCGACTCTTCCGCAGATGAAGGCATAGGGATCCTCGCCCGGGCTGATGGTCGTATTTATCTGCTCGCCGCGCGAGGGACGAAAGTAAAATTTGGGATAGGTGCTCAAAACCATCCACCTCCTTACACACTATTATACTTTTGCGTCTTTCCAATGTGCTTGACAATCCCCATGCGTTTATATAGAATGTTCAGATACAAAGGCCGCGCCAAAAGCCAAAGCAATAAACTTTAGAAGGAGTCATAATAGATGGCAAAAGATAAGAAAGTTGAGCAGATAACCGATATGGAGGTCGACTTTGCCCAGTGGTTCACTGACGTGTGCACGAAGGCGGAGCTTATCGACTATTCCGGGGTCAAGGGGCTGTTCATCCTGCGCCCGTACGGCTATGCCATTTGGGAAAACATCATGAACTATCTGGACAGGCGCTTCAAGGAGCTGGGACACGAGAACGTCTCCATGCCCGTGCTCATACCCGAGAGCCTGCTGCAGAAGGAAAAGGACCATGTCGAGGGTTTTGCCCCCGAGTGCGCGTGGGTCACCCACGGCGGAAGCGAGGAGCTGCCCGAGCGTCTGTGCATCCGTCCGACCAGCGAAACCCTGTTCTGCGACCACTGGAGCCATGTTGTGCACTCCTGGCGCGATCTGCCGATGAAATACAACCAGTGGTGCTCCGTCATGCGCTGGGAAAAGACGACCCGTCCGTTTCTGCGCGGCCGCGAATTCCTCTGGCAGGAGGGCCACACCCTGCACGCCACAGCACAGGAGGCCATTGAGGAGACAGAGCAGATGCTCGAGGTATATGCCGACTGCTGTGAAGAGTTCCTGGCCATGCCCGTCGTGCGCGGAAACAAGACCGACAAAGAGAAATTCGCCGGGGCTGAGCGCACCTATACCGTCGAGTGCATGATGCATGACCACAAGGCCCTGCAAAGCGGCACCAGCCACTATTTTGGCGACGGCTTTGCCCGCGCTTTTGACATCACCTTTACCGACAGGAACAATCACCAGAGCTATCCGCACCAGACGAGCTGGGGCATGTCTACGCGCATCATAGGCGGGCTTATCATGACCCACGGCGACAACAACGGGCTGGTCCTGCCGCCCGAGGTCGCCCCCATACAGGTCATCGTCGTACCCGTGGCGCAGCATAAGCCCGGCGTGCTTGAAAAGGCAGCGGAGGTCTTTGACCGGCTCAAAGCCGCCGGCATCCGCGTCAGGATGGACGACAGCGACAACTCCCTTGGATGGAAATGTGCACAGTACGAGATGAAGGGCGTTCCCCTGCGCGTTGAGATCGGACCGCGCGACATGGAAAGCGGAGTGTGCGTGGCCGTGCGCCGCGACAATTTCGAAAAGACACAGGTCGCCTTCGGAGACCTTGAAGCGCAGATCCCCGCGCTTCTGTCCATGGTCCAGAAAGGGCTTTACGCCAAGGCCAAAAAGAACCTTGACGAACACATCTTCTCCGCCACGACACTTGAGGAGGCAAAGCGCCTTCAGCAGGAAAACGGCGGCTTTATAAAGACCATGTGGTGCGGCCGCGAAGAGTGCGAAATCG
The DNA here is from genome assembly GCA_964609305.1 of uncultured Oscillospiraceae bacterium. Classification (GTDB taxonomy): domain Bacteria; phylum Bacillota; class Clostridia; order Oscillospirales; family Oscillospiraceae; genus CAKSXP01. Next base: position 5,601 of record CAZSRK010000018.1, read on the forward strand.
CAATGAAGGAACAGGCCGGCATGTCCAGCCGCTGCATTCCCTTCGTGCAGGAACACCTGTCCGACGTATGCCCCGTCTGCGGCGAAAAGGCAAAGCATATGGTCTACTGGGGAGTTGCATACTGATGGATTTTTCCTTTTTAAGCGAGTATATGCCCATGCGCCGGAGCATCCGCACCTTTGATATGGAAAAGCCCATAGAGGAGGACGTGCTCGAGGGCCTGATAGACTTCCTCTCTGAGCTCACGCTGCCGCAGGACGCCATCGACTGGAATTTCGACACTCTGCCGTATTCCGACATGCTGGAGATCGCCGCGGTGGAGCCCGGAGTGAAGGCCCCGATGTACCTTGTGCTGCGCTCGGAAAAGCTCAACTTCGCGCTGCAAAACTGCGGCTATCTGGGCCAGATGGCTTCGCTGTGGCTGACCTCGCACGGCATCGCAAGCTGCTGGCAGAGCAGCATCAGCGTAAACGAGGACTTTCCCGACACGCTTCCGTATATAGCGGCAATGGCCGTCGGCTATTCGCAGGAGAGCTTCCGCGACCCGTCCCGGCCGGTGGAGGGCAAGCCCCTCAGGAAATGGACTCTCGGCAGCTTTGGGGATAAGGAACCGGTCATCCGCGCCGTGGCTCTGGCGCCAAGCTGGTCGGGCCGGCATCCCGTGTGCATCATGTCCGTCGAGGGGAAGATGCATATCTACCGTGACCGTCCGTTCCTGAACAACCCCGCCATATCCTATGTGCAGTGCATAGACGTCGGAGCGGCGCTTGCCAACATACACATCGCGGCAAATGCCTTGGGCTACGGCCTGCAATTCACGCGGCAGGATCCGCCGCCGCTCTGGGGCCGCAAGATATATCAGGCTACCGTGAATTTTGTAAAGGACAGCGGAACGGAGGAGAGCTGAACTCCTCTTTACATGTCAAATGGCATATAAAATACGAAGAATCCGTATGGTCATGACCATACGGATTCTTCGCTTGTCGAAAAACTGTTTACACAAATGGAAGAGCCGTGCCCCCGTTGGGGGATTTCGTGGGGGCCGGCAGCCCGCCTGAAATGCCGTATCCTGTTTTGCGCCGGACTATTCAAACCACGCCATCGCCCTGACAGGCGCGCCGTCGCTTCCTGCAAGCTTCAGCGGGAAGCAGCCAAACCAGAACAGTCCGGTGCCGCACAGTTCAAGGTTTTTCAGGTTTTCTATATTTATCATATTACAGCGGTCAAATAACCGTCTGTGCCGCGTCAGGCCGGTGTCTGCGATCGGATCAAGGCCAATGACGTCAAAGCCGATACCCTTATATGCCCCGTCGATGACATATTCCAGCGCCGCCTCGTCCAGACAGGGGTAGTCCCCAAAATATGAAGCCGTGCCCCAACGCTTGTCCCAGCCGAGGTTGAAGAGAAGGAAATCGGCCTCTTCCGCCATACTCCCGTACCTGCGTATATGCTCCAGTGTTATGGCCTCCCCCTCCGTCAGGTCACGGCAGTCTATCACAAGAGCCTTTCCGATAAACTGGCTCGCCGGGAATCTGTCCAGCGTCATTTTGTCCGCGTAAAGATGCGCCGGAGGATCGGCATGCGTCCCCGTGTGGCTGTACATGCGCAGCAGGGTCTCTTTGAAGCCGTCCTTCTCATAGCTGTTGGCCGGAGTGAAGCTCGGCCCCTCCGTCCCCGGATAGACTGGCATTCCCTCCTGTATCGTATGTGTTAAATCTATTACCCTCATGTCCGTCCCCTCTCTGGATTATCATGCGTGCCGGAAAAGGACAAGGGGAACTCGTACGTGTCCCCGCCGGTGATCAGCCTTGCACCATCTGCTTAATCAGCGCCGCGTCACGCCGCCGCCGCTCAGCCAGATCTATCTCTCCTCCGGTGTAATAGACTGTGAATTCGCCCTTTGCGCAGAGCCGGCCCTCATCGTCATATACGCGCGACTCGTAAAGCCCCGTCGTACGCCCGGACTTTATCATCTCCGCCTCCGCGCGCAGAGCCTTGCCCCTGCCGGGACGCAGATAATGTACTGTCGCATCCAGCGTCAGCATATTGCGTCCCGTCGAGGCGGAAGCCATGCCCGTGGCAAGATCCATAAGCGCGAAGACAAAGCTTCCATGCGCAACCTGCTGCGGGTTGAGCGAATCTATCGTTACAGGCGCCTCGACAACACAGTATTCCTCGCGCAGCTCGGTCACTTTCAGCCCGTTGTGGCTGTTGAAATTGCGCGCATTGTTGATATACTCTGTAAAATCATTAAGATCCATGGCTGAAAACCCCCGAAAAAATGTTCATAACGGGAGTATTTTAGCACTTTAGCTGCGGCTTGTCCACCGTCTCTACCTGAAGTTTTCCGTCCCGGACCGTGACGGTCAGGCTGCCGCCCCTGGTCAGGCTGCCGTCGAGCAGCAGCCCGGCCGCCGCATCCTCAATGCCCGCGCGTATCTCGCGGCGCAGCGGCCTTGCTCCATAGGCCGGGTCAAAGCCCTTTTCCACGATCAGGTCGAGCGCCTCGCCGGTGAGCGTCATGGTAATGCCCATGGCGTCCATGCGCCGGCGAAGCTCTGTTATCATCTTGCCCGCGATGAGCTTTATGTCCTCCCGGCTGAGTTGGTTGAACACCAGTATCTCGTCTATCCTGTTGAGGAATTCGGGTCTGAACACTCCCTTGAGCTCGTTCATGACCGCCTTCCTTATATCCTCCTGCGGCTTGACTCCATCGGAGGACCGGCCCTTGTCCGAAAAGCCCAGCGCCGGCTTGTTGTCCGTTATCGTCTTTGCCCCTACATTGCTGGTCATGACGATTATCGCGTTTCTAAAGCTCACGGAACGGCCCTGTGAATCGGTCAGCTTGCCGTCCTCCATGATCTGCAGCAGCAATCCCCAGATGTCCTCATGCGCTTTCTCAAGCTCGTCGAACAGCACAACGCAGTATGGCCGGCGGCGCAGCTTCTCCGTCAGTTGCCCGCCCTCGTCATAGCCGACGTAGCCGGGGGGTGAGCCGATGAGCTTTGAAACCGAGTGTTTTTCCATGTATTCAGACATGTCGAAGCGGACAAGCGCCTTCTCGTCGCCGAACACGGCGTCGGCCAGCGCGCGGCACAGCTCCGTTTTTCCAACTCCCGTTGGGCCGAGAAACAGGAACGAGCCGGCGGGCCGGTTCGGGTCGCGCAGGCCGACACCGCCGCATCCTGTCCGATAACGCGCCGCCGCAGCTCGCTCTCCAGGGACAGGAGCTTTTCTCCCTCGTCCCGTGTCAGCCCGGTGACGGGGATGCCCGTCCAGCCGGATACCACCTCCGCCACGTCCTGCCCGGTCACCTCCGCCTGGTCCGGATGGGAAAACCTCATGCGCTTTTCCTCCAGCTCCGCACGCAGCATCGATTCAAGGCGTCCTATGTCCTCCGGCGCGGAGGCCGTGGCCAGGCGCACCCGGCTGGCCGCCTCGTCCATCAGGTCGATGGCCTTGTCAGGCAGGCAGCGGTCGGCCACATAACGCTGCGAGAGCGTCACGGCCGCGTGGATCGCCTCGTCGGTAATCCTCAGTCCATGGTGCTCCTCATACTTCCCGCGCAGGCCGCGCAGGATGTGCTCTGCCGCAGGTGCGTCCGGCTCCGCGACCATGATTGGCTGGAACCTTCGCTCGAGCGCCGCGTCCTTTTCTATATGCCGGCGATACTCCTCGGTCGTCGTCGCGCCGATGACCTGCATCGCGCCGCGGCCGAGCGTCGGCTTTATGATATTGGCGGCGTCTATGGTGCCTTCGGCGGCGCCCGCGCCGACGATGGTGTGCAGCTCGTCGATAAACAGTATCACGTCGCCCGCGCGCTCGACCTCGCGCAGGACGTTCTTGATGCGCTCTTCAAAATCGCCGCGGTATTTTGTCCCGGCGACCATCGATGTGAGGTCGAGGGCCACGATGCGCTTGCTCTTGAGGCTGTCGGGCACGTTCCCGCCCGCAAACGCGCAGGCCAGGCCCTCGGCCACGGCGGTCTTGCCCACGCCCGGCTCTCCGATGAGCACCGGGTTGTTTTTTGTCCTTCGCGAAAGTATCTGTATGGCGCGCTGTATCTCCGTCTCGCGTCCTATGACGGGGTCAAGCTTTCCGACCGCCGCAAGCTCCGTCAGATCACGGCTGTACTGGTCGAGCGTGCGCGTGTCGGCGCGGCGCGTCAACGGACGCTGCGGTATCGGCGGGCGCGTCTGCTGCTGCCTGTCGGCTCCGCCGAAGAGCGCGACAAGCTGCGTGTACATGCAGTTTATCTCTATCCCTGCGTCGACGAGTATCCGTGAGCCCAGGCATTCCGGCAGGCACAGGATGCCCATGAGCAGATGCTCCGTCCCCACGCGCCGCTGGCCCAGTCTTCCCGCATCGGCGACGGCATGGGCAATAGCCTCCCTCGCGGCATCGTCCAGCCCGCTTACCGGCGTGCCGGGGGTCCCGCGTCCCAGGCGGGCCTCGACCAGCTTTGTAAGCTGAGCGGTGTTAAGGCCGCTGTCCCAGAGTATTTTCGAGCCGAGGCTGCCCGTTTCTCCCGCAATACCGAGCAGTATATGTTCCGTGCCGATATATGAATGGCCCATCGACGCCGAGAGGCTCTGCGCCCTGTTTATCGCGCCGCGGGCATATTGAGTGAAGTTGTCCGTATTTTTCATACCCTGTGTCCTTTCACTGCTTGTTTGAGGAAGATTATTTCCAAATCACCGCCTCCTCATACGGAACATTTTAGCGTCGGAAGCCTGTCAAAATCGCGCGTCGGAAATCGAATCGGACTGGAACAAAAAAGTATTTGATTTTTAGCGGGAATATGTTAATATAGCTCTGTAATATCGTACAGGGCTTCAAGCCGGGTACATAATTATTGGAGGTATAACAATGGCATACAAGATTGGTGACGACTGCATCAGCTGCGGCGCCTGCGCTGCTAACTGCCCCGTAGGATGCATTTCCCAGGGCGATGAGCACTACGAGATCGACGCTTCCCAGTGCATCTCCTGCGGCACCTGCGCCGACACCTGCCCCATGGGAGCTATTTCCGAGGCATAATCGGCCACAACACAAACACATAAAAGGGGCGATATTAAATATCGCCCCTTTTATATTATTCGTATCAGGCGTCAAAACGGCGTTTTCGCTATTTTGACAGAGTTTTTTGACGGAAGAGAGGGTATCATGGCGCAGTTTAAGCCACTGTGGCCCAGCGGGCCGGAATATGCCGCCGGCGGGTTCCCGGTCTCGACGGACTCGGTACTCCTGGCGGACTTTGCGCGCCCGAAAAAGGGCGACGTTATCATGGACCTGGGCTGCGGCTCGGGGCTTTTGTGTCTGCTGGTGTCGGTGCGCGCGCCGCAGGCCGTCATCCGCGGGATCGAGATAGACCCCCTCTGGGCCGCACAGTGCCGCGAAAACCTGGAACACAACGGCATAAACGCTGAAATAATCACGGGGGATCTGCGGGAGCACCGCAGCCTGTTTAGTGCGGGAAGCTTTTCGCTTGTCATATCAAACCCGCCGTATTTCCCCGAGGGCAGCGGTCTGCGGGCGAAGGGTGCGCTTGCCGGCGCGCGGAGCGAGGAAAGCTGCACACTGGAGGATGTGTGCACCTGCGCGGCCTTTCTGTGCAGGACGGGCGGCCGGTTCTGCCTCGTCCACCGCGTCGACAGGCTCAGCGCGGCGCTGTGCGCCATGGCCGCCGCAGGGCTGGAACCGAAAAGGCTTCGCCTGGTGCAATATACCGCTGGCTCGGCTCCCAGCCTTGTGCTGATCGAAGGCCGTCGCGGCGGCAGGCCGGGGCTGGACGTCATGCCGGTGCTCCTCCTCAAAGATGCGGACGGCTCGGATACGGATGAGGTCAGAAGGATATACCATTTGGAGGATACGAAATGAGCGGAACGCTTTATCTTGTTGCGACGCCTATCGGCAACCTGGGCGATTTTTCGCCCCGTGCCGTTGAGACGCTTAAACAGGTCGATTTCATTGCAGCTGAGGACACGAGGGTCACGGTGAAGCTGCTGAACCATCTTGGCATCAAAAAAACCATGGTCAGCTATTACGAACACAACAGGGCGGAGATGGGCGAGAAGCTCCTGTCCCGGCTTCTGGCCGGGGAAAGCTGCGCGCTGGTTTCGGACGCCGGCATGCCCGCAATAAGCGACCCGGGCGAGGACATCGTCCGCCAGTGCGCCGAACACGGCGTGCGCGTCTGCCCGATACCGGGGGCGAACGCACTGATCAGCGCGCTGGCCGTCAGCGGGCTGCCGACGCAGCGCTTTACTTTCGAAGGATTTCTGAGCACTGCAAACCGGCCGCGGCGCGAGCATCTCGAGGGACTCGTCGGCGAACGGCGCACCATGATATTCTATGAGGCGCCGCACAAGCTCCGCGCAACTTTAAGTGACCTTTACAAATATCTTGGCGACAGGCGGATTTCACTGTGCCGCGAGCTTACAAAAATACATGAGGAAATAATCCGCACGACCCTGTCCGAGGCCATTGCCTATTATGAGACAGTCTCACCCAGGGGCGAGTTTGTTCTCGTCGTGCAGGGCGCACAGGACAAGAGCGATCCGAAGATGAGTCTGGAACAGGCGCTCGAGCGCCTCGCCTTCTACCGAGCGGACGGCAAGAAGCTCAAGGAGGCGGCCAAGCTCGCCTCCGTTGACTCCGGCTTTACGAAAAACGAGCTGTACGAGGCCGCGATCAGGGACCCCTTGACCGGCGGTGACGGCCGGGGATAGCCCATCGTATTTGACAGGGCATGTGATATATAATATAATTTAGGCAATTAAATACAATACAGGAGGCGGCACCCATGACGAAGAGCAAAATCATCCGTGGCTTCAGGCTGGCTTCCATCATTATGAGCGCGTTTTTCCTGATAGCCGTCCTGTGCCTGCATTTCATCCCTCTGCGCATACAGAGCAGCGGATTCACCCAGAGCAACACAAACAGCACGGACATCTTGCGCAGCAGAAGGACCGTTTTTGAAAGAGCGGAAATGCTGGGCCTTGAATATGATATTCCCGGTGTAGAGCCCGGGCAGTATGCCGAGTTCACCGCGCCGGAGCGGATATATCTGGCCGCTGCCAATCAGGACAACGACGTCATCTATGAGCAGGGCGAAACCGCCGTCATGAGCTTTGTCAGCTTTTCAAGCCGCATGGGCATATTGCATTCCCTCGACCCCTATGGCGAGCGCATCGTCTCCATCGGTGAAAGCTCGTCGGAGAGCTCCTTGTACCTCGACGAAAATGTCCTCGCACGCTGCTACATCGCCTATCTTGAGCAGACGGGGCAAACAGAGCTGTTTGAGCAGGAGACCGGGCTGGATCTCAATGAGAAAAACGCCGTCGCAATCCTGACCGCCGCAGACGAACAGGCGTACGAGCAGGGTATATACATCCCGACGACCTATCCCGGGTATATGCGCACGTCCCGCCTGCTACGCAATATCAGTCTCTGGCTGATGGGCATATCCATGGCGCTTATGGTGACTATGCTGATAATCTGTCATTTTGTCGACACCAGCGGCTGGACCGAGGCGAACACCGAACGGTGGCAGGACACGTCCGCTGCCCGTTCCGACTTCCGGATGTCCAGCCTGTCAAAGAGCAGCGAGCGTGAGCCTCCCCCTGACAACAACAAAAACAAAACGCGTCAGGAGCTTTTCAAGGACTTTTAGACGGCAAAACAGAACATGTCAAAAAAGGCCGCAGGGCAAAATGCCTCGCGGTCAATTACAGTTTTTTGAACATGCGCACCGCCATAATGATGGCCTGCTCACGGGAGGCGTTTGCATAACCGATCGCCTGCTCATAAGTGGTCACATTGCGCGGGGCAAACGTCTTTTCGGTCATCCCCTTGATGACCTGATTCTTGACCATGAAATAGACGCTCGGCTTCGCATAGGCGCTGATATACGCGTCGTCCTTAAAGGGGGTGACGCCGCTGTAATCAAGGCTGTATGCTCCGTCGTTCTCCAGCGTCCAGCCGGGCAGGTTAAGCGCCTTATAAATGCGGGTGAGCATCGTGGCAAGCTGCTCTCGGCTGATGAGTGCATAGGGGTCAAACTTTGTTGCTGAAACACCGTTGGTAATACCAAGGGCATACGCTTTGCGCACGACGTCCGCGCCGGTGTCGGTAAACGGCGTGCTCAGGCTTCCGGCATCCAGCACAGGCCCGCCCATCTGCTCATAGAGCTGCACCGCCACGGCGCAGAACTCCAGACGGGTTATATCGCTCGTCAGGTCCTTGTTCTGAAGCTCAGGCGGGATAAGGCTGTTGAATACCTCTTTATCGACGTTATCGCCCATCGCCTCGTCCTCGAACCACTGGGACCAGTTCTCATCCTCCTGGCCATAGGTCATTACCGCAAGCGTGGGATATCCCTTGTTGACCCAGCCGGTGTCCTTGGTGAACACGTTGCCGAGGACAGTCACCATTTTATCGCTGCGCAGGACTTCGGAGGTCTTGCCGTTGCAGTACAGGGGGGCGAATGCGGACGTAGACGCGAAGCTACAGCCGCAGGTATAGGACGTTACCGTGCAGACCTGATTGTCAAAATAACAGTTGTAGAAATCGGCCCCGCCGGCATTTCCAGCGACGCCGCCGTAGTACCGCCTGCTGTTGGTCGCGGTCAGATTCAGCGCCGTGGCCGCATAGCAGTTTTCAACACGGCAGTCGCCAAGGCCGATGAGCCCGCCGGCATACAGGTTATTGACGGATGACTTAGTGCTCTTGATAGTGGCTGTTATATTGCCGGTGTTATAGCAGTTGCGTATGGTCCCGCCGGGCTGCGCGTTGCCTATCAGCCCGCCCAGGCCGATATAGTCGTTGTTGGATATGGTCAAGCCCGTGAAATTACAGGTGGAAAAGCACTCCTCGACCATTCCAAAGGTCGTTCCTATCAGGCTTCCTATGTACAGGCCGTAGCCGCTGGTGGATTTTATATTCCCCGTGACGGAGCCGCTGATGCCCACGCAGCGCACCGTGCCAGAGTAGCCCACGACGCCGAACAACCCGCCGACAACAATGCTGTACTTTTTCCCGTTGGACTGCGTGATGCTTATCCTGCTGCTGACGCTGTCGATACGGACGTTGGAAATGAGGTGCCCACAGCCGTCAAACACGCCGTTCTAGCCGGTCTGCGTAAGCCCGATCGGAGTCCAGCTCACGCCGCCAAGGTCAATATCGGCCACGACCTTGGCGCAGATCGAGGTCTGTCCGCCGTTGACAAGGTCGCGGAAATAGCCGAGCTGTTCCGCCGTGGCAATAAGATACGGATCATTTCTTGTGCCACTGCCGCCATTGAAGCTTACTGCCGCGCCGGCTGTAAGCGTCAATCCGCTCATAAGAGTAAGCACCAGCGACAGCGTCAGAAGCATTGAAACTAATCTTTGCTTTTTCATTTGATAACCTCCCACTGAATACAATTATCTTCCCAATGCCGAGCATAATTATAGAAAGCCTTTCTGCACAAGTCAAGTATGCATATAGAATAAACTTCGGTATGTAGTACCCGTCCCATATCAGAAATATAAAAACGGTACAGCAAGGTATTTGCTGTACCGTTTCTGCATTATTCTTCCATGCTGTGCCGCGCTATGTCGGCGTTTCTCCCGTCACCACCGGGCTTTCCGTGATTACCGGCGTGTCCGTCACCGGCGGAGAAACCGGCGTGGACGGCGTCGGGACATCCGTCACGGGAGTCGTCGGGGTGTCCGTAACGGGAGTTGTGGGCGTGTCCGTCACGGGCTCGGTCGGCGTATCCGTCACGGGCTCAGTCGGGGTCTGACTCGGTGACTCGCTCGTGCTCGGCGATTCAGATGGGCTCGGCGATTCGCTCGGACTCGGCGAAGTTTCTTCCATATCTCCAAATATATTCGTCGGGGCGCCGATCGACGGCGTCGGGAATGTCTTATACTCAAGATCCTCGTGTATCGGGTACATTATCTTGCGCCAGATCTGAGCCGCCGGGTTGCCATATACGCTCATCGGGGACGGCGTGTCAAAACCCGTCCAGACCGCGGCAACGTAATAGGGAGTGTAACCGACAAAATAGCGGTCCCAGTCATCCGAGGTCGTACCGGTCTTGCCGGCCACAGGCATAATTCCCAGATAAGCCTCGCTGCCGGTGCCGCTCTGCACGGCGTTCTGGAGCATGTTGGTCATGTTCCAGGCGGTGTTGGCCTTGAAGGCCACGGTAGTCTCCGGCTGATTGTCGATAACGACGTTGCCGTCATAGTCCGTGACCAGGGTATAGGTCCTCGGTTTTGTATAGATGCCGTCGTTTGCAAACGCGCTGAACGCAGCCGCCATCTCGCGCACGGTGATGCCGTTTGTGAGCTGGCCGAGAGCGAGCGGGGCATAGTTGTGGTCCGATTCGACAAGGCTCGTTATGCCGAGGTGGTTTTCAAGATAATCGACACTTGTCTCGATGCCGAGCTTGTCCAGTATCTGGGCCGATACGGTGTTCAGCGAGCGTGCAAGCGCCTCCCGTATCGTCACAACGCCGTAGTTGCCTCCGCCGGAGTTGTCCGGATACCAGGTCGTGCCCTGAAGCCGGATGTTCGGCGAGTCGTTAACAAGCGTGGTCTGCGTGATCAGCCCCAGGTCCAACGCGGGGCCATAGGTCGCAAGCGGCTTGAACGAGGATCCGGGCGGGCGCTGCGACTGCGTTGCCCTGTTGAGCTGGAAGTTCGCCGTCTTTTCGCCAACTCCGCCGCTGAGCGCGACAATCTCCCCGGTGTAGGGGTCCATTATGACGATGGCCGACTGCACTTCCTGTCCCGTGTCCGGGTATGTGTAGACATTTGGGATATTCTCCCGGTTTTCGTACACTTCATCGACTATCGCCTGGATCTCAAGGTCGATGCTGCAATATATCTGGTACCCGCCGGAGTAGAGAAGCTGGCTGGCCGTCGTGTACGAGACGCCCCTGGCCTCGGCCAGGTCGGTTATGACGTCGTCAATCACGACCTCCTCATAATAGGAGTATATCTCAATCTGGACTTCTTCACCCTCGCCCTGCTGGAACACAAGCTCCTCATTCACGGCCTCGACATATTCGTCGTAGGTTATATAGCCCTGCTCATACATCTCATGGAGTATTATGCTCTGCCTGTTTTTATTATTCTCGCGGCTGATATACGGGTCATAAAGCGAGGGGTTGTTGGTTATACCGATAATGGAGGCGCACTCGGCCAGCGAGAGCTCCCACACATTCTTGCCGAAGTACTCCAGCGCCGCAGCCTGGACGCCGTAGCATCCCTCGCCAAGATAGATCTTGTTGAGATACCACTCCATTATCTCTTCCTTGGTATACTTTTTCTCAAACTCAAGCGCACGGAAAATCTCCAACAGCTTTCGCTGGACAGTGACGTCATCCTCCTCCGTCAGGTTTTTTATCAGCTGCTGCGTAATCGTCGACCCGCCAAAGTCGTTTTTCATGCCGATAAACATGTTGACAAAAGCGGCGACAGTCCTGTACCAGTCGACGCCCTTATGCTCATAAAAACGCTGATCCTCGATAGCGACCGCGGCATATTCCATATACAACGGGATGTTCTCATAGTCGACCCAGATGCGGTTCTCCGTGCTCTGCAGCGTCGTAAGCTCCTGGTAGTCGCCGTTTTCGTCCTCATACCAGATGGTACTCGACAGGGCCATGGCGAACTCCTCCGGATTGACGTCCAGTTCGCTCGAAAGCGAGGTCTTTACATAATATGCAAAGATACAGGTGAACAGAAGGCCGGTCGTTATGATAATAAGCAATATCGTGACAACGATGCGAACGGCAAGGCGGACGCCGTTTCCAACGGCGCCGGCAGTTACATTGGCCGTAACTTTGGCGGCTTTTTTTGCTTTTTTCTTATTAAACTTCATTTTGGCAATTATCCTCCATAGGAACAATGGAGAGCGTCTCTCCGGCGGCGGCAAAATAAATGCAATACCAAGTTATTATACCACTATATCACGCTTTGTCAAAAAACAAAATCATATTTTGTCCAAATATCGGGTTTGTTTTACCTGTCGGGCGGGAACAATGATACAAAGAGGCCCATATTTTGCCTGTTTTTGAAAACTGACTACAAGGAAAGGAGATGCAACCAATGAAAAACAAAGCGGGTATCAGAATGGCCGTATGCGGCTGCCTTGCCGCGTTTGCTCTGGTCACGGCCGCCTCAGCCGCGTACATCTCGCTCAGCTCCGGAGGGGAAGGCTATATCCTTCAGGAGCACGAGGGCCAGATCGCCATTTACAGCGCGGCAAAGCAGCGGGATATGCTGACCCTGACAGACATAGAAACCGGGACTCTGCCCTCCGCCGACAGGGAAAGCCTTGAGCGCGGCATATTTGTCGGCGATGAAGAGGCCCTGCTTCAGCTGCTTGAGGATTTCGGCTCCTGAATTGTGCAAAATTTGCCTTTATTCCGGCCCTGTTTGTGTTGATTTATACATTCATATCGGTTAAAATATATTTAAGCCACGCAAGGAGGGCAAAGAATAATGAGCGATCAGGGCGCGACCTTCATCAATATCACCGACGATGACGGAAACGAATTCGAGCTTGAGCATATCGATACCATAGAGCTCGACGAAAAGCTTTACATGTGCTTTCTGCCGGCTGACATGGACGAGGACAATCCGGATTACGGTTTCGTTCTTCTCGAGGTACTCACAGACAGCGAAACCGGCGAAGAGTATTTCGGTTCGATAGATGATGACGATGTGCTCCAGCGTGTTTATGATGCGTTTCTGGAACAGCTTTATGACGAAGACGGGGAATAAAAGTTTCTGTGCGGTCATAAAATATTGTCAGTGGTAAAAAACCTGCTGTGTTCGTGGAAACGGGCCCTTTTAAACCCACATTAATTATAAGGGACGCTATTCTCCCGCTGCGGATTGCAGGCCTCCCTGGACGGCACAGACCGTTCCCGGACGTTGGAAGCAGAGAAACAGCGGGGTCGCGACCCACCTGCAGAGACGTGCAGGTTATAATCGGGTCCCCACGGCACAAGCGGGCCGAGCGCTCCGGATTTTCCGGGGCGCTCTCGTTTTTTACGTTTTCCGACAGCCGGGTCAAACAAATATTGGACTTATAACGTCTGATATGATAGAATATTTTGCTGAAACCTGCAAGGGGAGGTGTCCGTGTGCTTGTCGTATCGGTTTTTATCGCGGTGCTGGCCGCTTTGTGCGTGTTGGCGCTGTCTGTATCATACTGGCGCTTTCTGCGCCCCGGCCGATCGCCCGTCACGGATTACTGCCTGAGTGAAAACGAGGACCGGTTTTTCCCGCGCCGGCGCGGCCGTATGACGCGCGTGGATGCGCTGGCCGTGACAGTTATAACGCTTATCTATGCATTCACTGCGTTTTATAACCTCGGCGAGACTCAAGTGCCGCAGAGCTTCTGCCATTTTGAGGACCGGGGACGCTATGTCCTCATTGAGCTGCGCGAGGAGCAGGAGATATCCGCCGTGCAGTACTATACTGGCCTTAACCACGGCGATTATTACCTGCAGTTCTCGCTCGACGGGGTCACATGGGTCGACCAGACCGCCATGCCGCAGAGCTATGCGGACCTGTTTAAATGGCAGTATGCAGAACTTCTGGAGCCGTTTCAGACCGTGAAATACATCCGCATCATCGCCGGCAGCGACCTGTATCTCGGCGAGATCGCAATATACGACGGCTCGGGCCGGCTTATTACAACGGACGAGCTCATATTTGACCTGGGCTGCGCGCCGCTGTTTGACGAGCAGGAGCTTGTCCCCGAGGAGGGCAGGACCCAGTACAACAGCGCCTATTTCGACGAGATATACCACGCTCGAACGGCATATGAGAACGTGCAGAATATATATCCCTACGAAATAAGCCATCCGCCGCTCGGAAAGCTTATAATCTCCGTCGGCATACGCATATTCGGCATGACGCCATTCGGATGGCGCTTTATGGGCACGCTCTTTGGCGCGGCCATGCTGCCGTTTCTGTACCTGCTGCTCAAAAACCTGTTTGGCAGCACGGCGATCTCCGTCTGCGGGACGCTGATGTTCGCCTTTGACTTCATGCACTTCGTGCAGACGCGCATTGCAACCATCGACACATACGCCGTGTTCTTCATACTCCTGTCGTACCTGTTCATTTACCGATGGATGACAGGCCGGGGCACGCGCGCAAAGGTTTCCCTCGCCCTGAGCGGGCTGAGCTTCGGAGTCGGCTGCGCCTGCAAATGGATGGTCGTTTACGCCGGCGCCGGCCTTGCGCTGATCTGGCTGCTGTACTGGGTGTTTCGCGGCCGCGACCTCTCGCGCGTCGGTCACGGGGCGCAGTTCCGGCGTGAGCTTGCCGGAAATATCCTGCTGTGCTGCGTGTTTTTCGTGGCGGTGCCGCTGCTCGTTTACTACGCCAGTTACTATCCCTATGGAAAGGCCCGGGGACTTGAAGGCGTCTCCATGTACTTTACGCGGGAGTATTTCGATATCGTCATCGACAATCAGAGGTACATGTTCTCTTACCATTCTGATCTTGTGTCCACGCACCCCTACTCCTCCCGCTGGTACCAGTGGCTGTTCGACATCCGGCCGATACTGTATTACAGCCAGTACTTCACAGACGGGGACAAAGCCTGTTTCGGCGCGTTCACTAACCCCATCCTCACCTGGGCCGGGCTTCTGGCCGTGCTGACCATGGGCTGGCTGGGTATTTTCAAGAAGGACAAGCGCTCGCTGTTTATCTTCATCGGCTATCTGTCCCAGCTTCTTCCCTGGGTGCTCGTCTCCCGTCTCACCTTCGCGTACCATTACTTCCCCTGCATGGTGTTTATCGTTCTGGCCGTCTGCCACGTGATGGACATGCTGCGCCGGAGTTACCGGCGCTGGCGTGTGCCGGTATATGGCTTTACAACGGCCTGTGTTTTGATGTTTATAATGTTCTACCCCGTTCTGGCGGGGACAAAGGTATCCACGGATTATATCCAGACCTTCCTGAAATGGATACCAAATATGTGGCCATGGTGACAGATTATGATACTCACAGATTTTCACATCCATTCAAACTGCTCGACCGATGCTTTTGATACCATGTCGGACATGGCGCGCGCCTCAGGCGGGCGCGGCGTCGATGTTGTCTGCTTTACGGATCACTGTGATCTGGACGCTTTCGAGACGGGGAAGCCCGACATGCACTGCTTCGACTACTGGCCGCGCGCACTGCAACAGCACGCCGACGCGCGCGCACTGGGCCTTGAAAAGCCGGAGATCCTGCTCGGGATAGAACTGGGCGAGGCCAACCACGACCCTGCCCGCGCGGAAAAGATCGCGTCTTTGCCGGAACTGGATTTTGTCATCGGCTCACTGCACTCTTTGCGCGGCGAATGTGATTTTTTCTGTCTGCCTTACCGCAGCCGGGAGCACTGTATGGAGCTGATGCGCCGGTATTTCGCCGAGCTCACGGAAACGGCAAAGCAGCCCTTCGTCGACGTCATCGCGCACATCGGCTATACGCGCAGATATATGATGAAAGCCGGCTTTGACGTGCGCGCGGATATGTCGACTTTCGGGGATGAGATCGACCTTCTTCTCGAAACGGCGATAGAAAACGGCGTCGGGATAGAGGTCAATACCTCCGGCCTTCGCAACGGGCTTGTCGGGCAGACCATCCCCGGCGATGACATCGTGCGCCGGTATTTCCAGCTCGGCGGCGAGGTAATAACGCTCGGCAGCGACGCGCACAGAACCGCTGATGCCGGTGCCGGACTGCGCGAGGGTATGGAGCTCATCAGGGAAGCAGGCTTCAAGTATATTACCGTTTTCAGGAAAAGGAAACCGGAGTTTATCCGGATATAGGAGGATATTGAAATGATCGCAATCGGCTCTGACCACGGCGGATACGCCCTGAAACAGGAGATAATGGAATACCTCGACCAGAACGGCTATGAATACAGAGACTTCGGCACCTATTCGGATGAGAAATGCGACTATCCCGTTTATGGCGCGGCGGTCGCCCGCGCGGTCGCAAACGGCGAATGCGACAGGGGCATCATCATCTGCGGCACTGGCATCGGCATCTCCATCGCCGCAAATAAGATAAAAGGCGTTCGCGCCGCGCTGTGCGGCGACTGCTATTCTGCCGAATACACCCGACGTCACAACGACGCGAACATCCTTGCGCTGGGTGCGCGCGTCGTGGGCAGCGGCCTTGCGCTGAAAATAACCGAAACCTTTCTTACGACCGGGTTCGAGGGCGGCCGCCATGCGCGCCGCGTCGCGCTCATATCTGAGCTGGAAAACGGGGAGTGAGCTGAAACGTCTTACGGTCCGAAAGATATTTACAGGGGCCGCAGGCCCTGGCGAAAGCTCCTCATCATCCTGCTATGTGTGATCGTCGCGCTCATATTGCTTGCGATACTGCTGTTTTACTCGCTGCAGAAATACGTCGTCACGACGTCCGACGGCATCTCGCTCGAGCTGCCGTTCCTGCAGGGGGACGAATCCGAAGCCGAGGGCTCCGGAAGCCCTCCAAGCGAACTGCCCAGTGCGGAGCTTGTCATCGAAGAGCCCAATTATGAAGATATCCAGACCGACGCAGGGGAGGATCTTACCGAGCTTCGCGCGCTCTTAGTACCGCAGGAGGATATTTCCGACAGCGGCCTTGCCACAGCCGCACAGTCGGCGCAGGCTCTCGGAGCCACGGCTCTGGTGCTTGAAATGAAGCCGGAAAGCGGGCTTTTGAGCTGGAACTCATACTCGGAGACGGCCGTCTCCTACGGCACCGCCGGCACCGAATCAATAGGCGAAACGCTCTCTGCGCTCGCTCAGGACGGGATGTACCTTGCCGCGCAGATATCCGTGTGCATCGACGACCTCATGGCCTCCCGCAACCCGACCGCCGCACTGCGCACGGCCGACGGCGAGACCTATACCGACGAATACGGCGGAAGGCTCGACCCCTATAACAGCTTTGTGCGCACCTATATCCTGGAGCTGATAAATGAGCTTGAGGCCATGGGATTTGACGAGATCATACTCACGAACCTTTCCATGCCGTCCGGCGAATACCAGTACTCGCAGGAGATGACCTACACCGCCGATGCTCAGGCCGCACTTGTCAGCTTTTCCAACTGGCTGACGACAAACTGCAGCGGCTTTGACATAAGTATCTCGGCAGTGTTTGACGGCAGCGGCGCGGGACAGAGCGAAGAAAGCTTCTTCATGCTGTATGACCGTCTGTGCTATCCCTGCTCCTCCGACCAGATCGAAACGCTGCGCGCGGGTGCGCAGGCTGCTATGGGCTCCGGCAGCGCGGATGTGCGCTTCGTGCCAATAACGACCCAGGCGCCGGAGAGCGGCAGCTGGATCATCCAAAGCTGAAAGCGCGGCAAACCTTGCCCGGCGTTATACTGAAAATATTCAATAAAAGCAAAAACGGCGTGGCCCCGATAGGGCCACGCCGTTACTCTACTCGGCGGGGGTTTCCGGCTCCTGTTTTTCGGGCTCTCCCTGAGCCTCGGACGTCTCATTGGCGGACTCTTCCTGCGCCTGGGCGGTATTGTCCGCGGCGGCCTCGGACTGGGCGACGACTTCCTCAAACTCGACGACGATATCGTCGTCGCTTATGTTGCCACGGGCCTTGATCTCGGCGATCTCCGCCTCCTTGGCGGTGATGCTCTCCATGGAGGCCGTGACCTCGTCACACAGCTGTACGAAGAAGTCCTCGGGGTCATCCCTATGAGTCTGGTAATACAGCTTACCCATCTCTATATACGCCTTTTTGATCGTCTCCTTTTCGCTTCCGATCTCGATGTTGAGCTTTGCAATACGTGAGATATCCTTTGCCTTGTCGGCCACAGTGCCGGCAAAGTCACGGGTCTTTCCGGCCACCGTTCCCAGAGTGTCAAGGACCGCGCCCTTGATGTTATCGAAATTAGCCATGATTTTTCCTCCTTATAGTGTATATATGAAGTGAAGTGCTCAGATGCTTTTCCATATCCGTTTTTCGCGAAACCGCGGCGTTTTCCGTGATTAATTATTATATAACCAACGCATGGGATTGTCCACAGTCTTATTTTTATATATTCGGGGAAATTACCGAGAGTGCTATGCCCCCGGGGTCAAAGTTGTCCAGAATGAACTGGCGAAGCTCCCGCGCCGTAACACCGGCCAGGACCTCAAACTCATCCATCACGCTGTAACCGGCAAACCAGGCCGAGGCCATGGCCGTGCATATGCTCTGGAAATTGCCCAGGACACGAATATTATCGCCGTAGGTCGAACGCTTCACGCGCTCAAAAAGCTCCTCATCCATCCCGTCGCGCAGACCGTCAAGGCGCCGTTTGAAGTGTTCGAGCACTGCGTCGGGTTCCCGGCTCTCCCCGCCGGCCATGAACACGGCGGAGCCGCCGGCAAAAGATACTCCGGCCCCGAAGTCTTTCTTTATAAGCCCATCGGAATAAAGCTGCGTATAAAACGGGCTGGATTTCCCTGTCAGGTATTCCATGGCAAGGCCGCACAGCACATTTTGGCGCAGGCGCTGCTCACCCTTCGGCGCGGGCTCGATACGGCATCCGAAAAGAAACTGCGGCGCAGAAACCTCCATCTGTACCTGCGTATTCTCAACATATACCTTTTTGTCATCCGCCGGGCCGTAGTCCCGCTCCGGCAGTTCGCCCGGCTCTGCCGGAAGAGTCCGCAGTGCGATATCGACGACCTTCTCCGGGTCAACACCGCCCGCGACGCACAGGACCATGTTCGACGGGTTGTAAAATACGCGATGGCAGGCATACAGCGTTTCGGCGCTTATCCGGGATATGCTCTCGACAGTTCCGGCGACGGAATCGCGCGCGGGATTGTGTGCGTACAGCGCCTTGAGCAGGTTAAAGTACACCACATACCCGGGCTCGTCCTCCGTCATTCGTATTTCCTGGCCAATTATGCCCTGTTCCTTATCCACGCTCTCCTTTGTAAAATACGGCTCCGACACAAAGGAAAGCAGCGTACTCAGGTTTTCCTCAAACCCGTCGGTGCACTCAAAATAATACGTTGTCATGGCCGAGCTGGTCCACGCGTTGGGCGAGGCACCGTTGGCTGAGAGGATGTTCAGAGCGTTCCCGTCCTTTGTGTCGAACATCTTGTGCTCGAGGAAATGTGCAACGCCCGCTGGGGTGTCGATCCATTCCCCGCCGTATTTGAAGCGGCGGTCGGCCCCTCCATAATCCGTGCTGTAACAGGCAAAGCACTTGCTGTACCCCGTCCTGGGCAGGATCAGCACGCTGGCGCCGTTTGGAAGCTTCTCAATACACAGGCTCTCCCCGATGCCGGGATATTTGATGGTCTCCATGCTTCATTCCTCCCCACGCAGAAAATACACCGCGTCACACTCGACGCTGCGGGCGATCTCGACAACGTCCTGTTTTGTGACGAGCTCTATCAGTCCGGCCATCTCATCCGGCTGGCAGTCGAATCCACTGAGCGTGCCGGACAGGCAGTGGTATTCAAGCTCCGACTGGCTGTCCATGGCCGTGCGCATATCGGTGGCTGTGGATCTTTTGGCGTTTTCCAGCTCCTCGTCGGTTATATCGCCGTTTCTCACCGCATCGAGCTGGGCAAGTATCTCTCCGAGCGCGGCGTCATATTTGTCGAACTCTATACCGGAGCTTACCAGAAGCAGCCCCTTGTGCAGGTCGACGGCGGAACTTGCGTAGTAGGCCAGCCCCAGCCGCTCGCGCACGTTGGCAAACAGCTTTGAGGTCAGGCAGCCGCCATATACGGCGTTGAAAACGCGTATGGCTGCAAAATCCGGTTCCTCCATACACTCGCCCAGGCGGAAGCCGACGGCCAGCTTGCCCTGGCGAACGTCCATCTCCTCGGTAAACACGCGCATGTTTTCCTCAACGGAATTCATGCGTATGTCCGTGCCGATGTCATAATCCACTTCACCGCGCGGCAGGTTCAAAAGTGTCTCCCGCATGAGTCTTTCGACAGTCTCCGGCTTTTTGCTGCCGCAGTAGAATATTTCGACCGGTGAGGTGGAGAGCAGCTCCTTCCACCGGCGCGTCAGTTTTCTGTAATTGATGCTTTCGCACTCAGGCTCAAACCCGTAAGCCGGGACGGCGTAGTCCTCATAACAGCACATGTTCTCCAACAGGCGCAAAAACGCATACCCTATCTTGTCATTGACGCGCCCGCGGATGGTCTCAAGCATTTTTTCCTTCTCGCTGACCGTATAATCCGAAAGCAGCAGGCCGCCGCGGGTCTCCGGCTCGAGCAGCATCTCTCCCATTAGGGACACAGTGGCGCCGAGCAGGTCCTCTCCTCCGGGCAGAAAGCCGTCGTTTATAAAGCTTCCGGCGAAACCGACGGCATGTATCTCGCCAAACTTTCTGACAAGCGGGTTTATCCGCGCGCCGTACATACTGTAAAGGCGCTGTGATATCCGGCCGATGTCCGGATAATTTCTAGTCCCGCGGGAGAGTACATTTGGCACGAGCGCCGTTATGGGCGCGTCCTCACGGGTGAGCCGGCTGAGGAGATTGATGCTGATCAGTCCCGTTTTGAATTTGTCGGTTCTCAGGCATGTGAGCATGACTGACGGGATTATCTCGCTGCGATATTTTTCCAAAGCTCTTCCCCCTCGGATTCTTTGATTTTTAAGGATATTATGCCACAGACGCAAAGCGTCTCGTGGTATATTGGCATTGTCCGCGGTTCTGGCCGCAGGCCGGGAGCGGAACGCGCCAACACAAGGTAAAATAACCGCTTTGCGGTTATTTTACCACAATGCATGCTTTTTGAAAATAAACAAATTATAAAGTTTGCCTATCACCGGGGCGATAGGCGTTGCAAAAAGCGGCTGCGCCGATATTTTTGGCACGCCCTGCACCGCCGGCGGGCAATGCGCCCCGGTATGAGGCGCACGGCCTTGACAATAGCTTTCCCGGCATTGTATACTCTTAGTAATCCAAACGCGGGAAGCCGCGTTTTTTGTTACTTTTCGCGCTGCTTTCGATTTCTGCAGCGCCCTTACGGGAGGTGGCAGGGGTTGGATATCCCCATTGTCTCGTTTATCGGATGGTCAGGCTCCGGCAAGACCACGTTCATAGAAAAACTGATACCCGTCTTTCTCGGCCGCGGTCTGCGCGTGGCCGTACTCAAGTCCGACGGGCACGAGTTTCAGATGGATCGTGAGGGTAAGGACACCTTCCGTTTTACCAGTGCAGGGGCGGAGCTGGTCGCAATTGCCAACAGCCGCCGCGCCGCCGTGCTGGAAAACCGCGCGATATCCTTCGAGCGGCTTCTCAGCCACATCGGGGACGTCGATATAATCCTTGCGGAGGGCTGGTACACCCAACCGCTGCCGCGTATAGAGGTCTTTCGCGGACACGATACGCTGCGCTGCGACGACCCCGAAAACCTTATGGCGGTCATAACGGACCGTGAGATAAACCCCGGTGTTCCGGTTTTCGGGCTGGAGGACATCATACCCGTCGCAGATTTCATCCTCGGCAGTCTTTCGGACTGTACGCTTCCGGCAGAATCGTACGGCCGCGTCCGCGTCATGGTAAACGGCAGCCCGGCACACGTCACGCCCCGGCTTCTGGAGTTGCTGAGCCGGGCCAGCCCGGAGATCGGGGCCCTTCTGGCCGGGGACGGGGATGAAAAAGAGATATGTATAACCGTTAAATAGACGGCTGAAAACCGGCGCGCGTCCAGGACCTGGACGCGCGCCGGTTTAATTTTTATCCCTGCCTGTCAAGAGCTGCGCCAATGAGACCCGCAAACAGCGGATGCGCCCTGTTAGGCCGGCTTTTGAACTCCGGATGGAACTGCACACCGATATAATAGTCGTTCTCCGGTATCTCGACTGTCTCGACGATGTATCCGTCGGGCGAGGTGCCGCTTATTGCCAGCCCTTTACGTGTGAGCTCGTCGCGAAAAGCGTTGTTGAACTCATAGCGGTGGCGGTGCCGCTCCGATATGTCCTCCCTGCCGTAGCAGCGATAGATCTGCGTACCTTTTTCCAGCCTGCACGGATATGCGCCCAGGCGCAGGGTGCCGCCCTTGTCGGTCTGGTCGGTCTGATCGGGCAGGAAGTCTATTATCCTGTGCCGGCTGTTCTCGTCAAACTCCCTTGAGTTGGCATCCTCCATGCCGCAGACGCTTCGGGCAAAGGCGATGGCCGCGACCTGCATGCCGAGACAGATGCCCAGATAGGGTATATTGTTCCGGCGGCAGTAGTCGGCGGTTATGATCTTGCCCTCGATGCCCCGGTTTCCAAAGCCGCCCGGCACCACGACGCCGCCGCAGTCGGAAAATATCTCTGCGGCGTTGTGCTCGGTCACTGTCTCGGAATCTATCCACCTGATATTGACGTTGGTCCTGAACGCATAGCCCGCATGGCGCAGCGCCTCGGCCACGGAGAGATACGCGTCGTGAAGGCGCACATATTTGCCGACGATGCCTATCGTCACTTCCCTGTCGCAGCCGCGGATATTCTCAAGCATCGCGTTCCAGTCGTCCATGTCCGGTTCCGGTACGTCGATGCCGAGCTCCCGGCAGACTATGTCCGACAGGCCCTTTTTCTGGAGCATGACGGGCGCCTCGTACAGCACCGGGATGGTCATGTTCTCGATGACACAGTCGGGCTTTACGTTGCAAAAGAGTGCGATCTTCTTGAATATACTCTCCTCGAGCGGTTCGTCGCAGCGCAGGACGATGATATCCGGCTTTATGCCCATGCCCTGCAGCTCCTTGACCGAGTGCTGTGTGGGTTTGCTTTTATGCTCGTCCGAACCGCGAAGGTAGGGTACCAGCGTCACATGGATATACAACGAGTTTTCAGGCCCGACGTCAAGCCCGACCTGGCGTATGGCCTCGAGGAAGGGCTGGCTCTCTATATCGCCGGTGGTTCCGCCGACCTCTGTTATTACAACGTCCGCGCCGCTGTGCCGGCCGACGTTGTAAATAAAGGACTTTATCTCGTTTGTTATGTGGGGGATGACCTGCACTGTCTCGCCCAGGTACTCGCCGCGCCGCTCTTTGTTCAGAACGTTCCAGTATACCTTTCCGGACGTGAGGTTGGAAAATCTGTTGAGGTCCTCGTCGATGAATCGCTCGTAATGGCCAAGGTCAAGGTCGGTCTCCGCTCCGTCGTCGGTGACGTAGACCTCGCCATGCTGATAGGGGCTCATCGTACCGGGGTCGACATTTATATACGGGTCGAGCTTCTGCGCGGCCACTTTCAGCCCCCGGGCCTTGAGCAGCCGGCCCAGGCTGGCCGCCGTTATGCCCTTCCCGAGTCCGGACACCACGCCGCCCGTTACAAACACGTATTTGATAGTTTTCATTTTGCTCTCTCCTCCGTCAATATCTGAACAAGGACGCTCACCGGCGGGAGGCCGCAATTTGCCGCCTCCCGCTGATGAACGCCCTTGTTCATTAATCGCTTCCATATGTTTTTATGATATTCTCCGCCGCCATGCGACGGGAGATACGCGCATCCATCGCGCTTTTTTCGATATAGTGGTGTGCGTCGCTCTCGCTCATCTCCATTTTTTCGATGAGTATCCATTTGGCACGGTTGACCGTCCTGATATCCGCCATTTTCTCCTGAAGAGACCTGTTTTTCGTCTCCATGCGTTGAAGCCTCGCGCTCAGCGCCGCGGCCAGCTTGACGGCACTGTAAAACATCTGTTTGGAATTGGGTTTGGATACGGTGAGTATACCGCTGTCCTCCACCTTATAGGCGACCTTGTCAAACAGTTCGTTTTTGACCACGAGCAGTATGCCCATGTTAAGGTCGGCCAGGCCCAGAGCAAATTCTGTGCCGAACTCGTCGGGCAGCGGGGAATCTATGATGAGCACATCCGCCGGCGTCTGTATCAGCGAACGTTTGGCCTCCCCCGCGCTGCGCGCGCGGACGAGGGGGTAAAAATCGGCCTGTGGTAAAACTCCGGAAAAATAATCGAAAAACTTATCACCGCCGGAGACGATCAGGGTCCGACGGCTAGGCTTTTGAAAATCCATCCCGCAGCCCTCGCTTATTCCGTTACGCCGCGCAGGAAACTCTCCGGCAGCACGGAGGCCAAAAACGCGCTGTTTCGCGCAATCTCCCTTGCCTGGCCGAGGCTGTGCGGCAGGGTCTCGATGCCCGCGGTCTCGTCCCGGCCGGCAGAGAACAGATCCAGATTGGTCGGTGCCTGAAGCTCGAGCCTGTTCTTGATGCCGTCAAGCCCCGCGTAAATCAAAAGAGCATATGCCAGATAGGGATTTGCCATCGCGTCCGGCGAGCGCAGCTCAATACGTTTGAACAGTCCCTTTGCCGCGGGTATCCGTATAAGCTGAGAGCGGTTCTCCGGCGACCAGGTGATGTATTTCGGCGCCTTTTTCTCGCCGAGGCGCAGGTACGACTCCTCACACGGGTTGAGGAAGGCACAAAGCTCCTTTATATGAGCAAGTATGCCGGCCATGAAATACAGCGTCTTATCCTCGCCGTCCCCACTTCGGACGGACATGTTTATATGCAGGCCATTGCCGCTCTCCCCGCGCAGGGGTTTCGGGGAAAAGTCGGCCCAAAGCCCGTTCTGGACTGCGATGGCCTTGACCACGCTTATAAAATTGACCGCGTTGTCGGCGGCGGAAAGAGCGTCGCTGTAACGAAAATCGATCTCGTTCTGTCCGGGCCCCTCCTCGTGATGGGAGCTCTCGGGCAATATGCCCATCTCCAGCAGGGTCAGGCATATCTCGCGGCGTACGTTCTCGCCCTTGTCCTCGGGCGCGACGTCCATGTATCCCGCTGTGTCGAGCGGGATCTTCGTCGGGTTTCCGTCCGCGTCCGTCTTGAAAAGGTAAAACTCAAACTCGGAGCCGAAGTATACGGTGATACCCTGCTCCTTCGCGGTGGCTATCGCCTTTTTCAGGATGGCCCTGCTGTCGTTTTCAAACAGCGTCCCGTCGGGATAGCGCACGTCGCAGAACATACGCACGACCTTCCCGTGGAGCGAACGCCA
This sequence comes from uncultured Oscillospiraceae bacterium, assembly GCA_964609305.1. Lineage (GTDB taxonomy): Bacteria > Bacillota > Clostridia > Oscillospirales > Oscillospiraceae > CAKSXP01. The sequence goes on from CAZSRK010000018.1 coordinate 30,597, forward strand.
GGGCAGCACCGCCAGAGTAGAGGGGATGGGGAACAGAAAAAGGTCCGACTTTACCGCGTCGCCAAAGCCCGCGATGGCCGAGGCGTCGAAAGATATCCCGTCCTCGAACGCACGGTGCAGCTCATCGGGGACAATCGCAACGTTTTTCTGCCGGCCACAGGCGTCGCAGAAGGCAAGCCTTATGAATTTTACATCCTCCTGCTCGATAAATTCCATAATCTCTTCATAAGAATAATTCATTGCCGCATCTCCTTACTGGAATGGCATTAAGCCCGGCCCGGCGTGTATCCGGACAGGGGCATAAAAAGCAAAAAGGACGTTTCCGGAGGAAAGGGGCATTTGTCCCCCGCCAGTAAACATCCTTGTTCACACTGAAAGTTTACTATCCCGACTGGTTTTTGTCAACAAAAGAATCGGGAAAAAATATATAAAGTTCTTGACAAACCGAACCGCAGATGCTACAATCCGCCTATAATGTGACAAAGGGGTCGCGCAGGGGTGGGGATTTCCCTGCCCGCGGCTCTTTGCTTTTTTCAATACGGTATCTAAACAAAGCGACAAAGGCGTCGTAATGGTTTTTCCATGGCCTCTTTGCCGCTTTGTTTTTTTGTATGAAAAAGCGCCCAGTATCGGTAGCCGGTTTGCAGCGCAAAGACCTGTGCGCAGATTTGCGGCTGCCGGCGGGCTGTCGGAATAAGTCAGATCTTTCAAAGGCTATGACTGAGAAAAGTAATACGGACCCCGTCCGCCGACAGAGAGCGCGGAAAGGTGAGAGCCGCGCGGCAGGCGCCGTATGAAGAACACTCACGAGCCGCAAACCCAACGCGAAGTCATTCGTCAGTAGGGGCGCCGTTCCCGGGCGTTAACCGGAAAGGGCTCCGCATATGCGGGTCCCGGAGCGATCTCTCCGGAGATAAGATAGGTGGTACCGCGAGTTTGCGCAGCTCGTCCTGTCAATAACAAGACGCTGCGCAAATCTTTTTTCGGGGGTTTTAAAAAATGTGTTCAATCATGGGTTACTGTGGCAGTGAGATCAGTTTTGAGCAGTTCAAAAAGGGTTTTGACATGACCATCTCGCGCGGGCCGGATATGTCCCGCATCGTGGAGCTCGACAGGGGCTTTCTGGCCTTTCACAGGCTGGCCATCATGGGACTTTCCGAGGCCGGGATGCAGCCGTTCTCCCTCGGCTCACGCATGGTCGTCTGCAACGGTGAGATATACGGCTTCCGCACCATAAAAAGAGAGCTGGAGGAAATGGGGTACCGCTTTGAGAGCGGCTCGGACTGCGAACTCCTGCTGCCGCTGTATGAACAGTACGGCACGGATATGATCGCCCGGCTGGACGCCGAGTTTGCGCTTATAATCTATGACGGCCAGACCGGCGGCTTTGTCGCCGCGCGCGACCCCATCGGTATCCGTCCCCTCTACTACGGCTATGATTCGCAGGGCGGCATTCTCTTTGCAAGCGAGGCAAAAAACCTTGTCCCCCTCTGTGAAAAGGTCATGCCCTTCCCGCCGGGACATTACTACAAGGACGGGGAGTTTATCTGCTACCGCGATATCAGCCGCGTCTCCGCCGTGTGCACCGACGACCTCGAAACAGCCTGCAAAAACATCCGCGAGAAGCTCATCGCCGGCATTGAAAAGCGACTCGACTCCGACGCGCCTGTCGGATTTCTGCTATCCGGCGGGCTGGACTCCTCGCTCGTGTGCGCGGTCGCGGCGCGTCTGTCCGGCCGGCCGATAAAGACCTTTGCCATCGGCATGTCGACCGATGCTATAGATCTTAAATATGCAAAACAGGTCGCCGAGTATATCGGCTCCGACCACACGGAGGTCATCATAACCCGTGACGACGTGCTGAAAGCGCTGCCCGACGTCGTCGCCCTGCTCGGCACCTGGGATATAACGACGATACGCGCCTCTATCGGGATGTATCTCGTCTGCAAATACATACATGAGAACACCTCCCTGCGCGTGATACTCACCGGCGAGATTTCCGACGAGCTTTTGGGATATAAGTATACCGACTTTGCCCCCTCGCCCGAGGAGTTCCAGAAGGAGGCGGAAAAACGCATACGCGAGCTGCACATGTACGACGTGCTGCGAGCTGACCGCTGCATCTCCGTCAACTCTCTTGAGGCCCGCGTGCCCTTCGGCGACCTTGACTTTGCAAGCTACGTCATGTCGCTCGACCCCCGGCTGAAGGTCAACACCTACGGCAAGGGCAAATATCTCCTGCGCCACGCCTTTGAGGGCGACTGGCTGCCGGAGAGCATACTCATGCGTGAAAAGGCGGCTTTCAGCGACGCGGTCGGCCACTCGATGGTCGACGACTTGAAAGCGTACGCCGAAACGTGTTACACTGATGAGGAATTTGAAAGCAGGCGCAGGACGTATACCTTCGCCACACCGTTTACCAAGGAATCGCTTCTCTACCGCGAGCTGTTTGAGCGATTCTATCCCGGCCAGGCCGAAATGATAGTCGACTTCTGGATGCCGAACCGTTCGTGGGAGGGCTGCGACGTCGGCGACCCCTCCGCCCGTGTCCTTTCAAACTACGGCGGAAGCGGAGAATGATAGCAAAGGAGTAACGCCACGATGAATGATATATCCCACCAGACCTTGTACAGCCCGGGTTTTGAGCATGACGCCTGCGGCATAGGCGCCGTCATAAACATCGACGGCACCCAGAGCCACGAGGTCGTCAGCGACGCTTTGTCCATTGTCGAAAAGCTTGAACACCGCGCCGGCAAGGACGCAACAGGCGAGACCGGCGACGGCGTCGGTATCATGCTGCAGCTTTCCCACCGATTTTTCAGCAAGGCGGGCAAAGCCGCCGGCGTCGAAACGGGCGGTCCGGGGGATTACGGCGTTGGCATGTTCTTTTTCCCCCAGGACATCCTCTCGCGCAGACAGGCGCAGAAGATGTTTGAAATAATATGCGAAAAGGAGGGCGTGGAATTTCTCGCCTGGCGCGAGGTTCCCGTGGACGTGTCCGTTCTCGGGCAAAAAGCTAAACAGTCCATGCCCTGCATACTTCAGTGCTTCGTGCGCCGTCCGGCAAAAACCGCAAAAGGGCTTGACTTTGACCGCCGGCTGTATGTCATCCGCCGCGTGTTCGAGCAGAGCAACGACAACACCTATGTCGTCTCCTTCTCCTCAAGGACCATCGTATACAAGGGTATGTTTCTGGTCCATCAGCTCCGCCGGTTCTACCTCGACCTGCAGGATGAGGATTTCATAAGCGCCATCGCCATGGTGCACTCCCGCTTTTCCACCAACACGACTCCGAGCTGGGAGAGGGCGCACCCCAACCGTTTTATCCTGCACAACGGCGAGATAAACACTATCCGCGGAAACGTCGACCGCATGCTTGCGCGCGAGGAGACCATGCACTCGTCCGTTCTGGACGCCGACATGGATAAGATACTGCCCGTCATATCGCAGTCCGGCTCCGATTCGGCCATGCTCGACAACACGCTGGAGTTTCTTGTCATGAACGGCATGCCCCTGCCGCTGGCGGTCATGATACTCATCCCGGAGCCCTGGAAAAACGACACGAACATAGACAGGAAAAAGCGTGACCTCTATCGCTATTACGCGACCATGATGGAACCCTGGGACGGACCGGCCGCGATACTCTTTTCCGACGGCGAAGTGGTCGGCGCGGTGCTCGACCGCAACGGTCTGCGCCCGGCGAGGTACTACGTCACCACCGACAACAGGCTCATCCTCTCGTCCGAGGTCGGCGTGCTCGACATCCCGCCGGAGAAGATAAAGCTCAAGTCCCGGCTCCAGCCGGGGAAGATGCTGCTTGTCGACACGGCCCAAAAGCGGCTTGTATCAGACAGGGAATGCAAGGACTATTACGCCGGGCGTCAGCCCTATGGCGAGTGGCTGGACGGCCATCTCGTGCAGCTTTCAGAGCTGAAGATCCCCAACCACAGGCTTCCGCGGCATACCCAGGCCGAGCGCGACAGGCTTTACAAGGCCTTTGGCTATACCTATGAGGACATAACCAACGCTATCCTGCCCATGGCGGAGACGGGCTCGGAGCCCACCGCCTCGATGGGCGCGGATATTCCCCTGGCAGTGCTCTCGGAAAAGCACCAGCCGCTGTTTAACTATTTTAAGCAGCTCTTCGCCCAGGTCACGAACCCGCCCATAGACGCCATCCGCGAGGAGATAGTCACGGACACGACAGTCTACGCCGGCGGGGATGGCAACCTGCTCATAGAACAGGCGGAAAACTGCGCTGTTTTGCAGATAAACAATCCTATCCTCACAAGCGTCGATCTGATGAAGATACGCGAGATTGACAGACCCGGCTTCAGGGTCGGCACCGTTTCGCTGCTCTACTATAAGAACACCTCGCTTGAAAAGGCCCTTGATAAGCTGTTCGTCGACTGCGACCGTGCATACCGCAATGGCTGCAACATCATAATTCTATCCGACCGCGGAGTGGACGAAAACCACGTCGCGATCCCCTCGCTGCTGGCCGTATCGGCCATTGAGCAGTACCTGGTGCGCACAAAAAAGCGCACCGCCGTGTCCATCATCCTCGAGAGCGCGGAGCCGCGCGACGTGCACCATTTTGCGACGCTTCTGGGCTATGGCGCGCGCGCGATAAACCCCTATCTCGCTCAGGAGTGCATAGTCGAGCTGGTCGACAGGAACATGCTCGACAAGGACGCGTATACGGCGATCGCCGACTATAACAGCGCGATACTGCACGGCATCGTCAAGATCGCCTCCAAAATGGGTATTTCCAGCCTCCAGTCCTATCAGTCCGCGCAGATTTTTGAGGCCGTGGGCATATGCAAAGAGGTCATCGACAAGTATTTTACAAACACCGTAAGCCCGGTCGAGGGCATCGGCCTCAAGGAGATAGGCGAGGGCGTCGAGTGGCGGCACAGCCATGCCTTCGACCCTCTCGGCCTCGGCGTGGATACCACGCTCGACAGCGTCGGCGCGCACAAGCTGCGCAGCGGCGAGGATACGGAATCGCATATGTACGACCCGCGCACCATTTTCGCGTTGCGCGAGGCGACGCACACCGGCTCCTACGAACGCTTTAAGGAGTATACGGCCCTCGTCGACGACGAGCGTACGCCGCATACGCTCCGCGGCCTGCTCGAGTTCGTCTTCGACGCGGACGGCGGCGTCCCTCTGGATGAGGTAGAGCCGGCTTCCGAGATCGTAAAACGCTTCAAGACGGGCGCGATGTCCTACGGCTCAATATCCGAGGAATCGCACACCTGTATGGCCATCGCCATGAACCGCCTGGGCGGCAAGTCCAACTCCGGCGAGGGCGGCGAGGACCCATCCAGATTCAACACCGAAAAAAACAGCGCGATAAAGCAGGTCGCCTCCGGCCGATTCGGCGTGACAAGCGCGTACCTGTGCAGCGCGCAGGAGATACAGATCAAGATGGCGCAGGGCGCAAAGCCCGGCGAAGGAGGGCATCTGCCCGGGAGCAAGGTCTATCCCTGGATAGCCCGCACCCGCTGCTCGACGCCCGGAGTCGCGCTCATCTCCCCGCCGCCGCACCACGATATCTACTCCATCGAGGATCTGGCGCAGCTCATATTCGATCTGAAGAACGCAAACAGAGACGCTTCGATATCCGTCAAGCTCGTGTCGGAGGCCGGCGTCGGCACCATCGCCGCAGGCGTGGCCAAGGCCGGCGCGCAGGTCATTCTGATATCGGGCTACGACGGCGGCACCGGTGCCGCGCCCAAGAGCTCTATACACAATGCTGGCCTGCCCTGGGAGCTTGGCCTGGCCGAGGCGCATCAGACGCTTATCCAGAACGGCCTGCGCAGCAGGGTCCGGCTTGAGACGGACGGCAAACTCATGACCGGGCGCGATGTGGCCATCGCCTGCATGCTCGGCGCGGAGGAATTCGGCTTCGCCTCGGCCCCGCTGGTCGCGATGGGCTGCCTGATGATGCGCGTTTGCAATCTCGACACCTGTCCTGCCGGAATAGCGACACAGAACCCGGAGCTTCGCTCGCGCTTTTGCGGCAAACCCGAATATGTTATGAACTTTATGCTCTACGTCGCTGAGGAGCTGCGGGAGATCATGGCAAAATTGGGAGTGCGTACTGTTGACGAGCTGGTCGGTCTCACTGACCTGCTGCGAGTGCGCAGCAAGAAAATCACCGACAGGGCCGACACCATCGACCTTCATGCGGTGCTGGGCAGCGGTCCGCTGCCCGTGACCTTTGATCCTGGGGACATATATAACTTTCAGCTTGAAAAGACGCTGGACCTGTCCCGCCTGCTGCCCGAATTCGAGCCAAGCTTCAAGCGGCGCCGGCCACACTCATGCAGCGTCAGCGTTTCGAGCACCAACCGCTCCGTCGGCACGATACTCGGCTCCGAGATAACGCGCAGGTTCGGCGAAAGCCTGCCCGACGACACCTATGTCGTAAACTGCGCCGGCAGCGCCGGGCAGTCCTTCGGCGCATTCATACCAAAGGGCCTGACCCTGAGTCTGACAGGAGACAGCAACGACTATTTCGGCAAGGGCCTCTCCGGAGGAAAGCTGATCGTTGCTCCCGACGAGCGCAGCCTCTTTGAGGCGAAGGACAACATCGTCATCGGTAACGTCGCGCTTTATGGCGCAACGAGCGGCCAGGCCTTTATAAGCGGCGTCGCGGGCGAGCGGTTCTGCGTGCGCAATTCCGGTGCCGTCGCGGTCGTTGAGGGCTGCGGCGACCACGGCTGCGAATACATGACCGGCGGCTGTGTGGTCGTGCTCGGCCCCACGGGCAGGAACTTCGCAGCCGGAATGAGCGGCGGTATCGCCTATGTCCTGGACGAGGACCACGATTTCTATCTCCGCCTCAACAAGCAGATGGTCACGATGAGCCAGGTCACGCAGCGCCACGATATGGAGGAGCTGAAAAGACTTATCCAGGCGCATACGGATGCCACCGATTCCGCTCTTGGCAGGAAGATACTGAATGAGGCGGACAAATATCTGCCGCGGTTCAAGAAGATAGTGCCCAACGAATACCAGAAGATGCTGACTGCCATCGCCGCGCTGGAGGAGAAGGGCATCCCCTCTGAGCAGGCAAAGCTCGATGCATTCCTCATGTGCAGGAATTCCTGAAAGGAGAGTGGCTGTAATGGGAAAAAACACAGGTTTTCTGGAATATAGCCGTCTTGCCTGCGCGGCTGTCGAGCCCGAGGTTCGTGTGCACAATTACCTCGAGTTCCATGAGGAAATGGACAGGGCGGCCCGGCAGGAACAGGGCGCGCGCTGCATGAACTGCGGCGTTCCGTTCTGCCAGTCCGGCGCAGTGCTCCGCTCCGGCGTGAGCGGCTGTCCGCTGCACAACATGATACCGGAGTGGAACGACGAGATATACAGAGGCAACTGGGAACAGGCGCTCTCCCGCCTGTGCAAGACAAACAACTTCCCTGAGTTTACCGGTCGGGTATGCCCCGCTCCATGCGAGGGAGCCTGTACCTGCGGGCTGTACGGCGACCCGGTCACGATAAGAGAAAACGAGCTTGCCATAATCGAGGAGGGCTTTAGAAACGGGAGCATCGCTCCCCGGCCGCCCGCTGTCAGAAGCGAAAAGACGGTCGCCGTCGTTGGCTCCGGCCCGGCAGGGCTCGCGGCTGCCGACCAGCTTAACAGACGCGGACACTCGGTAACCATTTTTGAAAGGGATGACAGGCCAGGCGGGCTTTTGATGTACGGGATACCCAACATGAAGCTGGACAAAAGCGTTGTTGAGCGCCGCATAAGGATTATGGAAGCTGAGGGCGTCGTTTTCCGCACGGGCGTGAACGTCGGTGTGGACGTCGGCGCGGAGGAGCTGTTGTCCGATTTTGACGCCGTGGTGCTCTGCTGCGGCGCAAGGCAGCCGCGCGATCTGGAAGTCGCCGGCAGACAGACTCAGGGCGTGGTCTTTGCTCTCGATTTCCTGATAGACTCGACACGGGCGCTGCTTGGCGGTGACGCGCGCGGCGGCGACATGGCACGCGGTAAAAACGTCGTAATCGTAGGCGGCGGCGACACTGGCAGCGACTGCGTCGGCACCTGCATACGCCAGGGCTGTAAGTCGATAGCTCAGCTCGTGCGCAAGCCGAGGCAGCCTCTGCCGGTCATCGGCGGCAGCTCCTGGCCTGTCGCGCAGATACATTCCAACTCCAAGCTTGACTATGCGCAGGAGGAGGCTATCGCCGTATTCGGGCGTGATGTGCGCATTTACCAGACCACCATAAGCGGGATACTGCCCGATGAGAGCGGCCATATCACCGCGCTTAAGCTCGTCATGTCCGAACCGGTGGAGGGCAAAGACGGCAGCCTCACCATGCGGGAGATCCCCGACAGCGAGACGATCGTGCCCTGCGACCTGCTGCTGCTCGCGGCCGGCTTTTCCGGATGCGAGCCTTACAGCGCCGCCTGCTTCGGGGCGGAGCTGGATGGCAGGGGCTGCATCCGCACGCAGGAGGACGGATACGCAACGGATGTCCCCGGTGTTTTTGCCGCCGGCGACGCAAGGCGCGGCGCGTCCCTCGTTGTCTGGGCCATTGAAGAGGGCCGCAGATGCGCAAAACAGGTAGACAGTTTCCTCATGGGATATACCAACATGATATAAAAATTGGTGCCGGACCCGCTCAGGGGTCCGGCGCCTTCGCTTTTTCTTCTTTTTCTGCTATTCTGTCCGGATTTCAGGCCCGTATCAGCCGGCGCTGTCTACGGCGTCCAC
>CAZSRK010000018.1:39430-41773 GCA_964609305.1 uncultured Oscillospiraceae bacterium
CGGCGTCCACTCTGCCCTCGGCGATTATGTATGTTACAAGCGACACCAGCGCCGTGACGGCGCCCGCCACGGTCTGCACATCGCCTGCCTGTCCGCCGAGCGCGACGTATATCCCCGTCGCCACGCCCGCCGCCGCACACCACAGCTTGGTGCTCTTCAGCTTTTGCCAAATCGTCCTGCGCATTACTCTGTCTCCTCTCAGTATTCTCCCATACCCTCCCGGCCACGGGGCAATGCCCCGCCTCTGCCGTTTATGGCTCCTGCTCACTCGGAAAGCATCGTCGTAAGCTGCGAATACTCGCTGCTGCTGAGTTTGCCCGACGCATAAAACACGTCGATCTTGACGTCCAGGCCGTCTGTCTGACCGCGTTCTATAAGGCGCTTCAATGTCCTGTAAAGCATATCACTCACCTCCTGCCGCTGTTTTCCGCACAATCACTCCGCAAGGCCCAGCTCCAAAAGCGTCAGCCTGTATTCGTGATCGATGAGCAGCGCGTCCCTGTCGTCCTGCTCCGCAGCTCCGAACGGGGTGAACGGCTCTGTTTCCGGCACCGTACCGGCCGTCATGCCCGTCACGACCCCGTTTTCGACGATAATGTCCACGAACGGGAAGGTATCGGGTATCGCCATACCGTCAGGCACAAGCGCCCAGCCGTCGGGAACAGAGCCCACTGGCCCGTCCTGATTTGCATGGGCCCCGTTTTCCTGTGCCTCGATTTTGATTATAAACAAGCTATCTCCTCCTTATTTGTTGCATATATGGGATAATTATTGCAAAAATTATAGCTATAATAATTAACATTTTCTTTTATCCGTCTATTCGTTGCTTATTTGGGATAATTCTACTATACACCGCATCTCTGCACCTGTCAACCCTTCTATGCAACGTTTTCGGGAAAACAGTTGCATATTTGGGCCAGAAATGATATATTGACATAGAAGGAGGCGATGAGATGTCAGATAAACATACGGCTCCGGACGATATTGCGCGCAGGATCCGCGACAGGCGTCTGGAACTGGGGTACAGTTATCAGCAGCTTGCCGACCTGATGGGCATGAGCAAATCCACGCTGCAGCGGTACGAGACCGGCAGTATAAAAAGCGTGCCCCTCGGCCGGCTGGATGATCTGGCGCGCGCGCTGGGGACCTCCCCGTCCTATATCCTGGGATGGGATGAGGAGCGCGGCGAAGCACACAGTCTCTCAAAGCAGGCAATGCTCGCGCTGCGAAGGCTCGACGAAGTCATCGACACGCTCTCGCCAACAACGGAAGAGTTCGCCGCGGCACTGTATCAGGATGACCTGGACTCCGTGCCGGAGGGCCACCGGCTGCGGGTCGAGAAGCTGCGCGAGGCACAAAACGGGATAAGCTGCCTTCCGCCGGGCGACCGTCGCGCCATTAAGCAGTGTATACAAAACGGGATCCGGATACCGGCCTCGCGCGCGCTTGAGCGCCTTGCGCGCAGCTGTCAGGACGGCGTTGACGCGCTTCTCGGAGATGATGAGAAAACCCACGCGGATGATCGCGCGCTGAAGCTGGCGCTGTGGGGCACTGATGATGTGGACGACGCGGTGCTTGAACAGGTCCGGCAATTTGCAAAATTTGCGCTGATGCAGTGGAAGGACAGGAACGCGGCGCAGCCGTGACATGCGTATATAAAAAACATCCTCCCGTAGGGTCACCCTCCGTAAGGAAGGTGACCCAAGGCTTTTGTATTTTAAGTTCAATAATAGTTGTGTGAATACGGCGTAGCCATTGGCTATGCCGTTTTTGCCTTTAAGAAAGGCTTTTTGCTGACATGTTCTTGGAAGTATTCTTCCATTTCTTCGGCTGTCGGCTCTCTGACAATACCAACACCGTTGTAGTAGATCGCAACTTCCTGATAACGCTTGCCGTCTTTGTGTTCGGGTGCGGATACCACGATTTTCTCAATAAATTCGTGTACCAGTTCGGGCGTGAGGGCGTTGGGACGGGTAACCTGTTTTGCTTTGTCAATGAACCGCTGCAAGCCTTCGGTTTTGATTTTGGCGTTTTCAAGCTCATCTTCCAAAGCAGGAATACGGTCTTTCAACTCGCTCTGCTCATTTTCAAGGGACATCGACATCGTAGCAAATCGCTCATCGCTGATTTTACCGGTTGCGTTGTCTTCATAGAGCTTTTGGATGATTCCGTCAATCTCCCGCACACGCAGCTTTGCCTTATCAAACTCCCTGCGCTTTTCAGCAAGCTCTTTCTTTTGCTTCTCGCCAAATTCCTCCAACTGCCTCTGTGCGAATAGCTTTTCATAGCTCTGCACATACCACAGTACCCTCTGCATACTCTCAAGCACAAGCTGCTCCACAA
>CAZSRK010000019.1:0-40712 GCA_964609305.1 uncultured Oscillospiraceae bacterium
AGAGTTTAAATCAGTATTCTAATCAGTGCCAGAATCACCTTTCCAAGCACAAATAGGCGAAGCCGCAAGGGGTGCAGCCCCTTGTTCGGAACGAAGTGACGCAAAACAGCCCGGACTTTCAATCGTCCGGGCTGTTAGCCTCGCAGAGCGCACATACAGGGCTTGCCTCTGTATAGAAGTGCGCCCTTTGTTCCAAAGGGATATATTCTGCTACCGAAATGGATGTACTTTTCTCAATACGCCATTTATTCACCAGTATTTTTTGGGTGAGTAGTTGATACGCTCTGAGTAGTCATTTCGCTCAACAAGTTCACCATTCCAATAGAGATAAGCAATCCACAAATCGGTTATTTCATTGCCTTTTCCAAGTTGGAACGGGTAAACCATTGCTTCATAAGAGTCTGCACCAACCTGTCCCACAAGTTTATAGCACCAATCAGTACTGTCGCTCGAATCATATTCTACTGCATTGTGTAGATCACCTTGCAAAGTAATATATTGCGGAAGTATATAAGCGACAAGAAATTCATTCATATCTTCGGTGGAGATATATGGGGGAACAGTTTCCTGTTTAGATGTGCTGTCATTATTATCGTTTACATCTATTGTGGGTGTGGTTTCTGATTCTGTCGGAGGAGTCAATACATCGTCGCTGTATCCATAAACAATGAAGTGGGATTGTTCTTTTTCCAAATCCACATACCTTGTGTAAATAATGCTATGCTCCAAATCACTACTGGTTAATGCCTTGCCACTTTGATAAGTAGCTTTGTCCTCGTCTGATCCGCCTGCCAGTGCAACATCTGCAAGAATATCTTCTGTCTTTGTAGACACAGTTTCAGACCAATCATTGCCATACAATTCGTGCTGTATTGCTCCAACAATGGAACTGATAACCCACCACCGATGCATGATTATTGTTTGGTCGGATGTGCCAGTAGACGGATAGATATATTCCATCCGTATAATGTGCTTTCCATTTGTCACATCAACCGACAATGTTTCACCATTCGGGAACGAATACTCAAGAGTGTTCCCGGAGATTTCTGCATCAATCAAGTAGCCGTTTCCTTCTGGATCTTCGGCAGCCATTTCGTTATATGCATTGACAAAAGCTGACCACAAAATACCTGTCGATTCCTCAGAAGTTGCCGGAGCCGTTCCTCCACCATCCATGTTCATCAACCAGCACTCAGTTTCCTCATCATAGGAAACCACCTCGCCATCCAGTGTCAGATAAGTTGTATAAACCGTATTACTATAATCCGGCACATAGTAGCAGCGTGCAGTTACTTCATGTAAAACATCTTGACCAAAAGCATTTTTTGTTTCAAAGGCAGTTTTGATTAAGTAATAATGAGCTGTATATCCATCGCTGGTTTCATAGTCGCAGATATAGCTTGTAGCCGTATGTGTCCACTTGTAGTCGCTGTATTCGACACCAAAGAAATCGCTTGCACCCTCCCAAAATGCAGTGAAAACATCGCCTGTATAATCTTCAGGGCTATTTATATTTTCTTGCTCACTCTGTTGCGCTGAATTACTTTGGGAGTAATTTCTAGCTGTATCCAATTTTGGTATTGCAATAATAGCAATTAAAAGAACAACGAAAATCACAATCGGAACAAGACACCCACTTCGTTTTTTAGGCTTTGCGGGATTTGACAATGTTGGATATTGTGTTTTTACCTGTTCTCCAGAATAGCTTTCGTAATAGGTTGTTTGGGCATTGCTTTGTGGCGGCGCACTACATATATCTTCAAGCGCATGATAGATACGCTCTGCCTCTGGCTCAGTTTTCTTGGTAAACAAAACTGTATTATGATCGTTAAGAAGCTGCATCCGGGTTGCTTCTCCCGTAATCCCCTCTGTTGTTGTGATAATCGAAAAATAACCGCTTTTTATCGCAGTTGCGCGAACTGAATTGACTTCCAATATTTCAACATAGGGGATTGTCTTGTCAAATCGAAACTGTTTCATTCCCTTTTGCTTATAGATGTGAACACCATCGGGAGTTAATTCGATTTCTTTACTGCTTTCAAAATCCTTGTAGTGAAGTCCCCAATACTCCGCATAGATATCTGGTTGCGAAGCATGTTCTGTTTCTTCGGTTGCCGTAAACGAAACACACTTTGTACCGCATTTCTGGCAGAATTGCATTGCATCATCCATAGGATTTCCGCATTTTACGCAATACTTCATTCCCGATCCCCCTTTGTTTATTGATATAGAGACTCAAGTTCTTTATAGTAATCCTCTATAATCTGATCATAGGAATCGTCATAGTGATCAACCAACGACTGCGCTCCCGTATTAGAGAAAATTTCAAAGTGGAACCAGTCCACGCTATCATCTTGATACTTCATAAACGCTCTGGCTTCGCCGTTGTATGTTGTATGTAGTTCCGTTGACTTTGCAAGTGAAAATGAAAGTGTAATGGCAATCATACCAACCACTGTCCTCGCCAAATCTGAACTTGCTGCTATCGACATTCAGATAAGTCAGACCGTCAATGGATTTTGCATATTCCATAAGGGACTGGCTGACAGCGGGGATTTGTTCTTCATACCAATTCCGAACATCGGCCAAGGTAATAGCTGTATTTGCATTATTATCCTGCGGTGCCTCGTCGTTTTGCTTGCTATCAATAGCTGGCTGTGAGGTATACTGATCTTCACCATCTTGCGAAGTCGTGCTGCTTGTGCTTGCGCCGATACCAACAACCACAAAGGCTGCAACGACACAAATTAGTACAAATATTTTCTTTTTCAGTCCAGACTGTCGATTCAAAACATATGGATTGCCTTTTGGTGACTTGGCAAGAACAAAGAACATCGCCGCAAGAATAGCAAAGAATCCCCCCATACCAACAGTCATACCTGCTTCCCCGACCATAGCTCCGATAAGCACATATAGTCCAGCAAGCACGATGCACACAATCAGCCAAATCTTCATGCTTTTTCGCAACGAAGTCAGATTATTTGCTTTTACATTGTCGTTCACAGGAGCAGTTTTCGTTTGCTCTGTTGGAGTATGTATCTGTTTCAACTCAACTTTCTGTGCAACTGGATCTGAAGCTTTCGGTGTTGGGGCAGTATCGTTAATTGCTCTTGTTCCGCACTTCTGGCAAAACAGCATATCATCTTCCATTGGATTTCCACATTTATAGCAGTATTTCATTTCGATTTTCCCTCTTTTCTCCTATGCTCTAAATTGATAACCACACTTCATACAAGTAACTATAACTTTGCTGGACCCGATATTTCCTGCCACCAGACCAAGAGGCCCCAAAATAGCAGCACCCACAACGCCTTTTCCAACGCCATATCCCTTTTTATTACCGGACAGAGATGTCGATCCGCAACGAGGGCATTTCAACATCTCATCATACTGTTTGCGCTGAAGCCGGAGTTGCTGGCGCTGCTGCTCCGTTTGCTTTCGTGCTTCCTCTAATTCCTGCTGCTGCATTTGCAGGGCTTGCTGCTGCATTTGCAAATTGGCTTTATAGTAAGCCAAGTCCATATCCGTTTTTGTGAGTTCCCCAGTTTCCGGCCTGTCCGCCACAAAAGAGGTAAATGGGTTTCCACAATAGCCGCAGAATGCACTGTCCGCACGATTTTCTTTACCGCACCTTGTGCAGGACATCACATCCAGCTTGACTACAGCAGGAGCTGTTTCAACAGTCGAGGCATCTTTTATTGCTTCCACATCTTCTTCAACGGACAAATCATCTTTAAGCAGTTGGTCGATGGACACCCCAAATATCTCACTCAAAAGAATAATTTTACTCGGTTCCGGCAATGTTTGCTGCGCTTCCCATTTGGAAACAGATTGCCGAGATACATCGAGCATTTCCGCAAGTTGCTCCTGCGATAGCCCCTTTTGACGCCGAAGCAGCAGCAGTTTCTCTGAAAAGGTCATATATATCGTCCTCCCTTCGACAAATATTGTATTTCTTTTCGAGGTTGCATGCTACCAATTTTCTTTGATATTTCAGCACGCAGAAGTTGCGTGCTTATTTTTTCGCAACTTCTGGTTACGCTAATAGCAGCATCTTATATATTATAGCTTATTTATTACGCTGAAAGCAATAGTTATAATACAATTGTTGGAGGTGAGGCAGTGAAAGAATTGTCCTTAGAGCAGGTTGGTAAACGGTTGCGCCGGATTCGCTCCCAAATGGAACTGACAAGGGAGCAATTTGCAGAGCAGGTCGGCATCTCGCCTCAATTCCTTGCGGAAATTGAAAACGGCAAAAAGGGAATGTCTGCCGAAACACTTTTCAAAATTTGCAGTCGGTTTGATTTGTCCGCTGATTATATTTTGTTAGGAAAATCATCTTCGGCACAATTATCTGATCCCGTGCAAGTCGCACTGAATAATTTTTCTGAACCGTATATTGAATTGACAGAGGAAATCATAAGAGCAATAGAAAAGGTGGCAACCGCAAAGTAAACGGCTGCCATCTTTTTTGCCATGATTTAATTCAAAATTAAGCTAAAAATCCATTTTTCTTTGCCCATTTGCTCGCCGCTTGTCGGCGTTCCTCACTGTACGGCGCAGTCAGCCGGAAGCTCAATCTGCCTTTTTCGATCTCAAAGGTTAGCCCTCCTTGCTCGTCATCATCGGTCTGACGGCAGCATTGCGGGTGCTTCTCCGCAAATGCTGTCAGCCGTTTTTTCAGATCGGTGTTGTGGGTTTGCACCTCGATTATGCTCCCGTGTTCGTCAAAATAAATGACTGTGGTCTTTTCTCTCTTGGTAAGTCCTGTTCTCATAAAACCTCCTGTTTTTCGCAAATTTTTCTCAGTTCTTGAATTGGAAAAGTGGTGTGATTTTCAGATAGAAACACTCCAAACGATGCGGAGTATGTTTCGGCTCGCAATATCGGCTGATTTGCCACTTTCCCGACTCTTGACCGTGTTTTCAAACCTTTCGGTTTGTGCGGCTTTTCAGCCATTCTACAAGCTCATTTTTCATCACCAACTTGCGCCCGCCGATCCGCAAGGTCGGAAAATCTGGGTCATTCAAAAGGTTGTATGCACCCGCTTTGGAAATCTGCAACGCCTCCGCAAGCTGCTTTGCATCCATCACATCGGGCATAGTCTCAAACGGTTCTCTGCTCATAAAATCCTCCTTTCGGGCATGAAAAAGCAGCAGCCACCATTTCGGTAACTGCTGCTCATCAAACTATAAGTTTACGAGTAATGTTTTCTTCTCTGCTCATCACAGTAGGACAGAAACTTTTCAATTTTGTCCTCGTTTCTAACTGTCATGTTGCAAAGTTTTGCTAAATGCTTCTTCTTATCGAATTCTTCACGGGTATATACATCGCAAAGCTCCACACTGTTGTTTTCAGGCCAAATATCATTGATGATTCCTGTTCTCAAAAAATCGCTCATAATGTGTTGACCTTCAAAACGCTCATCCATGACTACATGAATATCATAAGAACCCATTCGATATATTCCTCCGACTTTGATACGGTTTTTCACAAGGACAATCAGTTCTTCCAGTTTGTAGGAAATTTCACCTTCAATGTTCCTTTTGAACTTTCTGTTAAACAAATAGGCTTTCCCGGGAATAAGTTCTTTGCCATCTCGTATGTTACAACGACGAATCATATCAAAAATTCCATCATTTGTCATTTAGTTCTCACCTTGCTTTCCATGATGGTTGTCCAAATATTTCCCATATTCCGCTGTTACGAAATCCTCATAAGCGTCTGCAATCTTGGCGATACGCTTATGGACTGCGCTGGCAGTCTTGTAGCCAACCTTGCCTGCGATCTCTTGTTCGGTGTAGCCCTTCATACGCAGCTTCAATATCTCCCGGTCTTTCTCCGTAATGGTACTTTCTGCAAAGGAAGCAATCTGCATTTCAGAAATAACGGAGTTCTCAAAATCGCTGCGGGGGTCAGCTACATCAAAAATGTCACCGTCCTCGCTCTCCATCATTTCATCCAGAGAGATCGGCTTACCGGAACGGTTGTGATGCCACTTCCGCATGAAATCGGTCTTGACGGTGCTGCTTGTGGTTTCGTAATCCTCTACGGTACGGTTTTCCCAGATAGCGTCAATCACAGGTTGCCAGTTCTGTTCCGCAATCACCATATCGGTGATATTGCCGATCAGATTGCTGAACTGCTGATAGGTTAGCCACGGCACTTTCACGCCTTGCGGGATATTGTAAAGGTTTTGAAAACCAAGTCCGTTCTGCTCAAACTTCATTCGGATGTAGGAAATAATGCTGTACGACAAACGCCACAAAGGGAAATATCCTGCGTACTGTGTCCATGTACCGGGAATGTCACGATAATTGCCCTTGCGGTCTTTCACTTGAAAAAACTGCCATATGCTCCATGCGTAGCAGTCCCACACAAGCAGCTTAAACATATCGTCGCATACAATGTGGTTGTACTTATCCGTCCTCAGAACTTCATAGGGGCAGCGGGGCAGATCATAGGCTGGTTTCCACTTTTCTGCAAGTTCCCTTGGCAAGCTGTAAAACAGGGTCAGCCATGATTTGTCGCTGTCCTGCGGTATTTCGATGATCTCACCGGGCAGCACCACAATGAATCCTTTTGGGCTTTTCCGCTTCTCCATAAGCGTCACCTCCAATCGTTTTGAAATAGCCCTCTACTGTATATGTGGCATGAGAAAGGCTGAATTGTTCCAATATTTCCAAAATTTTTTGAGATTTTTTAAAAAATCTCGGAATGGAAAGGATAGGAAAGATATGAGTTAATTATACTCGAAAAGTGTGAATAAATCTATTGCTTCTACGCTCAGGCAAAAAGATAACGGGTACTCGGCTTTCACCGAATACCCGTTATCTCGTTTACCAACCCCGTCTGACAGATGCCCAAATCGTAATTTTTTTCAAATTACTTTCTTATGAGCACCTGTGTAAACCGGCGGGCAGTTTAGTATGTTATCTGTTATCCGTATTACTCTGCCTCGGCGAGGGCCTTGGCCTCCTCAATGACCTTCTGCTGGACATTTGCGGGAGCCTCCTGATAGCGGATGAATTTGCAGGTGAAGGAGCCGCGTCCCTGTGTCATGGAGCGCAGGTCTATGGTATAGGAGCTCATCTCAGCCATCGGGACCTCCGCCTCAACGGTCTGCATGCCGTCCTCAGCGTTCATGCCAAGCACGGTGCCGCGGCGCTTGGAGCTGATATCGGACATGATGTCGCCAAGGTTGGCGTCGGGTATCGTGACCTTGAGCAGGCCGATAGGCTCGAGAATGGTAGGCTTAGCTCTGGGAATACCGTCCTGATAGGCCAGGCGGGCCGCAGTCTGGAAAGCCATATCGTTCGAGTCGACCGGGTGATATGAGCCATCGTACAGCGTAGCCTTAAGACCGACGAGAGGATATCCGGCCAGCACGCCTTTCTGCACGGCGTTGCGCAGGCCCTTTTCAACGGAGGGGAAGAAGTTCTTGGGCACGCTGCCGCCGAATACCTCCTCCGCGAAGATCATATCGTCAGACTCATCCTGAGGCTCAAAGCGAATCCAGACATCGCCGAACTGGCCGCTGCCGCCGGACTGTTTCTTATGGCGTCCATGCGCCTCGACCTTGCCGTTTATCTTCTCACGGTAAGCCACGCGCGCGGGCTGGAGCTCGGTCTCGACGCCGAAACGGCTTTTGAGCTTGGAGCAGAGCACGTCGACCTGTATGTCGCCGGCGCCGGAGATGACCATCTGGTGGGTCTCGCCGTTGTTGACCAGGGTAAAGGAGATATCCTCCTCGTTCAGGCGGGCCAGACCGGAGGCGACCTTGTCGTCCTGGCCTTTGGTCTTGGGGCTTATCGCCATGGAATAGCAGGGCTCCGCGATGTCGATGGGCGGGAAAGTGACCGGGTGCTTGGCGTCGCAGACGGTATCTCCCGTCTTCCACTCCATCTTGCCGACGGCGGCGATGTCCCCGCAGGGTATCTCCTTGATTTCGACGTTCTTCTTGCCCGTCATGGTATACAGACGGCCGAGCTTGTCAGTCGAGTCGCTGCGGGTATTGAGCAGGGGAGTATCGCCGGTCACCTTTCCGGAGAGAACCTTTATAAAGGAATATTTTCCGAACTGATCGGATATGGTCTTGAAAACGAAAGCTGCGGTGGGGCCGTTCTCGTCGATGGCAAAGTCTTCGCCGTCGACAGTCTTTACAGGGGGCGCCTCAACGGGAGAGGGGACATAGTTGATGATGCCCTGCATGAGGCTCTCGGTTCCGACACCGGTCATCGCACAGCCGCAGAATACAGGTATGACGCTGCGCTCGGCTACGCCGGCTTTGAGCCCCTCGGCGATCTCCGAGTCAGTGAGCTCCATTGTGTCAAAGAATTTCTCCATAAGCTCATCGGTGACGGCGGCGGCCTCCATCAGGGCCTCGCGCAGCTCGGCAACGGTATCCGCGTCTGCGGCGGGCACGTCGCACTTCGTGGTCTTGTTGCCGGAGGTCTTGTACCCGACATTGTGGACAAGGTCGATCACACCGCTGCCGTCGCTCATCGGGGCAGTGACGGCACAGATGACGCTACCATATTTCTCCTTGAGAGCCTCGAGCACGCCTGTAAAGTCGCCGTGCTCCTCATCGATCTTGGAGACATAAAACATGCAGGGGAGATTGGCCTGCTTGAGAGTTTTCCATGCGCGCTCGGCACCGACGGTCACACCGTCCTTGGCAGAGCAGACGATAACGCCGCACTCGGCGACGCGGATTGCCGCCTGGACTTCACCGGCAAAGTCGAAATAGCCCGGAGTGTCCAGTACATTGATCTTGCAGCCGCCGAACTCAACGGGAGCGATAGAGGTGGAAATACTGATCTGGCGCTTGATTTCCTCAGCGTCATAGTCGCAGACGGTGTTGCCGTCCGTGACCTTGCCCTGGCGGTCGATGGCGCCGGTCAGATAAAGCATATTCTCGGTGAGGGTGGTTTTACCGTTGCTGCCGTGACCCATGAGGCAGATGTTGCGGATATTCTTCGATGCAAAGCTCATATGGGTGTTTCTCCTTACTTGTATATTTAAGTTTTGTATATCTGTTTTTACACGCACGAAAAATTATACACCAATTAATCAACTAAATCAACAGAAAAATTGGCACTTTTGTTGCCCCTGTCTCAGCTTGTCAATCCGAAAGTCAGCGCCAGCACAGGTACGAACCACAGCAGCATAAAACTTGCCGCGTTGCCGGCGGAGGCCGCATCAAAGGAACCGGCCCAGCACAGCAGGAACATGAGCACAAGCCCCATCACAGAGCCTATCAGAGACAGGAGTGTGCAGAGCTTTGATACCGTACACAGACGGGTGGCGGTTTCTGCCGCCTCCACCATGGGCGCAAGGCCCTCCCGAGAGAGTACCGCGGCCGGGGAAGTGTTCTCATCTGGCTGCCTTGCCGATATCGCATAGCGGTCTGCGAAAGACGGGAAGTCCAGGCCATCCGACGGGATACGGAACTTCTGCTTTATCAGAAGCGGGGATATGTTTACGTCGCGTATTGCAAAAAGAGGCGATTTTTTGCCGCGCAGCATCATGACCAGCGCATCCTGTACCGAGGAGACGGGGGAATAGCGTACGTTGAAAAATCCGGCCAGGGAGCCGTTTATCGCCGTAAACAGTGTCGTTTTCGACACGCCCTTCTTCGGCAGGCGCACGCCCATGAGCTGCATGAACCCGGTCGAGCCGACATATACCTGATCGCCGCCGACGAAGGCTGTGAAGCCGCCTCCTTCATGCGTTGAAAAGTTTTCGACGTGCCGCATGGTGCAGCCGCTGCGGCGCATGAGCTCTGTAAACGAGGTTGCCAGAGCGCAGCCGGAGGCGGCCAGCACGCTTCCTGTGCAGCTTATGACAGTGTCGGTAAAGGTGCCCTCGACGATGCGGATGCTCTCTACCGCGATAGTGCCGGCAGGGAAGATGTCCGAGTCTGTAACGACGATGCGCCTGGCCCTGCTTATCTCCGAACAGCCGCGCCAGCCGGAAAGGGCGGCGCCGCTCCTGAACATACGCTTTGCCGCAACACAGTAGGGAAGGGCAAAGCTGATGACGCTGGAAAAGGAAGCGCTCACGGCAATAAGCGCTGACAGGATATGGAAAAACGAGCCGAATCCGACCTTGAACGCGGCCACAAGAGCAAACAGCACGGACGCGACGACAAGTATCGGCGCTGCCGTGAGATAGGCCTCCTCACAGCAGTCGGGCTCCTCAGACCGGCGGACAAAGCCGGTTATGGGGATACGGAACTTCATAAGCGCGCCGTCGCCGTCGGCCACGTCCTGCTCACAGGACACGGCATATGGGGATCTTGCGTGTGCCGCGGTGTAAAAGCTGATGCGCAGAGCGCTGCACTCGAGCTTGGAGGCCCAGAGCGCGAAGAGTATGGACAGGGAGGATACTGCACAAAACGGCAGGCCAAAGGTTTCGTTTCCGGTCGCCGCGATAATAATAGTATCAAGGATCGAAAAGATGCATGACAGTGAGCACAGCGATTCTCCTGCGGGTGTGCCGCGGATAAGACTGGCGATGCCGGAAGTAAAGACGTCAAGTCCCGTTATCATGACGGCAAGCTGGATTATAAGGCACATGAGCGCGCAGACGGTGACGCTGCTTCCAAGCGCACCGAAAAGCGGCAGCGCCGAATCATAGGCAAAAGTGATGTAAAGCAGCAGCAGGCACAGCACGAAGGCAATGTGTGTACGCGTGCGGAAGGTCTTTGCCTGCGAGGCATAAAAGCGCGCTGCCTTGGATACCGGTATCTCCGGTATGGCATCGTCCTCGTCCTGTGACTGTGCGCTCTCGTCAGAGCTGTGCGGCGCCCTGTGTTTTCCGGCGGCAGCCAGCGATGCTATAAGTCCGAGTATTGGGGTGATAAAACCCTCCCCGCGCTTTTTCCTCGGCCGAAAGCGCTCATACTTTTCCTGCGCATCGTCTTCGGAATAATCTTCGTCGTAGTCGTTGTAAAGATCCCCGGCCTGCTGCCCGTAATCTCCGGAGGCGTAGTCCTCCCCCTCGTCCGCGCTTATCTCCCCGGACGCAAAATCCGTCCCGGGCTCTGATGCGGGCTCTTCCATTGCCGGTGTTTTTGCTCTGGACGGCGGCGCTTCCGGAGTGTGCGCTGAATGCCTGGACACAGGCTGCTCCTCAATGGCCCGCTCCGGTTCGGGCTCAGGCTCAGGCTCTTCCGGGGCGAACACAGGTTCGTCCGCAGAGAAGGACGCGGATGCGACCTCCTGCGCGGCCTCCATGACGATGCGGCGGCTTTCAGACCTGTTTTCGTCCAGGTCGCTCAGCGCCGCTTCGGATTTATATTCGGCGATGATGGACTCCAGGCTGAAATCCTCGCCGGAAAGATCGAATTTAGTGCTGTCGAATTCTGACATTTTATGACTCCTTCATCCTCTGCCGAAGAGCCTCGTATATAACGATGGCCGCGGCGGCGGACGCATTGAGGGACGAGAGCTTCCCTTTCATCGGGATACTGACGAGAAAGTCGCAGTTTTCCTCCACAAGGCGGCCCATGCCGCTGCCCTCCGAGCCGATCACAAGGCACAGCGGACCTGTAAGGTCCGTCTGCCACAACGGGCTCGCGCCGCCGGCGGCGGTGCCGTAGACCCAGAGCCCGGCCTGTTTCAGCTCGCGTATTGCGGAGCTGAGATTTGCCACGCGCGCAACGGCCATATGCTCGGCCGCACCGGCGCTGGTCTTGTCGACTATAGACGTCAGACCCGCGGAGCGGCGTTTGGGGATGACTATCCCGTGCACTCCCGCGCACTCGGCCGTGCGGATGATGGCACCGAGATTGTGCGGATCGCTTATCTCATCGCAGACGATGACAAACGGCTCCTGCCCACGCTGCCGCGCGATGTCAAGGATGTCATCTATCGTGCAGTACTCGCGCACTGCCGCCAGCGCAACTACGCCCTGATGTGCGCCTGTCGCGCTCATACCGTCGAGCTTGCGGCGGTCTGCCTCGACGACGACGATACCCATGCTCCGCGCGGTGGATGCGATATGCCCCAGGGTTTTGTCCACCTCGCCCTTGGCTATATATATCTTATCTATGGCTCGTCCGGCGCGGAGAGCCTCCCGGACCGCATTGCGGCCCTCGATTATGCTTTCGCTGTCTTTTTCAAATGCCATAACGGCCTCCAGAGAGTGGTTATTTTACGCAGGCCCTGAGCGTTTCGGCCATATCCGTATGCTCCCAGGGCAGGTCGATATCCGTCCTGCCAAAGTGACCATAAGCAGCAGTGGGCAGATATATCGGACGGCGAAGGTCGAACAGGTCGATGATCGCCGCTGGACGGAGATCAAAATTCTCCGTCACGATGCGCGTGATCTCCTGATCGGGGATAACGCCGGTGCCCTGCGTATCGATGAACAGGGACACGGGGTGCGCAACGCCGATGGCATAGGCTGTCTCAATATGGCAGCGGCGGGCAAGACCAGAGGCAACGATGTTCTTTGCAATGTACCGGGCCATATACGCCGCGCTGCGGTCGACCTTTGTCGGGTCCTTGCCCGAAAAGCAGCCGCCGCCGTGGGAGGCATAGCCGCCGTAGGTATCGACGATTATTTTGCGCCCGGTAAGGCCGGAGTCGCCGACTGGACCGCCGACGACAAAACGTCCGGTGGGGTTTATGTACACCTTTGTCGCCGAGTCCATAAGACCCTCTGGAATGACGGGCTTGATGACCGTTTCGAGCACGGCTTCCCGCAGGGTCTCGATCGAGACATCGGGAGAGTGCTGTGTGGACAGGACGATCGCCGGGATATGAGCAACGCGGCCCTCCCCGTCATACCTGATGCTTACCTGGCTCTTGCCGTCGGGGCGCAGCCAGTCCAGCTCCCCGGACTTTCTTACCTGTGCCAGACGGCGCGAGAGCTTGTGTGCATAGGAGATGGGCGCGGGCATCAGCTCCGGAGTTTCGTCGCAGGCGTAGCCGAACATCATACCCTGGTCTCCGGCACCTGTGTCGGCGTCCGCCTGGCTGTCGTAAGCCTTATCCACGCCCTGGGCGATATCCGGGCTCTGCTCATCGATGGAGGTGAGCACGGCGCAGGACTTGTAGTCAAAGCCATATTCGGGCCGGTCATATCCAATCTGCCGTATCGTATCGCGTGCGATAGAGGGTATATCCACATAACAGTCGGTGGTTATCTCGCCCATAACGAGCACCATGCCCGTTGTACAAACCGTTTCACAGGCGACACGGGCGTTTTTGTCGCGGGAGAGTATCTCATCGAGTACGGCGTCGGAGATCTGGTCGCAGAGCTTGTCCGGATGCCCTTCGGTCACGGACTCTGATGTAAAGATTCTGTTGGCGTTATATGTATTCATTATGCAAAATACCTCGTTTCGGCAATTATTTATCTTTAACCAAAATATAATAGCATACAATTCCGTTTCGGGAAAGAGGAAAAATAACATTTATATTTATATATTGATATTGCGGCCAAAAGTTTCCCTTACAGCCAAAAGTTTAAGATTTGTACATAGACAATAGCGTTAAAACAGGTTATTATTTGTATTGGAGGTAATTCGAATGAGAAAACTTATGCGGTCTGTCGACCGCTTCTGCGCCAGGCATCCACGCTTTGGCATACAAAACCTTATGATATTTATCGTCATCGGAAACGTTGTCGTCTGGCTGTTTTCGATGATGGACACGACCAGTACTCTTCTGGGATACCTGTATTTCAGCCCGTACCATATACTTCGGGGACAGGTGTGGAGGCTTATTACTTTCGCGCTTATACCTGAGAGCACGTCGCTTCTGTCCTTTGTGCTGTCACTGTATTTCTACTATTTTATCGGTACAACGCTGGAGCGGCAGTGGGGAAAGGCCAAGTTCACGCTTTACTACATCTCCGGCATGCTCTTTACGATAATATACGGCTTTATCGTCTATTTTGCCGCCGGTATAAATATGGGCGTGACGGCGACCTATATAAACCTTTCGATGTTTTTCTCCTTTGCCACGCTCTTTCCCGAGACGCGCGTACTGCTGTTTTTCTTTATCCCGATAAAGATAAAATGGCTTGCTTATGTGGACGCCGCTTTCTTTGTGCTGGCCGTATTTACAAATTCGTTCCCGTTCAATCTCCTGCCGGTCGTTGCGGTGCTCAATTATCTGCTCTTCTGCGGGAGCTGGCTTTTCGACTTCATACGTCCGTCCCGTATAAAGCAGCATAGCCGCACGGTAAATTTCCGCCGTGAGGCCCAGCGGATAAACAGGGAGCGCGCCAGCGCGCCGTATAACCGCAGGTGTGAGGTATGTGGCAGGACGGACACGGACTATCCCAATCTGGAGTTTCGCTACTGCTCAAGGTGCGCGGGATATCACTGTTACTGCATCGATCATATAAATAACCACCGGCATTTCACCGAATAGAGTTTGCAAAAAAGAAAAAAATAGATATACGGGGAGGCTGAACTCCCCGGCTCTGCCGTGCGGGCGGCATGAAATGCGTGTCAGTGCGGTGAAGCAACGAGAAAGGAGCCGAGTAAAATGTCAGTAATTACTGTTACAGAGGATAATTTTCGCAACGAGGTATTGGACGCCGACAGGCCCGTACTTGTGGATTTCTGGGCCGACTGGTGCATGCCCTGCCGCATGCTCTCCCCCGTGGTCGACGAGGTCGCCTCGGAGAAAGAGGATGTAAAGGTATGCAAGATAAACGTCGACGAGCAGCCGGAGCTCGCCTCAAAATTCGGCGTTATGAGTATCCCGACGCTCGTCGTGTTCAAAAACGGTCAGGCTGTCAGACGTTCCGTCGGCGTGATCCCCAAAGACGGCGTTATTGCGCTTTTTGCCGATGTATGACGTCGCAGTGATTGGAGCCGGTCCGGCCGGCGTGTCTGCGGCTGTGTACACTGTCAGGGCGGGATTTGACACGCTGATAATCGGACGCGACGGCGGTTCGCTGGAAAAAGCGGCCGAGATAGATAACTACTATGGCTTTGCAGGGCCCGTCTCCGGCGCGGAGCTTCTGCAAAACGGACGGGAACAGGCGAAACGCCTTGGCTGCATCCTGATGGAGGCGGAGGTCATGGGCCTTGGGTGGGACGGCAGCTTCAGCCTGTCGACAAGCGCCGGACAGGTGCAGGCCCGATGCGTGATACTTGCCACCGGAGCAAAGCGGGATACGGCGAATATAAAGGGCCTGAACAGGCTTGACGGTTCTGGTGTGAGCTGGTGCGCTGTCTGCGATGGTTTTTTTCACCGTGGAAAGCCCGTCGCCGTGCTTGGTTCCGGCGAATATGCCCGACATGAGTGCGAGCAGCTTCTGGGAGTTGCCGGCAGCGTGACGCTTCTCACTAACGGCCAGAAGCTCACCTGCGATATGCCGGAACAGATGATTGTTACGGAAAAACCGCTCGCCGAACTTCTGGGCGAAGAAAAGCTTTCCGGAGTGCGCTTCGATGATGGAACGGAAATGGAGCTGTCGGGGCTGTTCGTCGCACTTGGGGCCGCCGGCGGGACTGAGCTTGCCCGAAAGCTCGGTGTCCCTGTCGAGAACGGCCGTGTCACGACGGATGCGGATATGGCCACCATGCTGCCCGGCCTGTTCGCCGCGGGGGACTGCGTAAGCGCCATTCGTCAGGTATCTGTCTCCGTTGGCCAGGGGGCAGTTGCGGGACTGAGCGCGGCAAGGTGGCTTCGGGCCCAAAAGTAGCTACATATTATGTTCATGTTCATGCTGTCAAAAAAGTCTAAAGACTTTTTTGACAGCATGAACAATGCCGTTACTTTGCCGTTACTTTCGCACGCACAGCAGTGCGAAGGCTCTCGCTGCGTGATGGGCAAGCCTTGCTGAGCGAGGCTTTGAGGGGCATTCGAGCCGATTCGAGGCGGGCCCACCAATTGGCTCAGTGTTCCTTCGCTTGTGTAGACGGTTTTTCGACAGCCTGATATTATATTAATTACAACCGGATGTAAAATTGCAACCGGTTGTAATTTTTTATGCAATTTTTTGTAACTAAATTAATTCTCTTAAACAGAGAATTATATGCCAAAAGTGGGGAGCGAGTGGGGAAAAAATAAAAAATTTTATTACATTATAAATATATATATGGTAAAAATCTACCTAAGTAGTGTTAAATAAATAACAATTGTTGCATTATTAGCGGAAGCCTGCTATTATCGGGAACAGCAAGTTACAAAAACAAAAAAAATTAGTATCAAAAAACTACAAATTCATTATCAAAAAAGATGCTGAAAGGTAACAATCGGCCTGGCCTCTGCATATACTTTTGCCAGAGCCGACCTTGTTGATTGTGCAGACAGCGCGGGATGCCGTGCCGTCGGAACCGGAAAGGAGACTGTTGATTATGAAGAAGCTTATCTTGCTGATAACGGCTGTACTGGCCGCATTTGCGCTCAGCGCGGCGGGATTTGCCGCCTATGACCCCGATGTGGACTATCTTGACGTGATGATAGACGCCGCGGCCAGCGGGGACCTGCAGGCGGGTTACGCAGCAGAGGCCGCGCGCCGCGAGAAAATCGAGGCTCTTGGCCTTGACAGCACCGACATAAGTTTTGATGATCTGTATCTGCTGTCGAAGATAATCTACGCCGAGGCCGGGAGCGAATGGCTATCAGATGAGTGGAAGATGTGCGTGGGCGAAGTCGTGCTCAACAGGGTAGCGTCGCCTGAATTCCCGGACACAATTGAGGATGTTATCTACCAGTCCGGGCAGTATTACAGCCGCAGCAGTACATACTTTGCAAATCTCCGTCCCTCGGAACGCTGTGTTGACATAGCTGTGGACCTGCTGATGGGAGAGCGGTATCTAAACGATTCATCCGTCGTCTTCCAGGCAAATTTCGTACAGGGCTCCGGCATATGCCAGCATTTTTATGATCGCTATCTCGGCTCGACATATTTCTGCTATTCAAGCAAGCCATGGCTGTATGAGCAGGAGGAAACGACCGAGGACGAGTCCGATACCAACGACGGTCTGCAGGACGATGAAACTGCCATCGTTGAGGATATCAGCGGACAGGACGAATACGAAGATAATGAGGATAATTACGTGGGTTTTGTGCTTGAGAGCGTAACGATAGAGGCGCTTGAGACTCTGAAGATCCCGGAGAATCTGCCCGCGATGATAGTGTCATTCGATTGAACTGACAGAAAAAGATATAGCCGCGCAGCGAAAGCTGCGCGGCTATATCTTTTTCCGGATCAGACAGTTCAGAAAATATCCTGCTCAACATGTTCGGGCGCCTGCTCGAGAAGCTCAGGTTTACGCATGATGTGTTTCAGGTATTTGAATGCGGTGGCATAGCTGTGCCCGTCACAGATGCGCTCGTCGCAGACTACGGTATAGTCGATATATTTCTTTTCCACAACGCTTCCGTCAGCGGTCAGCGCATATTCGCGTCGCTTCGCGCCAAAACCGATGAATACTGGCAAATTGCCAAAGTTGTAAATATGATGGTAAATAGGTGGGATGCCCAGAGAGCCGAGGTCGGTAATTATCATCGAGCCGTGGAACGGGCTTGCCTTGAGCAGAGCAGCGGGGAGCAGGTCGAAGTAGTCCATCAGGTTCAGGAACCACACGGCGAATTTGAGCAGCAGCCTTGGTATTTGGCACAGGGCGTTTGCTACCTGCTCAGTATTGTTGTCCCCGGTGTCGGCCTTTATCTCGTCTATGGCCTCGTTAAGCTTACGGTAGACATCGAAAACGGTGTCCGTCGGCTCGAAATCGACCTTAATCGTTGTCTCGGTCGAATCGATCGACAGCGAACGCTTGACCGTCAGCACGATCTGTATCGTGTTGCGGGCAAAGATTTTCTGTCCGCTCACAAACCTGTTTATAAAGGGACATGTCGAGGCTACGCGGATATAGCTTGCCACGAACAGGTGAAGCATGCCTATGCCCTTCCATCCTTCGGCGCGTTTACTGCGCAGCCAGCGATCGATTTCCGTTATCTCCAGGCTGTCTTGAAAATAGTTACATGCGTCGTTACGCTTAATCATAATAAAAGGGGTAAATTTATTAAGTGCGGGAAGCGAACGAACCTGGCGGCCTTCTTTACGGTCACCTATGCGGCGCTTATAGGTTGTGTCAGCCATGGCTCTTCCTCCTGAATAAATAATTTAAGGGGGCTTGGTCATTTGCCGTTAAGGCTTTATTATTATATAGATGAATAGATCAAAACGCAAGAATAAAGTTGAATTTTAAGAAATTAAGGCGGGAAAATATACAAAAAACATAATAATAGACTTCTTTTGATACAATAAAAATGATACAATAAAAATATTGAATTAATCATTGAAATTATCGGAGTATTAGGATAGAATAAACTTTATAGCTAGCGCTGTATTGCAGCAAATCGCTGTATTGCGCTTTACAGAGGGATATTTCAATGCCGGGAGGTGTTTTTAATATGTCACTTGAAGCGATAAAAATTATCGGGCAAGCGGAAGAGAAGGCAAATAAAGCCAGAAACGATGCCGCCGTTGCATCCAAAAACGCGATAAGCGAGGCAGAGGCCGCCGGACGGCAGGCTGTGGAGCAGGCTGTCAGCAAAGCCAACGACGAGTTGCGCGATCTTATGAGAAAAGCGGACGAAAAAGCCAAATCCCAGGCGCAGGCCCTTGCATCCACGACCGAAAACAAAATGGCCTCCATGCGCGTGCGTGCGGAGGGAAATCTGGATAAGGCGGCGGCGCTCGTTGTTGAAAGGATCGTGAACAGCTAATGGCCATTGTAAAGATGAAAAAGCTGCTCATCCTGGCTCCGAAGCACAGCGAGAAAGAGCTTATGGAAAGGCTGCTGCTACTCGGCTGTGTGGAGGTCGGTTCGCCGGAAAAGGCGCTCGAGGACGAGGAGGTTGCCTCCCTTGTGGACGTCAGGACCGGCCAGCTCCCGGACATGAGGGCGCGTCGCGCGGAGTTCATAGAGGGGATTTCAATACTGGACAGATATGCGCCTGAAAAGCGCGGTCTGCTCTACCAGAAGCCGAGCGTCGGGGCGCGGGAGCTTCTCGACGGGGAGCAGCTTGAGGATACGGCGGAATTTGTGCGCAAGATAGATTACTTTGACGATCAGATACGCCGCGTGAATATAGTACAGGGGCAGCAGCGCAGCCTTATAGAGGCTCTCACGCCATGGGCCGAGCTCGACCTGCCGCTTGATTTTTCAGGTACGGAGAGCTGCGATATTGTTTTCGGCACCGCTCCGGCGACAGGGGACCTGCATGAGATGACCTTGGCCCTGGCGCAGGCAGCGCCGGAGTCGGAGCTCATGCAGATCAATTCCGACGCCGAGCAGTTGTACCTTGTGCTCATCTGCCTGCGACAGGAGAGGGAACAGGCGCTTGCCGCGCTTCGCGCGTTCGGTTTTGCAATTGCCGCGTTCCCTGAGAGCTCTAAGACTGCGGCGGAAGCCATACGCGAGGCGAGGGCCTCGGTAGAGGAGCTGGATATCGGAAAACAGGGCCTTACGGAAATGATCGTATCAGGTGCCGACAAGCGCGGCGCAATAGAGCTGTGCGCCGATATGATGTCGGCCAGGATAGAGCGGGAGGAGGCTGCGGAAAAGCTGCTGCGCACTGAATACGCCATTGCGCTGACCGGCTGGGCCTCCGCCGACAAAGAGCGGGAGCTTACGGCGCTGCTGGACGAATACGGCTGTGCCTGGGAGTTGACCGAGCCGGAGGAGCAGGAGTATCCCGAGGTGCCGGTATCCCTGAAAAACAACTGGTTTACGCGGCCGCTCAATATGGTCACGGAGATGTACAGCCTCCCGGCCTACGGCTCGCTGGACCCTAATCCGCTGATGGCCCCGTTCTTCATATTGTTTTACGGGATAATGATGGCGGACATGGGCTATGGTGTTCTTATGATGCTGGGAAGTCTTTTCATGCTAAAGAGAATGCGCGTCACCGGCGGCATGAGAAATTTTGCCGGGCTGCTCGGACTGTGCGGTGTGAGCACGTTCATTGTCGGTGCGCTGACCGGCGGCTTTTTCGGAGATTTTATTCCGCAGCTAGTTGCGATCATAAATCCCGATACGACGTTTACGGAGCTGCCGTCGCTGTTCTCTCCGCTGGATGATACGGTGATGATACTAATTGGCGCGATGTGCCTGGGCTTTATCCAGATAATCACCGGCATGGCGATCAGTTTCGTGTCCAAGATCAGGGACGGCGACTGGTTTGGGGCCGTTTTTGAAGAGGGTACCTGGTGGGTGCTGTTTCTCGGAATAGGCTTTCTCGCCCTGGGTATTGGCAATATCGCCGGAGTGCCCGTGGTGCTGTGCATAGGCGGACTGATGCTTATAATCGGCTCGGCACGCGGCAGAAAGGGCCTGGGCAGGATAACCGGCGTCATCGGCACCATATACAACGGCGTCACCGGATATTTTGGCGATATACTCAGCTATTCAAGGCTCATGGCGCTCATGCTCGCGGGCAGCGTCATAGCGCAGGTGTTCAATACCATCGGCGCGATAATGGGCAACATCGTTGTGTTTCTTATCGTGTCCATAGTGGGCAATGCGCTCAATTTCGCGCTCAACCTGCTGGGGTGCTTTGTCCACGACCTGCGCCTGCAATGCCTGGAGTACTTTGGAAAGTTTTATAAGGACGGCGGCAAGCCGTTTAAGCCCCTAGCGATCAATACAAAGTATGTGACCGTCATCAACGATAAAAACGATAAATAAGAGGAGGAAAATCATTATGTTTCTGGAACAGTTCGGTGGAATGGCAATCGGCCTGCTGGGCGCGGGCCTTGCGGCGGCGCTCTCAGGCGTCGGCTCTGCGATCGGCACCGGCATTGCCGGTCAGGCGGGCGCCGGGCTCCTGTGTGAGGACCCCGGCAAGTTCGGCAAGGTCATGATCCTGCAGGTTATACCTGGTACACAGGGCCTGTATGGCCTCGTCGTCTGGTTTTTCGCTTCATTTCGTATGGGCCTGCTCGACGGCAGCATCGTCGATCTGACTGTCACGGAGGGTATTCGCTATTTCGTGGCCTGCATCCCGATGGCTCTCGGCGGCTGGCTGTCCGCCATTGCCCAGGGCAAGGTGGCCGCAGCGTCCATCAACCTGCTTGCAAAGAAGCCCGACGACTGGTCAAAGGGCATGGTGCTGTGCATCACTGTCGAGTTTTATGCAATACTCGCGCTGCTGGCCTCCATGCTTATGATCCTCAATCTCGGTTGAGATCGAAACAGAGGTTAAAATGACATGAACGGAATCGACAGGATCACCGCTAGTATAGAGCAAGATGCCGTTGAGGAGATCGGAAAGATCCGGGCCGAGACGGAACTCAAGTGCCGCGAAATCAGGGAGAGGTACGAGCAGCAGGCCCAGGAAAAGTACCGCAGTATCGTGCAGCAGGGCATCAGAGACTGCGAAAGCCGCGTCGAGCGGCTGGGCAGCACTGCCGAGATGGAGGCGAAGAAGGCCGTCCTTGCGATGAAGCAGTCCATGGTTTCACGGGTTTTCGAGATCGCAGTGGAAAAGGTCTGTGGCCTGCCCGAGGACGAATATGTCTCATTCTGCGCCCGCCTGGCGGCAGCTGCCGCTGCCACCGGGTATGAGGAGCTCGTCTTTAACGAGAGCGACAGAACGCGTGTCGGCAGGAAGGTGGCCAAGGCGGCAAACGCGCTTCTGGAGGAGCGCGGCCTGCCCGGCAAATTGACCGTCAGCGGGGATGCCCGCGACATATGCGGCGGCCTTCTGGTCAAACAGGGCGATATCGAGACAAACTGTACCGTCGAGACGATCGCGGCGTCCTACCGCGACGATATGGCGGCGGAGATAGCCAACGCGTTGTTTGGATAATTGACAAGGGGGAGATAACTTGTCAAATAGAAAAGTCAATAAGAATGATTATCTGTTCCTGTCCGCGCTTATCAGGGCGAGGGAGGCGAAGATGCCCGCGCGCGAGGCCTTCGAGCGCATGCTGGACGCGCCGGATTTTGACGAGTGTGCCAGGATATGCACGGAATTCGGATACCCGGATATGTCAGGAATGGATCTGAGCGAGGTCAATACCACGCTTGCCGACAGGTTTGCGCAGCTTCTCACGGAGCTGGAACAGGCCGTGCCGGAGAAGTGCATAATCGATGCGTTCAGGGTAAAGTACGATTACCACAATGCAAAGGTGATGATAAAATCCCGCGCGGCGGACGTCGACGGCGAGCATCTGCTGTCCGGAGCCGGAAGGGTGAGTCCCGCGAAGATAATGGACGCCTTTAATGAGGACGACTATTCTGATCTTCCGGAGGACCTCGCCTCCGCGATGGAGCAGGCCCGCGGCATCCTCGCACGCACGGGAAATCCGCAGCTTTGCGACGTGTTTCTTGACAAGGCGTATTTCGCCGAGCTTCACAGCCCGGCGCGGCAGGAGAGCAGCGGGTTCCTAAGCGGCTATGTCAGACTGTTGACCGACAGTGCAAATCTGCGTACTTTCGTTCGCTGTGCGCGTATGGAAAAGGATTCAGAGTTTCTCAAAAGCGTCCTGATAGACGGCGGCAGCGTCGACACGGCCGGCCTGATCGCGGCCAGGCGGGAAAACGAGGGTCCGGCCGAGCTTTATTCGAGCACCGGGCTTGCCGGCTGCGCGCAGGCCGGGGAGCTTGTGATAAGCTCCGGTTCGCTGACAGAGTTTGAACTTCTCTGCGACAATGCCGTGATCGGTTATCTCGCAGATGCCAGGATGAGCAGCTTCGGCCCCGAACCTGTAATAGCCTATCTTGCCGCGGCGGAGCAGGAGGTAATGAACCTGCGCATGATACTGCTCGGCAAGCTTTCCGGCACGGCGCCGGACACCATACGCGAAAGGCTGCGTGAGACTTATGCTTAAAATTGCGGTTATCGGTTCCCACGAAACGGTCCTCGGCTTCAAGGCCCTCGGCCTTGAGGTATTCCCCGCCGAGGGTGTGGAGCAGGCAAAGCGGGAGCTGCGATATCTGACCCGACAGGGAGAGGAATACGCGATAATCTATATCGAGGAAGATCTGTATATCGAAATGACCGACGAAATCAATAAATTCAAGGATGTCCCCACACCGGCCATCATCCTTATACCGGGCAGGGAGGGCTCCAAGGGGTATGGACTTAATGCCCTGCATGAGGCAGTGGAGAGAGCTGTCGGAAGCGACATACTCTGATCCGGCGCCCCGGCACGCGTGATATCACGCGCTATCCCCAATGAAAGGAATGGTAAGCAAGAATATGAGCGGAACAGTTACAAAAGTATCCGGGCCGCTGGTGGTTGCGGAAGGGCTTGCCGACGCCAACGTGTCTGACGTTGTGAGAGTCGGAAAGCAACGCCTTATCGGCGAGATACTGAACATGACCGGCGATCGTGCCTCCATACAGGTCTATGAGGAGACCTCGGGCCTCGGCCCCGGCGCCGAGGTCGAAACCACCGGTTCTCCGCTCTCCGTTGAGCTTGGCCCCGGATTGCTTGAGAGCATCTATGACGGTATCCAGCGCCCGCTTACGGAGATACGCGAGCTGACCGGGCATACAATCGCCAGGGGCGTCGATGTCCCTGCGCTCAACCGCAGCAGACAGTGGGAATTCGTGCCGTGTGTGGAACCCGGTGCCAAGGTCCGCGGCGGCGATATAATCGGCACCGTGCAGGAAACCAGCGCGATCTCCCACAAAATCATGGTCCCTCCCGGGTTGAGCGGGACCATCGCCTCCATCCAGAAGGGGATGTATACCGTTCTGGACACCG
The DNA here is from genome assembly GCA_964609305.1 of uncultured Oscillospiraceae bacterium. GTDB lineage: Bacteria > Bacillota > Clostridia > Oscillospirales > Oscillospiraceae > CAKSXP01. The sequence continues at coordinate 23,704 of CAZSRK010000019.1, forward strand.
TGGCCCTCCTTAAGGAGCCTGACGGTAAGGAGACAAAGCTGACCATGATGCAGAAATGGCCTGTACGCGTGAGCAGGCCATATACGAGAAAATATGTGCCCAGCCGTCCGCTCTGCTCCGGACAGCGCGTCATCGACACGATGTTCCCGCTTGCAAAGGGCGGCACGGCGGCGGTCCCAGGACCCTTCGGCAGCGGCAAGACCGTCGTCCAGCACGCGCTTGCAAAGTGGTCGGACGTGGACGTCGTCGTCTACATCGGCTGCGGCGAACGCGGTAATGAGATGACCGATGTGCTCATGGAGTTTCCGGAGCTGCAGGACCCGCGTACCGGCGAGCCGATCATGAAGCGGACTGTGCTGATCGCCAACACCTCCGACATGCCGGTTGCAGCGCGCGAGGCGAGCATTTATACCGGCATCACTATCGCAGAATATTTCCGCGACATGGGATACGACGTGGCGGTTATCGCCGACTCCACCTCCCGTTGGGCCGAGGCCCTGCGTGAGATGAGCGGCCGCCTTGAGGAGATGCCCGGCGAGGAGGGCTATCCCGCCTACCTTGCCTCACGCCTCGCCCAGTTTTACGAGCGCGCGGGCGTTATCGAATGCCTCGGCTCAGATGGATGCCAGGGAAGCCTGACGGCCATAGGCGCCGTTTCCCCTCCGGGCGGCGACACGTCGGAGCCTGTCAGCCAGGCCACGATGCGCATCGTCAAGGTGTTCTGGGGGCTTGACAGCTCCCTTGCATACGCGCGCCACTTCCCGGCGATCAACTGGCTGACCAGCTATTCGCTTTACACCGACACGCTCAGGGACTACTACGACCAGAACCTCGGCCCCGAGTTCATGCAGCAGCGTGAAAAGGCGATGAGCATACTGCAGGAAGAGGCCAGCCTGAATGAAATAGTCAAGCTTGTCGGCGCGGACTCGCTCGCGGCCGGCGACCGCCTTACGCTTGAAACGGCAAAGATGATCCGCGAGGACTTCCTCCAGCAGAACGCATTTGTTGACGTGGACAGCTATTCGTCCTACGACCGCCAGAAAATGCTTCTGGGGATGATCCTCGACTACGACAGGCTCGGACGCGAGGCGCTTGCGCAGGGCGCGGATATGAACGAACTGTTTTCCATCCCTGCGCGTGAGCAGATTGGCCGCGCGAAGACCGTCCCTGCGGATGAGTATCAGGCAGTTTACGCGCAGATAGCAGAGAACATGAAGTATCAGATACAGGAGACAGCCGCAGGAGGTGACGAGCTGTGATCAGGGAATATAAAACCATAAGGGAGATCGCAAGCCCGCTTATGATGGTCGAGCACGTCGACGGCGTTACCTATGACGAGCTGGCGGAGATAGAGCTGCCCAACGGCGAGACCCGCCGTTGTAAGGTGCTGGAGATTGATCGGGACGTTGCGGTCGTTCAGTTGTTCGAGTCCGCGGCAGGCATAAACCTTGCCCAGAGCAAGGTGCGCTTCCTCGGCCATCCGCTGGAGCTTGCCGTTTCCGAGGATATGCTTGGCCGTGTATTCAATGGCATGGGCGAGCCTATCGACGGAGGCCCCGATATTCTTGCTGAGGCGCACAGGGACATAAACGGCCTTCCGATGAACCCCGCCGCGCGCGCATACCCCGCTGAGTTTATCCAGACCGGTATTTCAACGATCGACGGGTTGAACACGCTCGTCCGCGGGCAGAAGCTGCCAATCTTTTCCGGTTCAGGACTGCCGCACGCGGCCCTCGCGGCGCAGATAGCGCGACAGGCGCGCGTACTTGGTGCAGACGAGAATTTTGCCGTTGTGTTCGCAGCCATCGGCATCACATTTGAGGAGAGCGAGTTCTTTGTACAGGAATTTCGCCGCACCGGCGCCATCGACCGCGCGGTCGTCTTTTCAAACCTTGCAAGCGACCCCGCTGTCGAACGTATCGCCACGCCGCGCATGGCGCTGACTGCCGCGGAGTACCTCGCCTTCGAGAAGGATATGCATGTTCTGGTCATCATGACCGATATCACAAACTATGCCGAGGCCCTGCGCGAGATAAGCGCGGCGAAGAAGGAGGTTCCCGGACGCCGCGGATACCCCGGTTATCTCTACACAGACCTTGCGCAGATGTATGAAAGGGCTGGCCGGCGCCTGGGCAAAAAGGGTTCTATCACGATGATACCCATCCTGACCATGCCGGAGGACGACAAAACCCATCCTATTCCGGACCTTACGGGATACATCACCGAGGGCCAGATCATCCTCTCGCGCGAGCTGTACCGCAAGGGCATAATCCCGCCTGTGGACGTGCTGCCGTCGCTGAGCAGGCTCAAAGACAAGGGCATCGGCGAGGGCAAGACCCGCGAGGACCACTCCGGGACCATGAACCAGCTTTTTGCAGCATATGCCGCGGGAAAGGACGCAAGGGAACTCATGACCATCCTCGGCGAGGCTGCCCTATCCGAGACAGACAGGAAATATGCGGAGTTTGCAGAGCAGTTTGAGGAACGTTATGTAAACCAAGGCAACAGTACCAACCGCAGCATCGAGGAGACCCTCGACCTCGGCTGGGAGCTGCTGAAGATCCTGCCCAGGTCGGAGCTGAAGAGGGTCACGACCGCACAGCTCGAAAAGTATATGAAATAATACCGGACGGTCACGGTGTCCTTTTATGAAAAGGATCTGATCGCAGCGAAGGAACCGATATTGGGAATCCTGGCTGCGCGGAACGAAATTGGGCCGGTTCCCCCGGCCCGGTGGAGGTGAAAGCAAGTGGCGTCAACCGCAATTACACCAACCAGAATGGTCCTGAACCAGCTCAAGGGCCGGCTTCAGACCGCCACACGCGGGCACAAGCTGCTCAAGGATAAGCGGGATGAACTGATGCGCCAATTCCTCGGGATCATGCGCAGGAACAAAGAGCTACGCACCCGCGTCGAAGAGGGCCTTACCGAGGCCTTCGCCGCGCTGGCCGTTGCCAGTTCAGTCATGTCGCCCGAGATGCTCGAGCAGGCGCTGCTGTTCCCGCGGCAGAGCGTGGAGCTGGATATCAGCTATGACAACATCATGAGCGAGAAAGTGCCCAGATACAGTTTCAGGACTCGGAACAACGACCCATCGGAGATATACCCATACGGTTTTGCGCAGACCTCCGGCGAGCTGGACGACGCGCTCTTCCGTATGGCCCGGGTCTTTGAGGATATGCTAGAGCTTGCGGAGATAGAAAAAACGATGCAGCTCCTTGCACAGGAGATAGAAAAGACACGCCGGCGCGTCAACGCGCTTGAATATGTCATGATCCCTGAGATGCAGACCAATATCAAATACATTTCCATGAAACTGGAGGAAAACGACCTTTCAACCAAGGTAAGGCTCATGAAAGTCAAGGATATGGTCCTCGAGGACGCACACGATTTTAAATAGAACGCAAAAACCGCCGCTTTCACAAAGCGGCGGTTTGTCATACTGTGGCGCTACAGTAGTACGTTTCCGGCGGGGTGAGGACAGGTTGTGCGCTCACTTTTCCTGACTGCTGTTAAATACATCGCCCGGATATCACGGAAACGCCGGCCCGCGGCCAGGCTCATGACCGCGACGGAAACGCAAAAACACGGCCGTATGGCCTGACAGTACATACGAAGAGATGCAAATAAAAAGCCCTTTACTGCCGACAAGGCTTATGCTACAATGCAGACAGAAACGCCGGTTCGCATACCCCGGGGGAGGGGCATGGCTTCGGCAAAGGGAGGAATCATATCATGAATTTGGAGCTCAGGGACATATACAAGAGCTTCGGGGAGAAACAGGTTTTAAGCGGCGTATCCCTCACCGCCGAGGGCGGAAAGGCTTTCGGATTTCTGGGCAGGAACGGCGCGGGCAAAACCACGACTATACGAATTCTCATGGATGTGTTCCCGGCTAACAGCGGACAGATCCTCATGGACGGAAAGCCGCTGGACTATTCCCGGATCGGAATCGGCTATCTGCCGGAGGAGCGGGGGCTGTATCCTAAAAAGAAGATAATTGACCAGCTCGTCTATTTTGCCCAGCTAAAGGGTATGACGACGTCCGCCTCCGTAAAGGCGATCGACTACTGGCTCGACAGACTCGGCATGAGTGAATACCGAAACAAGAAGCTGAACATCCTCTCAAAGGGCAACCAGCAGAAAATACAGCTTGTAACGGCGCTCGCGCACGACCCGCAGGTCATCATCCTCGACGAGCCGTTTTCCGGACTGGACCCGGTTAACGCGATGCTTCTCAAGGACGTAGTGAAAGAAGAAATATCAAAGGGCAAGATAGTCCTGTTTTCCAGCCATCAGATGAATTACATAGAGGAGTTTTGCGACACTATTGCGATACTCAACGCGGGCAAGGTCGTGCTCAGCGGAGAGCTGTACGAGATAAAGCGCAACTATGCCCGCGACCGGCTTATCATACGTTCCAGCCAGGCAGAAAGTATGGCGCGCTCCCTCGGCGCGCGGTGTGAGCTTCTCTCAGAGTGGGAGCTGAGCCTGAAGCTGTCAAGCCCAGATGAGAAGCGCAGCGTAATGCAGGATCTGGCCGGGAAGTATGATATCGACGAGATAAGGGTTTTCGAGCCCTCGCTCAACGATATATTCGTCCAATACGCCGGCTCGCAGGTCTAAGGGGGGGTAGCGGAAATGAAGCAGTTTAGTATCATATTCAAGTTCGAGCTTTTGAGCTATCTGAAAAACAAGGTGTTCGTGGGCGTCACTGTTTTTCTGGCGGTGGTCATCGCGGCCGTCATGTTCTACCCCAGAATTTCCGCCTTATTCGAAAGCGGCGACACACGGGCTTCCTCCGACGGTGAGCGTGAAGTCATGCTCATAGCGGCGGATACAGACGAAAACGCACAGCTCGCCGCGGAAGCCTTCGCGTCTGCCTTCTCCGGATACGAGGTGCGCATCGGGGAAAACGGTGCGGAGGGTATACAGGAGCAGATCATAAACGGCGAGGCCGACTGCGGCTTTTATCTGGACGGCCTTGTGTCCTACACCTACTACGTCAACAACCTGTCGATGTACGACATGAACACCTCCATCGCCGACGAGGTGCTCGGGAATCTGTACCGCATGGATGCGATGATATCGGGTGGTATCTCCGCCGAGCAGGCGGGACAGATACTCTCCGCCACCGTCGGTCACGAGATCGTCAGCGTCGGCAAGGACCAGACCCAGAATTTCTTTTATACCTATATAATGATCTTTGCCCTTTATATGGTCATCCTGCTCTACGGCCAGATGGTGGCCACAAACGTGGCCAGCGAGAAAAGCTCCCGCGCCATGGAGTTGCTCGTGACCAGCGCAAAGCCCACCTCGATGATGTTCGGCAAGGTTCTGGCCTCCTGCGTGGCTGGGCTTATACAGCTCGTGGTCGTGTTCGGCGCGGCGGTGCTGTTTTTCAACATGAACAGCTCCTACTGGGACGGCAACGCGATAATCAGCTCCATTTTCGGCATGCCGCTGTCCCTGCTTTTGTATATGCTGTTGTTTTTCATCCTTGGCTTTTTCATATATGCTTTCATGTTCGGCGCCGTGGGGTCCACCGCGTCGAAGCTTGAGGATATAAACACCTCGGTCATGCCCATCACTCTTTTGTTTGTAGCGGCGTTTATAGTGGTAGTGGCGTCAATGTCGAGCGGCAGCATGGACAACACGCTTATCATCGTGTGCTCTTACATACCGTTTACCTCGCCAATGGCCATGTTCACACGCATCGCCATGAGCACTGTGCCGGTGTATGAGATCGTGATATCCGTCGCGATACTCATCTTCTCGGTGATCGGCGTCGGCGTGCTGTCCGCGAAAATCTACCGTGTGGGAGTGCTGCTTTACGGCACAACGCCAAACATTCGCTCGATATTGAAGGCCCTGCGCAGGGCCTGATATATCGGGAAAGAGTTTCACGCCGGCTCGAGAAGGGGACGGGAGAAACCAGCGCAGGCCAGATAATCAGGCAAAGGACAGGCGATTTTGCACCTGTCCTTTGTTCTTCTCTGTTTATATCTGCTTTACCGCGGCCCAAAATATCATTGTAGGCACAGGCAGCAGCATACTGCTTACAGCACCTTGGCAAGGAAGCTCTGCAGCCGCTCGCTGCGCGGGTTGGCAAAAAACTCGGCCGGAGTGTTCTGTTCCAGTATATGGCCGCCGTCCATAAAGAGCACGCGGGTGCCTACCTCCCGGGCAAAGCCCATCTCATGCGTGACGACCACCATGGTCATGCCCTCGTCGGCAAGCTCCTTCATGACGTCCAGAACCTCTCCGACCATCTCGGGGTCAAGCGCGGAGGTGGGTTCGTCAAACAGCATGACTTTCGGTTTCATGGCAAGAGCCCGGACGATGGCGATGCGCTGTTTCTGGCCGCCGGAGAGCTGGGCCGGATAGGCGTCCGCCTTATCCTCCAGTCCGACGCGCCTTAGAAGGTCGGTCGCCGTGTCGTTTGCTTCCGCTTGGCTCATAAGCTTGGTCCGTACGGGGGAGAGCGTTATATTCCTGCGTATCGTCATGTTGGGGAACAGGTTGAAGTGCTGGAATACCATGCCCATCTGCTGACGGAGCTTATCGATATCGGCCTTGGGATCGGTAATCTCATGTCCGTTGAACATAATGGTACCGGACGAGGGATACTCCAACAGGTTGAGGCAGCGCAGGAAAGTCGACTTTCCGGAGCCCGACGGCCCGATTATAACGACTTTTTCGCCCGGGAAGATGTGTTCGGATATGTCATCGAGCACAAGGTTCTTTCCGAAGGATTTTGAGAGGTTTTTAACGTCTATCACTTTGTCTCAGCCTCCTTTCCAGCTTTCCCTGGAGCCATGTGAATATGAGCACTAGTATGAGATACATGATGGCGGTGATTATGTATGGATACATGGCCTCGTATGTTCGGGCCACGATGGCCTGGGCGAAATAGACGATCTCCCGACCAGCCACAACGGAGATAAGAGAGGTGTCCTTTAACAGGGTGATAAACTCGTTGCCCAGGGATGGCAGGATGGCTTTGAAAGCCTGGGGCACCACGATAAAGCGCATGGTATCCAGATAGCTCAGCCCCAGGGAACGCCCGGCCTCCATCTGACCGGGGTCAAGGCTCATAAGACCGCCGCGGATGATCTCCGCAACATAGGCTCCGGAGTTTATGCCCAGGGCCAGGGCGCCTACCATCGTGGCGTTGCGGCTGCTCTTAAAAATAACAAAGCCCATAATCAGAAGCTGTACCATCATCGGGGTACCGCGGATGACAGTGGTATAAATTTTACATACCGCGTTGGCCACGCCCAGAATGGCATTGTGGCGTCCGGGACGCTGCTGGTCGTGGGCGGTGCGTATAACGGCCACCACAATGCCCAAAAGCACGCCTATGATAAGGGCGATGATAGTCACCTCTATGGTGGTAAGCAGGCCCTGCAGGTATTGCTTCCAGCGGTCTCCCTCGAACCAGGCGCGGTAGAATTTCATATAGGCATCCTGCCAGAAGCTGGGATCATCTAAAGCCCGGAAAGACTCATAAATCTGTGTAAAATCCATAGCGTACTCCTCTCTGTCTCAGGGCACATAGTGAAAAGGAGCGGCAATCGAGCCGCTCCTTTTGCGGAAATACGGGAAGATCAGTCCGCCGTGATGTACTTGTCGATGATAGACTGGACAGTGCCGTCGGCAATCAGCTCATTAAGAGCGGTGTTGACAGCGTTGAGCAGATCGGTGTTGCCCTCGTCAACGGCGGCGCAGTAATCCTCAACGACCCAGTCACCGGGGAGGATGGTCAGTCCCTCGTTGGCGGCAACATAAGACTCTGCCGGCCCCTGGTCGATGATAATCGCGTCAATCTGGTCATTGAGCAGTGCCTGAACAGCGGTAGCGCCATTGTCATAGGCAAGCACGTGATCTTCGCCGTAGCCGCCGTTCTCCGGCGTGTCAGAGGCGAATATGTAGCCGGTGGTGCCTGCCTGAGTGCCTATCATGTAATCGCCAAGGTTGTCCAGGGTCACTTCGGAGCCCTCCTTGACTATGACTACCTGCACGCCGGTGGCGTAGCTGTCGGTGAAGTCCATGACCTCGTCACGGTCCTCGCGATAGGTCAGACCGGCCAGAACGATGTCGGCAGAGTTGTTCTGCACAGCCAGCAGAGCGGAGGTAAACTCCATGTCGTCGATCTGCAGCTCAAGGCCGAGCTTCTCGGCGATGGCCCAGGCAATCTCAACGTCTATACCCTCAAAGCCTGTGCCCTCAAAGCCCTCGCCGTCAGCTACCATCTCATAGGGCGGGAACTGGGCGTTAGTGGCCATGATGAGCTTGCCTTCCTCGATGGTGGTGAACTCGCCGTAGTCGCCGGCGGACTCAGCAGGCTCCTCCGTCTCCTCGGGAGCGTCGGTGTTTTCCGTCTCAGGAGCGTCAGTGGCGTCGGTCACAGGAGCCTCGGTGGTGTCGCTTTCAGTCTCTCCGCCGCAGGCGCACAGAGCAAGAAGCATCACTGCCGCGAGCAGCAGGGCAAGGATTTTTGATTTGTTTTTCATTTTGTATTCACTCCATAAAATCAGTTATTTGTCGCAAATCATGCTTTTCAGTGGACAAACGTGATTATAATACACCTTAAATGAATAATCAAGAATAACATTCGCCAAATCACCAATAAAACACAAAAGTATACACGGCAAACTGCATAATATGCGATAATATGCACCGGTGCGCGCGCCGTGTGGGGTTATACGCCCGAGACGATTTGGTGTTGCACATAATGAACAGCTCTGATATAATAATATATCAAACTTCTTTGTTTGTTTGAGAGTATCGGGGAGGATGAGTTGATGAATAAAAAGATTAGAAAGCTCGTCGAGCCGAACAGAAAACTGTTTCTCATTTTTCTGATCCTGTTCGCATTGATAACGGTATATTCAAACTGGCGGCTCGCCGTGTTCGAGGGCGGAGTTATAGTGGCCCTTATTATATATTCCATCGTGGATATAAAGCGAAAGCAGCGCCAGCTTGTGGAGTATATAGAATCCGTGACTTACAGCACAGAGTCGGCGAAAAACGACACGCTGCTGCATTTTCCGCTGCCGATGGTCATGTTCCGCCTGGCGGATAATCAGGTCGTATGGGGCAATCAGGCGTTTTTCTCCATCTGCGGGCGCAGCCAGCCCTCGCTGGAGGCAAACATGACAGAACTTGTCAAGGGGGAGTTTTCCGGAAAGTGGCTGATGGAGGGGAAAAACCAGTACCCCGGACTTCTGGAGCTGGGTGGAAGGAAATATCAGATACATGGCAACATCGTGCGTTCCAGCGACGGCGAAGGGGATGAAAACGTCCACGATTTTATGGGCATCACCTACTGGGTCGACGTCACGGAATACGACGATATAAAGATTGAGCACGAAAATTCCAGGCCGGTTATCGCAATTATCCTGCTGGATAACTACGACGAGCTCATCAAAAACGTGCCGGACAGGATGAAGACCGGCCTGCGAGACATGGTAGAGGATAAGATAACACAGTGGCTGGATGGGAAGGGGGCCCTTCTTCGACGTTATGACCGCGACCGCTACGTTGCAGTGTTCGAATACAGGCATCTTGAGACATTCATAGCCGAAAAATTCAGCCTTATCAAGACGGCGCACGAGGTCATCAATCCCTCCGGCATACACGCGACCGTCAGCATAGGCATCGGCGTTGACGGCAGCGGCTTTGAAGAGGACTATAACTTTGCAAATATGAGCGTCGATATGGCGCTGTCCCGCGGTGGGGATCAGGCGGTCGTCAAAAACCGTCACAGCTTTGAGTTCTATGGCGGGCGCGGCACCGAGATCGAGACGCGCACCAAAGTTAAATCCCGCGTTACGGCCAACGCGCTGGCACAGCTCATACAGGATTCCAGTCAGGTATTCATAATGGGCCACCGATACAGCGACATGGACTCCGTCGGCGGGGCCGTCGGCGTGTGCTGCATCGCGCGAAAGTTCGGCGTCAGGGCGAGGATAGTCATAGACCTTGAAAACAACGCCGCCGGGAAGCTGATCGACTCGCTGCGTGAGCTTCCCGAATATCGGGAGACATTTATTTCTCCGACGAGCGCGATGCTCGCGGCAGACAGTAAAACGCTGCTTGTCATTGTCGATACCAACCGGCCCGAACAGGTCGAGGATGAGAATCTGCTCCTGGCCTGCACCCGCGTTGCGGTCATCGACCACCACAGGCGCGCATCCAGCTATATACAGAACGCCGACCTGACATTTAACGAGCCGTACGCTTCTTCCGTCTGCGAGCTGATGACGGAGCTGCTTCAGGAGCTGGTCGAGCAGTCGGATATCCTTCGCAAGGAGGCGGAGGCCATGCTCTGCGGCATAGTCATGGACACGAAAAACTTCAACATCCGCACGGGCGAGCGTACCTTTGACGCGGCCGCTTTCCTCCGCCGTGCGGGGGCTGACACCGTCGTTGTAAAGCGTCTGCTGCAAAACGACATAGGGGATACCGTCGCAAGGTATAAGATACTACAGTGCGCAAGGCTCTATCGCGAGAATATTGCGATCGCCGCGCCGGATACGCCGCAAAACCGCGTCGTCGCGGCGCAGGCTGCCGACGAGATGCTCAATATCTCCGGAGTCGACGCATCTATCGTGCTCTTCCCGACCGCCGACGGCGGAGTCACGATCTCCGCGCGCTCCATCGGCGACGTGAACGTGCAGGTCCTGCTCGAAGGGCTTGGCGGCGGAGGAAACAAGTCCTCCGCAGGCGCGCAGTTAAAGAATATAACACTGCGTGATGCGGTCAACAGGCTCTGCGCGGCGATCGACAGCTATCTCGAGGATTAATATACACAACAGAAAGGAATAACCGTTATGAAGGTCATATTTAACGAGGACGTCAGAGGGCAGGGTAAAAAGGGCGAGATGAAGGAGGTATCCGACGGATACGCGCGAAACTACCTCCTTCCCCGCAAGCTGGCGGTCGAAGCGACCGCCGACAACCTAAACGCATATAAGCTCCGCGAAAAGGCAAAGGCAAAGCAGCTTGCCGAGGAGAAGGCCCTGGCACAGGAAAACGCAAAAAAACTCGAGGGCATAACCGTCACGATCCGGGCGCGGGCCGGCAGCGGCGGTAAGCTTTTCGGAGCCGTGACCTCCAAGGAGATAAGCGACGCCCTGCGCGAGCAGCACAACATAGATATAGAGAAAAACAAGATAGTACAGTCGGAACCGATCAAATCCTTCGGCTCCTATGCCGTGAAGGCAAAGCTTGGCTTTGAGATAACCGGTACCGTGAACGTGCTTGTGATCGAGGAGAAGTAAGACATAGATGGACGAGCTCTTAGGACGGCAGATGCCATACAGCGCAGAGGCCGAGCAGGCTGTGCTCGGCTCGATGATGATAGACCCCGCCTGCGTGCCGGAGGTGCTTCAGAATCTGCGCGAGGAAGAATTCTATATAGAGGCCAACAGGGATATATTCGGGACCATTTCCCATATGTTCAGCTTTGGCATGACAGTGGATCCCGTCACGGTGCTCGACCAGATGAAAACCCTCGGCGTACTGAGGGAGGGATCGAACGCATACATTCTGGAGTTGATGGAGGCCACGCCTACGTCGGCAAACGTCATGAAATATGTCGAGATCGTGCGCGACCGCGCGCTGTTACGCTCGGTTGCAGGTGTCGCCTCGGACATAAGCAATCTCGTCTTTGAAGGCGACGGAACGGCAGAAAATGTTCTTGAGCTCTCCGAGCAGAAGATATACGCCCTGCGTAAGGGGCGCAGTATCGGCGGGCTGGAAAAGATATCGTCGATCGTACTTGACGTGTACGACCAGATATCGGCCCTGTCGGAGTCTGGCGGCGGCATCCCGGGCCTGTCTACCGGCCTGATAGATCTCGACAGCTATATCCTCGGGCTGAACAAGGGTGAGCTTGTGCTTATCGCCTCGCGCCCCGGTATGGGGAAGACCAGCATCGCGCTGAACATTGCGCTGCACGTCGGAAAGACAACGGGCAAGACAGTGGCGATTTTTTCCCTTGAGATGTCGAGAAGCCAGCTTGTCACAAGGCTTTTGTCGAGCGAGAGCCTGGTCAACAGCCAAAAGCTTCTGACCGGGAAGCTCTCTGCCGGCGAGTGGCAGCGTATAGGCGTTGCCTGCTCCAGCCTTGCGCAGACCGATCTTCGCATAGACGACAACTCGACGCTGTCAGTCGCGGACATGCGTGCGCAGTGCCGGAGGCTTGACAATCTGGGCCTGGTGGTCATAGATTATCTTCAGCTCATGCAGTCGGCGGGCACAGGCGGAAACCACTATGGCGAGAGCCGACAGCAGGCAGTCTCGGATATCAGCCGCATGCTCAAGATAATGTCAAAGGAGCTGAACGTGCCCATTGTGTGCCTCTCGCAGCTTTCAAGAGCAAGCGAGGGACGCCAGAACAAACGCCCGATGCTTTCCGACCTGCGCGAGTCGGGAGCCATCGAGCAGGACGCGGATATAGTCATAGGCCTTTATCGTGAGGGATATTATAATGATGAGTGCGAAAACCCGAACGAGGCCGAGGCCATAGTTCTCAAAAACCGCCACGGCAACACCGGCACAGTAAGGCTCACATGGCTGCCCGAGTACACAACGTACGCAAATGCCGCGAGAGGCGGCGAGTCGGATGAATATTGATGCTTTTGTCAGAGAACACGGGATGATACCGAGCGGCGGGCGCATACTCTGCGCCGTCTCGGGCGGGGCAGACTCGGTCTGTCTTCTCTCAGTCCTGCGCGAGAGCGCGCCGCATTTCGGCGCGCAGGTCTGCTGCGCGCACTTTAACCATATGCTCCGCGGTGCGGAGTCGGACAGGGACGAGGACTTTGTCAGGCGGCTCTGCCAGGCCTGGGATGTGGAATTTATCTGCGGCCGCGGCGACATCGCCGCCTATGCCGCGCAGCATGGCCTGGGTACGGAGGAGAGCGGGCGCATACTTCGCTATCGATTTCTTGAGTCCGCGGCCGACAAGCTCGGCTGTGACAGGATAGCCACGGCGCATAATGCAAATGACAACGCAGAGACGGTGCTGCTCAACCTGGCCCGCGGTAGCGGCGCCCGCGGGCTTTGCGGGATACCGCCGGTACGGGGCAGGATAATCCGGCCCCTGCTGGAGACAACGCGCTCGCAGATAGACGAATATCTCAGCCGCCGTTGCATTGAGCATGTCGAGGACTCGACGAACCGGGACGAGGGGTATACGCGAAATTATGTGCGCCACAATATAATCCCGCTGCTTGCCCGCGTCAATCCCGGCTGTGTGGAGAATATCTCCCGAATGTCGCTGCTCCTGCGCGAGGATGAGGAATATCTCTGCTCTCTTGCAGAGAAGTTTATTGTGGAGAATCTGGATGGCGGATCCCTTCCGGCTGCAAAGCTTTTGGAACTTCCCAGGCCCGTTTCCGCACGCGTACTTCGTGAGATATGGAACAGGAGCCTGACCGAGACTCACATCGATGCGCTGCTGGATCTGTGCTGGGACGGAAAAAGCGGAGCCTTTGCGGATATTCCCGGCGGCCGGGTCGCCCGGGAATTTGACAGGCTGGTATTCTCCCGGCACAGGCCGGGAAGGATAGAAACTGCGGTCATTTCCCCAGGAGGGACGACGGACCTCGGCTGCGGTATGGAGGCCGTGTGTGAAATTGTCGAAGCACCGAGAGAAGTTAACAGTTCCTTAAACACTTTTTTCTTTAAATGTGAGAATATCTGTGGTAAGATAATCGTCAGGCCGCGTGAACCCGGTGATAAGATACGTATTTTGGGCCGCGGCTGCACGAAAAGTCTGAAAAAGCTGTTTGCAGAGGCCGGCGTGCCAAGGGGAGAGCGGGATGCGGTGCCGGTCCTTGCGGACGAAAAGGGCGTTATTGCCGTTTGCGGCTTCGGAGTATGCGAGCGATGCGCCGTAAATCCGGGAGATAAAGCTGTCAAAATACAGATAAGGGGGAAATCTTGTGAGAAACGACGTTGAAAAAGTCATGTTTTCCGAAGAAGTACTGGCCGCTCGCGTTGCCGAAATGGGACGGCAGATCTCCCTTGATTTCGAGGGGAAAGTGCCCGTCCTCGTCGGTATACTTAAGGGCAGTTTTATTTTCATGGCGGACCTGATACGCCATGTTACCATTCCCTGTACGACCGATTTTATGGCGGTCTCATCATACGGCAACAAGTCGGTCACGACCGGCGCCGTCAAGATAAACAAGGATCTCAACGAGGACATCGAGGGCCGCGACGTCATCATTGTCGAGGATATACTCGACAGCGGAATCACGCTGAGTTACCTTATAAATTATATGGAGGTACGCAGGCCCGCGTCCATCTCCATCGCGACGCTCTTCGACAAACCGGCGCGCCGCCAGAAAGAGGTTTTTCCCCGCTACACGGGTTTTGAAATTGAGGACGAATTCATAGTGGGCTACGGCCTTGATTACGCCGAAAAGTATCGCAACCTGCCTTACGTAGGCGTGCTCAGGCCCGAGATATATGCTGACTGAGGATTTTCCGCCATAAGGAAGTGACATATATTTGAACCAAAATCCCAAGAGAAACAGAGCCAGAGACATAGGCTTTTATGTTCTGATCCTGGTCATACTTCTGGCTACCATATTCTCTCTGACCAGTGAAACCAGGACCGTCAGGCAGATCCTGTATTCCGACGTTATAAAGCTTTTCGAGTCGGGACAGGTCGAGTCTTTCACAACCTCCGACGACGTGCTCATAATGACCCTGCGCGAGCCTTTTGAGGGCGAGACAGTGGTATCTTACGAGCTTTACAGTTTTGAGGTGTTCTACTCCGACCTGGGAGACACGATACAGCAGCAGCTCGAGGACGGGACGCTGACGGAATATGACTATGAACCCAACTGGGTCATGCCGTGGTGGATGTCGTTTATCCCGTATCTGGGAATCATTATAATCCTCGGCGTATTCTGGTATATCATGATGAATAAAGCCTCGGGCGGCGGAGCCGGCGGGGCGATGAAATTCGGCAAGGCCAGGACCAGACTTGCCAGCGACGAGAAAAAGAAAGTCACCTTTGCCGATGTTGCCGGCGCGGATGAGGAGAAAGCCGAACTTGAAGAGATCGTCAGCTTTCTCAAGAACCCCGGCACCTATACCGCGATGGGCGCGCGCATACCCAAGGGCGTGCTGCTCGTCGGACCTCCGGGAACAGGTAAAACGCTTATCGCAAAGGCTGTCGCGGGGGAGGCGGACGTCCAGTTCCTGTCCATCTCCGGCTCGGACTTTGTCGAGCTGTATGTCGGCGTCGGTGCATCCAGGGTGCGAGACCTGTTTGACCAGGCCAAAAAGATTGCCCCGGCCATCGTCTTTATCGACGAGATCGACGCTGTTGGCCGTCAGAGAGGCTCCGGTCTCGGCGGCGGCAATGACGAGCGCGAGCAGACGCTCAACCAGCTCCTTGTTGAGATGGACGGCTTTTCGAATAACGAGGGCGTTATCGTAATGGCAGCCACGAACCGCGTCGATATACTTGACCAGGCGCTTCTGCGCCCGGGCCGTTTTGACCGGCGCGTCTATGTCGGGCTGCCCGATGTGCGCGGACGTGAGGCGATACTGAAGGTCCATGCGCGCGGAAAGCCCCTCGGGGACGACGTCGACCTCAACAGCATCGCAAAGGGGACGCCCGGCTTTACCGGCGCGGATCTTGAAAACCTGCTCAACGAGGCGGCACTTCTGGCCGTACGCATGCACCGCAGATTCATCGTCCAGGCCGATATCGACGAGGCCATACTCAAGGTCATGGCCGGGCCAGAGAAGAAAAGCAAGATCATGTCCGACAAGGCGAAAAAGCTTACCGCCTATCACGAGGCGGGCCACGCCGTTACCGGGCATTTCCTGAAGAACACTGACCCCGTACACTATATTTCCATAATCCCGCGCGGGCCCACGGGCGGCATGACGGTATTCCGTCCCGCGGAGGATAAGGAGAACTACCAGTCCAAGAGTGAGATGTTCGAGAGTATCGTCATGGCTCTCGGCGGCCGTATCGCGGAGAAGCTGATGCTTGATGATATCTCGACCGGTGCCTCCGGTGATATCCAGCAGGCGACGAACACAGCACGCTCGATGGTGACGCAATACGGCATGAGCGACAGGCTCGGCCCCATACAGTATGACAGCTCCGACCGCAGCATCTTCATCGGGCGCGATTTTGGCACGACGAAGAGCTATTCGGAGGAGACGGCGGCCATCATTGACGAGGAGGTCAAGCGCATATTTGACGAGGCCTCGGCCGAGTGCGAGCGCATCCTGACCGAGCATCAGGACATACTCATCGGAGTGGCCGAATACCTGCTCGAGCACGAGACGATGGACGGCGAGGACTTCGAGTACTACTGTGTCCACGGCCTCATGCCCGTCAAGCGCGACTCGACCATAGAGCCGCCGGCAAAACATATAAGCTATGTCAGCGAGCCGGCGGAGGCGCCCGCGCTTGAGCAGGCGGATGCTGAAACCGGTGATTCCGGTGAGCCGGCGACGGACGCGGCACCCGAAGAGACTGCCGATGCGTCGGAAAACGCGCAGAGCGGGACAGAGACCCAGGATGCTGCGCCGGACAGCGGCGAAAACTCACAAAACTAAGCGAAAAGGCGGGAAAAAGCTTCCCGCCTTTTTGATGAACAAAGGGGAAGATACGATGAAACTGGGAATCGGCGTTCAGACAGCAGATTCTATATCTCAATACATCCCCATAAACGCCGCTAAAGCCTGATACAGTGCGGTTTTACGCAAAACCAACCAAATTATAACTTCATATTTCTCTATGCAGTCCCACGCGGAAATGGCGTAAAAATGGCGTAGAGAAATCGGCTGATTTGCAGATGGAAAAGAGCACTACTACTTTGAGAAAGCACAAGATGAGCACGGCCTATACAAACGGGCCGTGCTCATTTTTTTCATACGGTCAAACAGTTTTGCTTTTACTTGTCATCGCTATTGGCGGGATTCTGACGAAAATCCTCTTGAACACCTTCGTTCAGATC
>CAZSRK010000020.1:0-29848 GCA_964609305.1 uncultured Oscillospiraceae bacterium
CTGTCAAGAGACAGGCGCCCTTTGCTTTGTCTTATTTCAGGCCGGTCTTCAAGCCTTTATCCTCACTTTGCCAGATATTCATCCAGAGCCGACTGCCAATACCCAATGCAGTCATCATAACCTAGCTCCTTGCAGGTCGCAACATATGAATCCCACTGTGTTTCCAAATCCATACCGCCTGTCAGAAACAGCCCAAGACTCTGCTCGGCATAGGTTTCCAGCTCCGCTATCTTTACGGAATAGTCAGCCGCATCCTCGTAGCTTATAGTCAGGTTCGCGGGAAGGTTATACGCCCCGTCGGTGTTGCTGCTCCAGGTTTCGAGAAGGTCCATCGTTTTTTCGTTGTACAGGGCAGTAAGCTTCTCGCCCATATAATAGCTCGGTATGAAGTCGGAGGACGTGAAGGCGTATACTGCCGTGGCCGGATCGACGCCCCACTCGTTGTTCAGAAGCAGGTCGGTATATCGCCATCCGCCGTTTCCATCCTCTTCCCAGCTTTCACCCTTGACGCCAAGGTTTACGGCCATGATACCGTCGTCAGTCCAGAAATAGTTCAGGAAGCCGAGGACGAGTTCAGGATGCTCGCAGCTTGTGGTTATGTTGGTGTATCCTCCCGGGCCGAAGATAGAGCCGTCCGCCATGTGAGTCTCGCCGCCTTTTTCAACGGTGAGGTAGGGTATCGCCTGCACATAGAAATCGGGGTCGTTTATCTGCCCGCTCTCTTCCATCAGGCTGACCTGGTTTCCCGCCACCATGAACACACAGCTTCGGCCTTCAAATATATAGGACCATCTGTCTGTCTCGCCCGGAGCATCGGATATGGCCATCCAGTCTTTAACGATGAGCCCTTCGTCGTACCATTTCTTATACATCTGCATGAACGCCTTTGTATTGTCGCTGGCAATACCGGAGTCTACCACGCCGTCTATCTGGAAAAAGCTGCGTCCGTTGGAGATATACCCCTTTGTATCATAGCCGGAGGCTATCGACTGTGTAAAGAGCATGGCTTTATCCATGAGCAGAGCGGAATCTGCCCCGAAAGTGTCACGGCAGGCGACCATGTAATCATACAGCTCGTCATAGGTCGTCGGCACCTCCATGCCGAGCTCGTCAAGCCAGTCGCCCCGTATGGCCATTGCGGAGTTCGGCACCTGTGCCGCCTCATTTCGGATCTGGAAGAAGCCGCCGGCCGTGCCATCCGAGTTGTAGAAATTGCGTCGTATCTCGTCCGTGGACGTGTAGTATTCGAGCATGTTTGGCGCATATTCCTCCATATATGGAGCCAGATCATATATTATCCCGTCGGCGATAGCAGCGGTCTGTCCTCCCTCATAGTACTGCGAGATACCCATTATATTCGGATATTCCCCGGAGGCCATTATGATCTGGCGCTGATCCACAGCGGCGGAATATGTCACCTCCTGCCACTCTATGTGGACATTCGTCAGCTCCTCGGCCTGCTTTATTGAGCTGTAATCGGACATGCTGTCTATCGCCTGATTGAACTGAGACGTAAATGCCAGCCACCAGCTGACCTCATATGTCTCCTCTGTAAGGGGATAAATTAGCCCATCCTGCGTACCCGGTTCTTCCGTCTCTTCGGCCTCCGGGGTTTCTGTGGGAGCCTCTGTTGCCGGGGCAGGTTCCGGAGTGTCTGTCTCCGGCGTTTCCTCCGCCTGCTGTCCGCATCCTGCGAACAGGCTTAAAACAATAATTACTGCAAGAATTAGTGACAGATTACGTTTTTTCACAGCTGCGCTCCTTTCGCTTTTATTTATTTGCAAAAATCTTCGATTTTTACAACATGGTTTATTTTGCCGCCTCTATACCGGCGAGGCGGCCAAGTGCATAACATATGCCTATGCTGACTCCGGATATCGGCGTTGAATACTGCACGCCGAAGCGCCGTCCACAGCAGTTGCCGGTCGCAAAAAGATCGGGTATCGGTTTCTTTTCAGCGTTCAGGACCCTCTGATCCTCATCGGTCAGCAGCCCTCCTGTCGTCACCATGATCATGCCTATCGTGCGGCGCGTGCTTATCTCACCGAAAAACGGCGGCGTATCGAGCTTAAACAGCACGCGCGCATCCTTCCCGAAGTCCGTATCCCTTCCGTTCTCAGCCATAGAATTGTATCGCTCCACCGAGGCAAGGAAGTTTTCTTTTGCGCGGCCCTCGTATCCCAGACGGTCGGCAAGCTCCGGCAGGCTGTCGGCCGCATAGACCACCTCTCCCCTGCCTTTGTCATATCCGGCGCTGCCGGCGGCAAGCGCACCCTCCAGCGCCACGCGGGCGCGCGCTTCGTAACCCGGGTTATTGCAGGCATAGGCCATGTGGGCCGGTGGGCTGGCCTGCGCCTGTTTGAAGATATTCGAGTCATACACAATCGCGCATCTGCCGGGACCGGACATCGTATTCGCGTTCCCGGTGAACACCGTGTCGCCGAACATCTCATTGCAGAACCTGTTGCCCTCATCGTCAAGCCAGAGCGGGCCAAAGGTCTCGAACGTGCTCGGATATGACTGAAAATTGCCTCCCATCGTGGACAGCGGCCTCGGCTCCAGACGGCCCCCGGCCCAGACGCCGATCTGTATACCGCGTCCGTCGCGGTCCATGGACATCCAGCGGTCACCCTCATCCATCATGTCGGCAATGTCCGGCAGCAGTTCCCGGCACATCTCGACATTGCGGCCAAAGCCGCCGGCTGCCAGCACAACGGATTTGCGGGCGTTATATCTCACATACTCGCCGCTGCGCTTTTTTGCGATTATGCCGGTCACCCGCTCTCCTGACATGAGAGGATACTCCGCGCTGGTCTCAAAATGAAATTCTGCCCCGAGTTTCCTAGCATATTCATGGTTTTTTACGACGGCCCGCGTCATGGAAAAGCAATCGGGCCCTTTTTCCCTGGGTTCAGCGAACTGTGCCGTTCCCGGCCAGAACCTGTAACCGGTTATATCGCCTGTAAACAGACTTCCGAGCGGCCAGAAGCCCACATCCATCTGATCCATCTCCTCTTTCGTAAACGGTTCGCAGAACCAGTCAAAAGCCTCTCCGGATGTCAACGCAAACTTCATTATCAGCCTGTTATTGCACATATTAAGGCTGCGCCGCATCCACTCGTTATAAAATTCGATAGGATCGACGCTCGGCACGCCGCGGCTTGCCAGCCACTTTGAATTGATATGACCAACGTCCCGGCCGAAAACGTTAAAGCGCTCCCCGGACATCTGCTCGATACAGATGACGCTCGCACCCTGTTCGGCGGCGGCACGAACGGCACAGGTCCCTGAGTGCCCGGCGCCGATGACTATGACATCCGCCGTGTATTCCCCCGCTATCTCGCTGTCGCTGACCGGGGCCGGTGGTGTCCTCCAATTACTGATTGTATCCGCCATAACATCACCCTCCTCATTTTGACAAAATAACTAATAAAACGCATAAACGCATAGATTTAGAGCTATACTTGTTAATATTATAATACCATCTTTACTTTTGGATGTATAATTCATTTTTGTCTACGGTTATTCTTAAATTGCATGCGAGCTGTCATTGTTTCACATGAACTGTTTTGTTCGTTGTTCACATATTGCAGGGATATGGGGACCAAAATGTTTGACTATAAAATTAGCAGTATGTAAAATACTTATAAAGCATACAAACAAGGACTATCAGAAGGAGGTGCGACATGGTATATGATTTCTCCGGAGTATCTTTATGAATTTCTTGTTGTAGCAAAGCACCTGAGTTTTACAAAGGCCGCAAAAGAGCTGTTTTTAACCCAATCGGTCCTCAGCCGGCATATTGCTGCCCTGGAAAGCTATCTCGGTGTTGAGCTTCTGCACAGGAACAACCGCTATGTCACGATAACGAAGGCCGGCAAAGTTCTGTGTGAGCATGGTGAGGAAGTGATACATAAGCTCAGCGAGCTAGAGAATCTGGTTCTGGGCGGGGCATTTGGCCCTGCGGAGTCTCTGACGGTCGCGTGCATGGGAGCCTTTGCCGACATCCTCTTTCCCGTGTACAGACAGTTTTGCGTCAGGAATCCTGATATCCAGCTCTGTGTAATACACCGTGAGCCCGGAGAGATGAAGCAGTGCATCGAGCACGGGGCCGCCGATATAGGGATACTTCTGTCATCGAGCGCCGCGTTGCAGGACAATGCAGACGGCAAATTTATCATAGGCCGGGTGTTTGAGGACGAGATCTGCTCCGTCGTGTCGGAGCATCACCGCTTTGCCGGTCTATCCTCCGTTGATATCAACGATCTTATCAAATATCAGATAGAGACAACGGATGATTACATCCTGAGCATATTCAGCGAACGCTGCGACAATGCCGGCATAAGCCTGCGCAATACAAGCGTCGTGCAGTCCCCGTCCCATGAGACTCTCATGCTCAACATCACATACAGGGATTCGGTGAATCTCAATTCGCTTCGCCTTGTCCAGAATCACAGCGCGTATAAGCAAGGAGTATCTTTCCAGCGTATCTGTGGTCTAGACTGTTCCTACGGAGTCTCCTCGATAAAAATGAAAGCTAACCAAAAACCCGCCTTGGCAAGTTTTGAGGCTATAATCGACGAGAATTTTTATAAACAAAAAAACTGACCTGCCAAAAAATTTGGCAGGTCAGTTATAATTTTATCGATGCCTTACAGCATGCAGGCCGTCGTATAGGCGTTCTTGAGTGCCGTGCGGACGTTCTTCGGGCTGCGAGCATCGCCGATTATGCGGAAGGTATCCGTCACGGCGGCAAAGTCGAGTGCGCGCTCGTTGCGCGGGATCAATCCGCCGCAGGCGACGACATCGTCGCACTCGAGCTTATGCTCCTTGCCCTCCTTGTCAACGAACTTGACATAGCCGTCCCCTATCTCAGTCGTTTTGACCTCGGTGAAATAGTGGAAGTTGTCACGGCTCTCCCAGTCATGTTCAAAATTCTCACGGAAATGGACGGGCTGCGCATCATGCGCGAGTATCCTCTGACGGGTCAGGTCGGTGACCTCATGGCCCATCCAGGCCAGGTACAGCGCTGTCTCCATACCGGTCTCAGAGCCGCCGATAACTACGACGTTTTTCCCGAGTTCCTTCTCATGGCCGTACACCTCCAGCGGTTTCCACACCTTCGGGCCGTCGGCACCGGGGATATCCGGCATCACATGCTCTGCACCGGTGGCAAGGATTATGGCGTCGTAATCCTCGTCCCTGAGCATTTCAGGCGTCGCCTCGACGCCCATGCGCAGGTCGATGGCAGACTTTTCGACCTGATATGCCATGTAATCCTTAAACTCGCGCAGGGGCCACTTGAACGGGGACCAGTCGGAGTGGCCGAGCTGTCCGCCGAGCTGTCCTGTACGCTCATAAAGCGTTACCTTGTGGCCGCGCTTTGCAGCCACGAGGGCCGCCTCCATTCCACCCGGACCGCCGCCGACAACGGCGACTTTCTTGACGCGGGTAGCCGGCTCTACAACAAAGTTGTGGTCAAGGCCGAGGACCATTTCGGGGTTGACATAGCAGCCGGCATCCGGATGATTGGGACGGGTATGGCAGCTGTTGCAGCGGATACAGGGAATTATATCCTCCCTGCGTCCCTCTTCGATCTTCCTGCCATACTCGTAATCACAGATAAAGGCGCGGGCCATATAGATAAAATCACACTTGCCCTCAGCAAGGAATTTCTCGTTGAGCGCGGGATCCTGGAAGCCGCCGACAGGCGCAACGATGACATTAGCGCCGGATTTCTTCAGCGCCTCGGCATACGCCAGGGTTATCGGCGCATCCTTCACGGAGTTTATGCCCAGCGGATGCGCGAGATCGCCGTTTTTAGCGCGTATCTGCACGACGTCGACCAGGTCCTCGACTGCCTTGACGTATTCGACGAAATCGTCCACGGTATAGCCACCGTCATTGTCCTCCTCTCCGCTGACCTGGATCTCGATGATCAGGTCGCTGCCGCATTTTCCACGTACGCGCTCGAAAACCTTACGGGCAAAATTGGCGCGTTTTGCAGGGCTGCCGCCGTACTCGTCGGTTCGGGTGTTGTGCACAGGGGACATGGACTGGCTGAGCAGAGAGGCATTGTATGACATATAAAAGCACACCTGGTCAAAGCCAAGGCCCTTGTATATGAAACACTTCTCGGCAAAGCTGTCGGCGATACCGTCCATGACCTCCTCCGTCAGGTCGTTGACAGTCCATCCGTTCGGCTCGATCTGCATCAGCGACATGCACGCAAGCGAGCCGTAGTTATGTATCGCCTCCACCACGCGGCACATGCCAAGCTGGGTGTTCGGCACATTCAGATCATAGCTCTTGTCCGCAAACGGCGCGCGAGCACCGGGCGGCAGCGGTCGGGACAGCGGGTTATCGCCCCAGGTAGGACTGTTAACGCACACGACCGAAGCCCCGTTTTTGGCCATCATGCCAAGGTAAAGGCCAAGCGATTCCAGAACGTCGCCGGAGAGCGCACCTGAGACTATGCTCGGAACCGCGCGGGGAAAGCCCATCCTGTTCTTATAAAACTGCTTTCCCACCTTCAACGGGGATAAAAGTGTGGGGTAGTATTTGTTCATGCTTTTTCTCCTCTCAATACGTTTATACTTGACCGCTCTTCTGTTACAATCGACCCTCTTTTTTGCAGTCAGGGCAATTTACAGCAATAAAAATATACATAAATTGCACAACAATTTCAAGAGATTTCAAGTCAATTTTAGTATAAAAAGCGGGATTGTGTCTTTCCAAACGGATTATGTCACTTCAAAGAACGTCGGTTTTCGAATATAATTAGGTTGGTTTTGCATGCTGTAAATATCACGGGGGTATTTAGTGTGCACAACAAATGTTGTAAGGAGAGTGACGCTTAAAATGACAAAGACCCGTATTCTGGCTCTGCTACTTAGTTTACTGATGGTCATGTCCCTGCTGGCCGGCTGCGGCAGCAGCGAGGAACCGTCGGACGAGCCGTCCGAAGCCCCGGCCACCGAAGCCCCGTCGGATGAGCCGTCCGAAGAGGGCTCCGGCGAGATATCGCTGCCTCTGGTCGAAGAAACCTATACCTTCACGGCATGGCAGCCCGACGCGCCGTTCATTTATCCCTATCTGACCGGCGACTGGCTGTCGGAAGAGAACATAAGCCAGGTCTATCTTGAAGAGCTGACAAATGTCCATCTGGAGTGGATACTTCCCGGCGACGCCGCGACCGACCTTTCCACGCGCATAGTCAGCGGCGACTGGCCTGACCTGTTCTTCACCGGTGCAAGCTACTACACCGGTGGTGAGTCCCGCGGCGTTGAGGACGAGGTGTTCCTTGTTCTGGACGATTATCTCGATCAGATCCCCAACTACAAGAGCCTTCTAGACAATAACGATGACCTGCGCCGCCAGGTGCTGACCAACGAAGGCAACGTAGTTTCAATCTACTCCGTATATGACGACGTCGGCGGACGTGCTCCCAATGGCCCGCTCGCCCGCGGCGATTACATGGAGGAGCTTGGTTTCACGGTCGACACTCTGCGTACCTACGACCAGTACCACGATTACCTGACCGCCTGCTACATCGAGTATGGTGCACAGCTTTACCTGCCCTACTCCGCCGTTCCCGATGACAACTGGCTTATCGGCTCGTACGGCGTCGCCGGCGAATATGCCTCCACGCAGAACACTTTCCCGTTCTACGTTGTCGACGGCGAGGTAAAGTTCGGCGTGCTCGAACCTGGCTACAAGGATTACATGGAGATGATCTCCACCTGGTACTCCGAGGGCCTTATCTCTGAGGAGTTCGTAAACTACACTCAGATTTCCCTTCCGGACAATGATTATGTCTCTCAGGGCGGCGTTAGCATGTTCCACTGGAACGCAGCCAATGTGCCCGATGTCCTCGCCCTGGCCTCCGACCCCGACATGAACTATGTCGGTATTCAGGACGCCGTGTTTGAAGGCGACGAGGATTCCCTGACCCACTTTGGTGTCAGCAGCCAGCTCATCAATATGGGCATGCAGATCTCCACCACCTGTGAGAATCTCGACCTGCTTTTCCAGTGGTGCAACTTCGGCTACACTGAGGAGGGCTCCCGTATATGGCAGTACGGCAGAGAGGGCGTGACCTATGAGCTCAATGATGCCGGTGAGCCTATTTATACCGACTATATCGTCGCAAATCCCTCGGGCGCACCGCTCGGTATTGCGGAAATCGCTTACCTCGCCTGCGGCGCCGGCCCGTATGTATCAGAGGCCGACCGTATGTATCCCTACTACGAGGACTTTATCGTTGAGGCCTTCGAGCTCTGGCAGGCAGGCACCGACTACGAGGACAGCTACTGGCTGCCGTATAACCTCAGCCTGTCCGCCGAGGATTCGAGCGAGTTCAATACCCTGATGAGCGATATCTCCACCTACATGGACGAGATGATACCGCAGTTCATGAACGGCACCAGGTCCATGGACGAGTTCGACGATTTCGTTGCTTGGATAGAGGGTATGGATATCCAGACCTGCATAGACATGTATCAGAGAGCCTACGACAACTATATGAGCATGTAAGCTCTCAGTTGACGGCAATTCAAAATAACAATTAATCCGCCATTGTAAATGGCAACAAAAACAGGAGCCATGTGCCCTCGGGTCCATGGCTCCTGTGCTAAAACAAGACTGGTTATTTTTTCATATCACTTTTCCCGCCGGGCTATCCGCGCAGCATGCCGGGAGTTATACCCTCATACTTCTTGAATGCACGGGTCATCGTACGTTCGTGCCCATAGCCGACCTTCTGTGCGACATCGTGGACGTTCATCCCGCCGGCAGCAAGAAGGCGTCGCGCGGCAGCAAGACGAAGGGTGTGTATGTATTCAAGTATGCTCACACCGCGGTATGTCTTGAACTCGCGCGATATATAGTCCGCACTCAGCTCGAAATGCTCCGCTATGGAGGATATGTTCAAAAGCGGGTCCGCAAAATTATCGTCGATATACTTTGCAACGTCGCGCAGCCACAGCGGCGGGAACTGCTTCATGACCGTCTTTGAAAATTCGGTCAGCTCGGAAAATATCCCGTTTATCTCATCTATCAGCTTCTGTGCCGATGACGCGTCAAGGATGCGGCGCATAGCGTTGATATCCTCCAGAAAATCGACGCTGACCTTCAGCGAGATATCGGCAAGCAGGCTCAGCGCGAGGGATTTCATATGGGCAAACTTGTATTCGATAACGTATATCGAACTTGTGACATTGAAGAAAGAATCCCTTATCATCCCCTCGAGAAGCTGCGCTGCCGAGATATAGTCACCTGAGCGCACGCTGCTGAAAAGCCTCATCTCTACGCTCTTGGCCAGGATTATGGGGTTGGGAAACGGCGAGAACGTGTATTCGCTGAAAAACACGATCTGCTTTTCAATGCCGGCAATATCACAGTATCTAACGAGCTTTTCTGCCTCCTCAAAGCAGGCGGCAAGCTCTCCAAGGCCCTCGTGCATGGAGCTGATCACGGTCTTTGGATTAAGCCCGGTCTTCTGTTTTATCATTCGCAGAAGCTCCTCGACCATGCGTCGTATATCTTTCTCAGAAGGCTCTCCCCTGACCTCGATTATCCCTGCCACAGACCCCAGACGTCGGAGGAAATACAGCTTTCCCATGCTCTCGCAGCAGCTTTTCATAAGCTCCTTTGACATATCCATTTTATAACGGTTGTCTCTCATGGGGCCATTAATATCCGAGAGAAAATACATATCCTCGTAGTATTTTTCCCTGAATATCGCCATAAAATATCGCTCGCCGCGAAAATCAAGCCCGTTGAGCTCCAGCACCGCTTTTGCGGTCTGGGCGTCGGAGCGAACGACCTGTGACAGCGCCTCTTCTTCCAAAAGCTCGCTTATGCCAAATTTTCTGTCGATATTTTCCACAGCGCTTTCTCCTTGTTTATTATTTAGCTAATTATAACCCAAAATTTTTCGACTGTCCACACTGAACGGGCATCCTGTTTTTGTAAGTTTTCTGCCTGCATGGCAGTTAATCTATAATTTATCCGAGCCAATGCTCTACTAATTTGAGAGGAGAATATGTTTATGAGTACCTGGAGAACCCGTCCCGAACCCATCCCGGAGAGCGAAATAAGGGAAGTTCTCGACACCGATGTTGTCGTTGTCGGTCTCGGCTATGCCGGCTCCGCCGCATTTCGCGCCGCATGTGAGGAGGGCGTGCGCGTTATCGGAATTGAGTCGCAGCGCGAGGACAAATATATGTCCTACGGCCGCGATATCGGCCATATCAACTCCGAGTTCCTGCGCAAGCGCGGTGTCCCGCACGTCGACCCGATCGAGTTTTATAACGAGTGGATGATGCGCTCCGGCAACAGGGCCAACCCATCGCTCGTGATGCAGTATGCAACCAAGTCCGGCGAGAACTTTGACTGGTTCGTCGACATGTACACTGATGAGGAGATGCAGGCTACCAGAGTCGCATTCTGGGAAAACGGCGCGCCCTCCCATCCCGAGGGCGGAGAGCGCAAGTTCAAAAAGCAGCAGGGCAACTACAAGTTCTGGATCGGCACCGCGCGATTCAGGGCCTTTGTAGAGCCGGAATACCATCCTCAGGTCCACGAGGTCTGCCTTGCAAATCACGCCAAAGGACGCGAAAAGGGCGGTATCACCATGTATTCAACCACAGCCGTTGACATCCTCAAGACCGGCAACCGCGTCTCCGGCATCATAGCTAAAAATGCAGACGGATACATACGTATCAACGCCGCAAAAGCTGTCATACTTGCCGGCGGAGACTTTGGCGGCAACTCCGAGATGTGCGAGGATCTGCTTCCTGACATCAAAAACCTGCTCGTCCCCGGCGAGAAGATACGGGGCATGTCCAGAAACGGCAGCAGCATCAAGCTCGGCGTATGGGCAGGAGGACGCCTTGAAGCGGGACCCATCGCCACCATGGGCGGTAACTATAACAACATTTCCGGACTGACGGGCAGCCATGGCTTCCTGTGGCTGGATACTGAGGGCAGGCGCTTCACAAACGAAAATAACGGCGACGCCGTGTTCATCGGCCTTAGTGCTGCACAGAAAAAGCGCGGCACTTTCTACCGCATATTTGACAGCAACGTACTTGACGACCTGCAATATGCCAGCTTTGCCCACATGACCTTTGAGTGGGAGGAGCCTGCAACAGTCTCCGGGCTCAAACAGCTTATGGCTGACGCTGTCGCATCCTCGCCCGAGCCATCGCAGGCCAAGCTCGGAAACGCCCGCGGCAAGCTGTACGCGGCCAACACGATCGAGGAAATGGCCGATAACTGTCTGAAGCTCACAGGCGAGACACGCGACAATTTTGTAGCCAGCTACTACCGCTACAATGAGGTCGCCCGCGGCGGAGTCGACGTCGACTTCGGCAAGGATCCGGAACTTCTGCGTCCGCTGGACCAGGCCCCCATCTTCTGCGAACCAGGCGAGTGGGGTCCCATGGCCGGTATGCTCATGGCCACATGCGGCGGTCTGCTGACCGACGAATACCAAAATGTATTCGACGAAAACTATGACCGCATCCCCGGGCTGTATGCGACCGGTAACAGTTGCGGTGCCCGATTCGGCGTGCAGTACAGCACCCCCGTCTCCGGCGTGTGCAACGGCATAGCCGTCACGCTCGGTCGTGAGGCCGGCATACACGCAGCGCGCCGCGGATAACCGCATATAAAAAAACCGCCATCATACGATGGCGGTTTTCTGCGCGTTTCTCAGGCAAATACCGCACCTGGATACAAGTCGTGTCCTGCATTCCAGGGGCAATATATCACTCTATGAGCAGTTTTCTGGTCTGCCATTTGTTCGAGAAATAGTATATAGCGCCCAGCAGCGCGCTGACATATCCGGCGATAGCGTTTCCGTACCAGAATCCGGTTATGCCCCAGCCAAAGACTTTACCGAACAGAAGCGCAAGCCCGATCCTCGCAACGACACCATCCATAAGCCCGATTACAAAGGACAGGGTAGAGTAACCCAGACCGTTTATGAGTGCGTTATACGGGCACATGAGCGCAAAGGAGAAGAAGGCTATGACCTCGACATATACATAACTGTGAGACATCTCCAGCACTTCAGGGTCGGTGTTGAACAGTGAGAAGATCTGCTCCGGGAAGAGCAGTACAAAGACGCTAAGCACCGCGGCAAATATCAGGCAGACGGCATGTGACACATGCACGATCTTTTTGACCCTGTCATGGTGTCCGGCTCCCAGATTCTGCCCCATCATCGTCGCACCTGCGGTACTTACGGCCTGCGACACGATACTCATCACACTGCGCAGTTTGCTTCCCACGCCTGTAACCGCAGAGGCCGTGACGCCGTAGGCATTAATATAGGAGTTGACAAACAGCATCGAGATAGAGATCGCGGCACTCTGAAGCGCCATCGGGAAGCCAAGCCTTATTAGCGGAACTAGTTTCTTTTTGTCTATCTTAAAGCTTTTGAGTTTGAAGTCAAATCCAAAAGCCTCTTTTCTGTGATAGAGGTAGATGAGCGACACTATGAAAGAAACCGCCTGTCCGATCACCGTTGCAAGGGCCGCGCCGTAGGAGGCCATATTGAAGCCCGCAACAAAAACCAGATCAAGCACGAGGTTCAAAACGGCGGCTATCGCAATGAAGAGAAACGGTCGCTTCGAATCGCCCATACCGCGCAGTATCGCACTGACGGTGTTGTAACCGAAGATGAAAAACAGCCCGACAAAGCAAACGGTTATGTAATCGTAAGCCTCGCTGCGCGCCTCAACCGGGGTGTTCATCAAATCAAGAAAAACGTTACGCATCGGAAGGCAGAATGCCATGACCACAAACGACAGTATCTGTATGAAGGTAAACATCGTGCCGATAGTCGAGCTGATGGAACGGCGATCCTGTCTGCCGATGAACTGCGCTATCATTACCTGTCCCGCTGTGGCAAAGCCCATTGCTATGAAGGTAAAGAGCATAAG
Source organism: uncultured Oscillospiraceae bacterium (assembly GCA_964609305.1). Taxonomy (GTDB): domain Bacteria; phylum Bacillota; class Clostridia; order Oscillospirales; family Oscillospiraceae; genus CAKSXP01. The sequence goes on from CAZSRK010000020.1 coordinate 12,954, forward strand.
CAGCTCACTGCCTATCGACACCGCGGACAGCCCGCCGCTCCCGACGAACCGTCCCACAACGATCATGTCCACAAGGCTGTATGCTGTCTGGAGCACGTTTGAAAGCATGAAGGGCGCGGAAAACTTCAAAAGCTGCTTCGTCACGTTGCCCTGTGTCAAGTCGTTAATCATTGTTTTTTGTTCTTTCATGGTTCCTCCTGTGTCAGTCCTGGTGAAGAGTTTTGCTTATATGGTATCTTGGGCGCTTTTTGCTCTCAAGGTACGTTTTTCCGACATATTCGCCCACTATCCCCGTCGCACAAAGCTGTGCGCCGCCGCACAGCAAAATGAGAAAGCACACGAACAGGGTGCCTGTGGCCGCACCCCCTGCGACAGCGCATACCACGGCCGTCACAAAGAGGACAAACGCCGCCGCGAGAAACAGGCAGCCGGCCAGGAATATATAACGTATCGGCTTTGACGAGAGCGAAGTTATCCCGTCTATGGCAAAATTGAGCATCTTTGACAGAGGATACTTGCTCTCCCCCGCGAATCGCTCTCCCCGCACATACTCGACCACTGCGGTATTGTACCCGAGCATCGGCACTATCCCTCTCAGGAACATGTTGACCTCTCCATACTCGCTGAGCGCGTCGAGTGCTCTGCGCGACAGGAGCCTGTAATCGGCGTGGTCATATACCAGCTCACCGCCCATTCTGTTCATGAGCTTATAGAAGCCCTGTGCGGTACCTCTTTTGAACGCCGAGTCCTGTCCACGGCTCGAGCGTACACCGTAGACCACATCGCAGCCCTCGTGATAACGCTCGATCATCTCGTCGACGGCCTCTATATCGTCCTGGAGATCCGCATCCATCGAGATGACCATGTCGGCATATTCCCGGGCCGTCATAAGTCCGGCCATGAGCGCGTTCTGATGGCCTCTGTTCCGGCTGAGACAGACGCCGTCGAACATACTGTCAGTCTCGTGAAGGGTGGTTATAATATCCCAGGTAGCATCCTTTGACCCGTCGTTTACAAACATAATCCGGCTCTCCGGCGAGATCTTACCGGCGGAAATAAGCTGCACCATTTTAGCATGCAGCCGCTTTGCTGTTTCCGGCAGGACCTCCTCTTCATTGTAACAGGGGACCACGATGTATAATATATCCACTTTCCATTCCTCCGCAGCTAATTATATAGCGATTGTTATTTTGTTGCAACAAGAAACGTCAATAATTAATTTATTAACATTAATACCTCGGCGGCCGTTGTATTCATTATTTGGCCGGAAAATTAAAAAATATTACAAAAACGGCTGTCATCCATCTGTTTTTAGCGTTGAATTGTTACCTGTTTTGGTCTACAATTGATTGAGTCATCAGAAAGGCGGTTTTTCAGCTTGATCGACATCGTTCTGTACCAGCCGGAGATCCCAATGAACACCGGCAATATCGCGCGTACCTGCGCCAACACCGGAGCAAGGTTAAATCTCATTGAGCCGCTTGGCTTTGACATCTCCGATCGGGCTGTAAAGCGTGCCGGGCTGGATTACTGGCATCTCGTTGATCTGCACGTTTTCAAAAGCATTGACGACTACTTTAAGCTTCGCGGCTGCGGCAATATCTGGCTTGCAACCACAAAGGCTCCGCGCAGCTATGCGGGAGCCGATCTTCGCGGCGACGTTGCGCTCATCTTCGGCAGAGAAACTTCCGGACTTCCGCAGAAGCTGCTTGAGCGTTTTCGTGACCGATGTATTAGGATCCCGATAAGGGCACAGGCCAGATGCCTGAACCTGTCAAACAGCGTCGCGGTGCTCTGCTATGAAGCGCTTCGGCAGCAAGGCTTCCCCGGTCTGCTCGATCATGGAGAAATGGCGGAAAATTGAACATAATACATTTGAAAAATCCTGATCTGTACGGAGGATATTATGAACTATAATAAAATGACCGTAAAAGACATCCCGGTAAGAGGCAAAAAAGTGCTTCTGCGCTGCGATTTCAACGTACCTCTCGATAAGCTGACCGGAAAGATAACTGATGATAAACGCATCCGCGCGGCCGTACCCACTATACGCTATCTGCTCGACAACGGCGCGGCGGTCATCGCCTGCTCCCATCTCGGCCGGCCCAAAGGCGAATGGAAGCCGGAGCTGAGCCTTGGACCCGTTGCAGAAAGGCTCTCCGAGCTTCTGGAAACTACTGTCTATATGGCGGCCGACGTGATCGGAGAGAGTGCAAAGGCGGCCTCTGCCTCCCTGCGCCCGGGCGAGATCATGTTGCTGGAAAACCTTAGGTTCCACAGGCAGGAGGAGGAAAACGACCCGGCTTTCGCACAGGAGCTCGCGTCGATGGCGGACGTGTTCGTCTCAGACGCCTTCGGCACAGTGCACCGCGCCCACGCCTCAACCGTTGGTGTTGCAAAATATCTGCCCGCGGTCGCCGGGCTTCTCGTCGAGACCGAACTTGGCGTCATGGGCAAGGCTCTGGATGATCCTAAGCACCCGTTTGTCGCTATCCTCGGCGGCGCCAAGGTGTCAGACAAGATCGGCGTTATAAACAATCTGCTTGACAAGGTCGACACGATAATCATCGGCGGTGGCATGTCATACACCTTTATAAAGGCCCAGGGCTATTCGGTCGGCAAGTCCCTCTGTGAGGAGGATAAGCTTGAGTATGCGGCCGGGGCGATCAAAATGGCGGCCGAAAAAGGTGTTAAAATGCTGTTGCCTGTCGACTGTGTTGTGGCTGAGGAGTTTTCAGAGGACGCCACGCCCATATACCTTGACGCCTGCGGCATGCCGGATTGGCAGATGGGCATGGACATCGGCAAAAAGACCATAGAGCTGTTTTCACAGGCTATCGCGTCTGCAGGAACTATAATCTGGAACGGGCCTATGGGTGTTTTCGAATTCCCCGCCTTTTCCGTTGGCACTCGATCCATTGCACAGGCTATTGCGGAATCCGGTGCTGTTTCCATCGTCGGCGGCGGAGACAGCGCAGCCGCTGTTGAAAAGTTCGGATTCGCGGATAAGATGAGCCATATCTCCACCGGCGGCGGAGCCTCGCTCGAATTTCTGGAGGGCAGGGAGCTGCCCGGTGTCGCCTGCCTCATGGACAAAAACTAAACATCCATTTCGTTATTCAGGAGAAGTCAAATGAACAAAAAATACAGAAGGGCCATTGTCGCGGGCAACTGGAAGATGAATCTCCTTCCCCGGGACGTCAAGCCTTATATCGAGGCTCTCCGCGGTCGGCTGCCACGCCTCAAGACCTGCGACGTCGCCCTGTGTGTCCCATTTCCCATGCTCGGCGCTCTTGCACGCGCGGTAAAGGGAAGCCGCATCGCCATCGGCGCGCAGAATGTCAGCGAGCATCCGCAGGGCGCTTTCACAGGCGAAGTCAACGCGGCCATGCTCCAGGATATCGGCGCTCGCTTTGTCATAGTCGGGCACTCTGAGCGCCGCGCGTATTTCGGGGAGAGCGACGAGACGGTGAATGAAAAGGCTGTCGCTCTGATCAATGCCGGGCTCAGCCCAATAATCTGTGTTGGGGAAACGCTCAGCCAGCGCGAGCGCGCACTCACGCTCGACCACATAACCTATCAGGTCAAATCTGCGCTGAGCGGCATCGCACCGGAAAATATGCGCCGCGTAGTCATCGCTTACGAGCCGATCTGGGCAATAGGCACGTCAGTTACGGCAACGGGCGAGCAGGCTCAGGAGGTATGCGCCGCGATAAGAGAGGTCATACGCCGCCTGTACGGCGCGCGCATCGCCCGCGGCGTAAGCATATTATACGGTGGCTCAATGAATCCGGAAAACGCTCAGGAGCTGCTGGCCATGCCGGATATTGACGGCGGCCTTATTGGCGGCGCCTCACTCGATCCCAACAAATTTGCCGACATAGTGCTCGCAGCAGCACAGGAATAATAACCATGAAATCTGCAACCACATTAATAATTATGGACGGCTATGGGCTTGGACCCGAAAACAACGGCAACGCGATCTTCAGGGCCAGTACTCCAAATATTGATAAACTCATGTCCGTCTGCCCAAACACAACGCTCGAGGCCTCCGGCACCGACGTCGGCCTGCCCGCCGGGCAGATCGGCAACAGTGAAGTCGGACATACGAACATTGGCGCCGGCAGGGTCGTTTTCCAGGACCTGCCACGCATCTCCAACGCTATTGCAGACGGTTTGTTTTTCAGAAACGACGTTTACTGTGCCGCTATAAACGCTGCGCGCGACAGCGGAAAGGCCCTGCATCTGTTTGGGTTGCTCTCCGACGGCGGCGTACACAGCCATATAAACCACCTTTTCGCTCTGCTCGAGCTTGCAAAGCGTCACGGGCTTTCCCGTGTGTATGTCCATGCCGCGCTGGATGGCCGTGACGTCGGCCCAAGGACCGGTCTGGGCTATGTCCGCGCATGCGTTGACAAGTGCGCCAGCCTTGGCGTCGGGAAAATTGCGACCGTGCAGGGCCGGTTTTACGCCATGGACAGGGATAAACGCTGGGAAAGGATCCAGCGCGCCTACGACGCGATGGTGCGCGGTATCGGCTCTGAGGAACCGGACCCTGTCCTCGCCGTTGAGGCAAGTTACAAAAACGAGGTTACAGATGAATTTGTTGAGCCGGTCGTCTGCGACAAAAACGGGCTCATCAGGAGGGGCGACAGCGTCATCTTCTTCAATTTCCGTCCCGATCGCGCCCGTGAACTGTGCTGGGCGCTGACCGGTAATCTCCCTGCCGGCACCGGTATGGATACGGAGCAGCTCGATCTCAACTTTGTCTGCACTGCGCAGTATGACGAGGCGCTGGATCTTCCCATCGCCTTCCCTCCCGAAAAACTTGAGGGAACGTTCGGGGAATATGTCTCCTCCCTCGGACTGCATCAGCTCCGCATCGCAGAGACAGAAAAATACGCGCATGTCACATTTTTCTTTAACGGCGGCATAGAAAAGGTGTATCCTGGCGAGGACAGAGTGCTTATCCCCTCACCCAGGGAATTTGCAACCTATGACCTAATCCCGGAAATGAGCGCTCATGCCGTCACCGATGAGACCATAAGACGCATCCAGAGCGGCAAATATGACATTGTAATAGTGAATCTTGCCAACTGCGACATGGTGGGCCACACCGGTGTGATGGATGCCGCTATAAAAGCCGTCGAAACCGTCGACAAATGCGTCGGCCGAATCGTCGAAGCGGTATCCGAGATTGGCGGCATAAGCCTTGTAACCGCCGACCACGGCAACGCCGACGTGATGGTCATGCCGGACGGCAGCGTGAATACAGCACATACGACCAATCCGGTACCGCTTATCATCGTCGGCGCCGACGTAAGCCTCAAAAAGGGCCGGTTGGCAGATATCGCGCCCACAATGCTCGAACTAATGGGGCTTGAAAAGCCGGAGGAAATGACCGGGGAGAGCCTTATCATCAGATAAAAACACATTCGGAGGTCAACCCAATGAAATATTATTGCGATATAATTGACGTTTCCGCACGAGAGATACTCGATTCCCGCGGCAATCCCACAGTGGAGGTCGAGGTCGCTCTTTCCGACGGTACTGTCGGCAGGGCCGCCGTCCCCTCTGGCGCATCCACGGGGATCTACGAGGCCTGTGAGCTGCGCGACGGCGACGGGTCCAGATATCTCGGCAAGGGCGTACTGAAAGCCGTTGAAAACGTCAATACCGAAATCGCCGATGCACTCAGCGGCGTGAACGTGCTTGACCAGCCGGGCATCGACCGTCTTCTCTGTGAGCTCGACGGCACCCCAAACAAGTCCCGACTCGGCGCAAACGCCATTCTTGGTGCCTCCCTCGCCTGTGCAAAGGCCGGCGCGCTTGCAACAGGAAACAGCCTTTACAACTACATCGGCGGCGTCAATGCGAAGACGCTGCCCGTTCCCATGATGAATGTGCTCAACGGCGGGGCTCACGCCAACAACAGCGTGGATATTCAGGAATTTATGATAATGCCCGTATCCGCCAGAAGTTTCAGGCAGGCCCTGCGCATGTGCTCCGAGGTCTTTCATACACTCAGGAAGGTCGTGCCCTCCTCCGGTGTCGGCGACGAGGGCGGCTACGCCCCCGACCTCGAGTCCGACGAGGATGCGCTCAAGGCCCTGGTTGAGGCCGTCGAAAAGGCCGGATACAGGCCCGGTGAGGATTTTATGATAGCCATGGACCCCGCCGTATCTGAATGGTTCAAAAGCGATGACGGGTGCTATCACCTTCCCAAGCGCGGCACCGTCATGACTAGGCAGGATATGGTCGATATGTGGGTCGGCTTCTGCGATAAGTATCCCATTATATCCATAGAGGACGGCATGGCTGAGGATGACTGGGATGGTTGGAAAATGCTGACTGACGCGCTCGGCAAACGCATACAGCTCGTCGGTGACGACCTGTTTGTGACCAATGTCGAGCGTCTTAGAAAAGGCATCGGCCTCGGCGTTGCAAATTCCATCCTTATCAAGGTAAACCAGATCGGCACGCTGACCGAGACGCTCGACGCGATACAGACAGCCCACCGCGCCGGCTATACCGCGGTCGTTTCCCATCGCAGCGGCGAGACCGAGGACACCACCATCGCCGACATCTCCGTCGCAGTCAACGCTGGTCAGATCAAGACCGGTGCCCCCTCCCGCACAGACCGCGTCGCAAAGTACAACCAGCTTCTCCGTATAGAGGAAGAGCTTTCCGATATCGCCGGCTACCCCGGACGCAAGGCTTTCTTCAGCATTAAATAAGATCAAAACAGCGGCACCCGCTCTCAACGCACGGTTACCGCTGTTTTTCACTGCCTCGTATTGTCCCTATTCTCCTGTAAAATAGTAGTTCTCACCGTTTATCTGCACACCGCAGTATTCATCAAGGTCGATGACAGCCACGGAAATACTGGATCCTCCGCACCAATTACCATACACTTGACAGCTCTCATCCCCGTCGGAATAGCCGCTGCTGCCCCTGTAACCCTGCTCATACAGGCTGCCATCTTTACGGATCAGCCTGATATCGAATGTGCATTCCGCCTCACTGTCGAGGGACACGGTGAAGCAGTAGCCCAGGCGCGAAACGTAGAGGTCGGCCACTATACTTTCAGCGGGTTCCTCCGGATACAGTTTATAGCCGGGTGCGATGTTCAGGTCCGCCAAATCCAGCTCAAGCGTGAGCCCCTCATACGGAAAGCATATCTTCTCTACCTCGCTCATTGTAATGTCCTGCGTGAAAGTGCAGATCACAAGAAAGGTTATGTCAGCATCCGGCAGCATCGATTTGGACCTGCGTCCCAGGCCACCGTCTTTTGTATAGCTTCCACTTTCCCAGCTTGAAAATTCCACCCGCTCACCGGCAGCCGTGAGGGCATATGGAGAAAAAGTTTTCTGCTCGTCAAGGTTATTCGACGCGGAAAAGCGGTTTTTCGTCTCCTGCGTCAAACCGACAAAGGATATAAGCAAGTGACACATGTGCTCATCCGCAGCTGCCCCGTCAATACGCAGCAGCATCTCGTCGTTTGACACCGTAGCCGTAACTGACATTATCTCTTCCACATATTTTTCGTCGGTGCCGCTGAAGTATTCCTCCTTGCCGTCAAACAGCCCTCCTGCAAATGCAGCCGATATACCCAGGGCCACGGCGAGAGTGAGGCAGGCAGCGCAGGCCACAAAACGTCTCGTTATATGTCTGTGTTCCGGCATCCCGCCTTCAGCGCGTCTTTCTGCCCGCTCAACAAGTTCGGGGTCAATGTATCCCAGAGATTCGATGAGTTTTTCTGAATTCATAACAGTTCCTCGCTTTCAAGATAAGCATATAGTTTTTTGCGCATTCGAAACAGTACAGTAGCGATTTAGTTTTGCTCTCACTTATGGAAAACTCGTCTGCGATTTGCCTTATCGGGCAAAGATGATAATAGCGCCTGATAAAAATGTCCGCCGATTTACTCGGCTGTTTTTTCAAAAACTCGCTTATTTGCCTGCCAAGCACCTGCGCCTCTACCGCCTGTTCAACCGGATCGCTATCTGTGACCATAAACTCCTCCAGCTCATCCAGAACCGAGGCATACCCTCTACCTCCTCGTTTCTGTGCTGAAAGGGCTTTGCTCCTGTTGATGGACAGTTCTCGCGTTATCTTTCCAAGGAAAAGCCGCAGCCGCACAGGTTTGTGCGGAGGAATCGCGTTCCAGGCGCGGAGCCAGGTGTCATTTACGCACTCCTCCACATCCTCCCTGTCTGTGAGTATGTTGCCGGAGATGCTTCCACAGTAGTTGCCGTATTTCTCTGCCGTAGCGGCGATAGCTTCTTCGTTCCGTTGCCAATACAGGTCGATTATTTGTTTATCATCCATGCCGGCTCCACTTCCTTTGGATAAAATAAAAGGCCTTTCACCAATATAGCCAACTTTTTATCCCCTTGCGTCGCATTAATTTTAAAAACAATTTGAAATATAGTATAGCATATAAAAAATTATTACATAAAAAATATCTCCAAAACAGGTAAATGATTGTATAAACCTGCTCTCTGTGGGTCAAAATAGCATCACAGAGCATTTCTGAAACTTGTTTTGGAGGTAAGCAATGGAAAAGAAAAAAGGCTCCGGCGGCAGGCTGGAGAGGTTTTTCGCCGGTAAGGGCTTCTACATAGTCCTTATCCTTTGCGCCTCGTCTGTTGTGCTGATAAACGGAAGCAGAGAAGAGACTGATGTAGATGTTCCGGCGGATGTTGCAGTCATCGCAAATGATGACGAGGGTATTCCGGATGCTCAGGCGCCCATACAGGCTGAGGAACCGACGGATGCGGTCGAGGCTCCTGAGGAGACGACGGAAGCTCCTGCTTCTGAGCAGACTGAGCAGCAGGAGGAAACACAGAGCGAGGCGCAGACCGAAACGGAAACTGAGACACAAACTCAGACGACCATCTCAACCGATCTGTATGTCTGGCCTGTGGCCGGGGAGATCGAAATGCCTTATTCCGTTGACGCGCTGGTCTATAACCGCACGATGGCAGACTGGCGCACTCACGAGGGCATAGACATCGCCGCTGAGATCGGCACGCAGGTCATGGCAGCGGGCAACGGTAAGGTTGAGAGCGTATATTATGACGATCTGTACGGAACCACTGTTATCATCGAGCACTATGATGGTCTAAGGAGCATTTACTGTAATCTTGCAGAAACTCCCACGGTCTATGCCGGCGACAGCGTCTCGGCCGGCGATGTCATTGGCGCGGTCGACGACACTGCGCTCTGTGAGACAGGAGAGGTGGCGCATCTCCACTTTGAGATGATGGTGGATGGACAGAATGTTGACCCGACACTGTACCTGCCCACACGCTAAAAACGAAAAATTTTGCCTAAACAGGTTGACAAGGAGCATTATATTATTGTATAATGCTCCTTGCTGTTAAGTTAGTTTCTGATATATGGCGGCATAGCTCAGTTGGCTAGAGCATGCGGTTCATACCCGCAGTGTCCCCGGTTCAAATCCAGGTGCCGCTACCAAATTTGGGCGTATTCTTTGGAATACGCCCAACTGATAAGGCCCGTTGGTCAAGAGGTTAAGACACCGCCCTTTCACGGCGGTAACACGAGTTCGATTCTCGTACGGGTCACCATAGGAATGTTAGACAAAACCCCCGAGAATATTGTTTTCTCGGGGGTTTTGCTATTATGCGGTATTTACAGACGCAATATTAAATGACACTATAAAGTGTGTAAAATTTATAAATATGACTAGATGAAAAATGCCTGTCAGCTGTTTTATACAGATGGCAGGCATTTTTCCAACATGAGGACAAGCAAGTCATATTTTATGTTACTGTGAACATCTGTTTCAACATTTGGTAGGTACCGATAACCATATATCTATATTAACTCTGATGTTGATGGATATATCAGGGGAGTTTTTTGCCGATACACAGGTAAAAAAGTGAAAGACAGTATTAATGTATTCCAAGAAACCGTATATTCCTATCGTGTTTTATCTTGCTGTAAAGATGGATATAGCGGCACTTTAACAAATTACTTAACTGATTTTAACGAGCAAAATAAGTAATTAATTATAGATATATTCTGGAAATCTTTATGACTGTAAGTATGTCGGTATGAGGTTCAAAAACCTGCTACATCAAGGAAAATAATGTATTTGCCCATCTTTTTTAGTGCCTAATTTTGTGCGTTTACGGCTAAAAACTATGTGTTAGAACGGCCTAATATCAACCTCTTGCTGAATTATCATGCATACAGACATTTAACTTAAGATTTACCCAATTAGCCTTGTACCGTGTGTATGCGTATTGTATCCTAAAGACAGCACATTTGGGTTATGACAGATGGGAGGTATACCACATGACACAGGCAATTGAGAGAAATATGGATAAGGGACTGTATTTTGAGGAGCTTGAGACAGTTGAGGAATTAATCGACTGGAAGGACTTAGGAACTGGCGTTGGATTCGGATTTGTCGTAGGACTTATCATTTATGGTGCCATTGCCACCTGATTGCAAGGAGGAAACTATTATGAAAGAGAACCTGTTTTTTGAAGAGCTCGAGACAGTAGAAGAACTGGGCTGGGCAGAAGGCGCTATTGGCACAGCAATAGGCGTCTGCCTGGGAATTATTGTCTACGTAGGCATAGCAACCTGATGAAAAAGCATAAGCAAAATTAGAGAAAGGAGTCCTGAAAATGTTTGATAACAGAGAATTAAAGTTTGAGGAAATGGAATCTGTAGAGGAACTGGGAGCTTTTTATGATTTCATTGACGGAGTAGGTAAGGGCCTTGCCATCGGTACAGGCGTTGTAGCGATTATTGGATTCGTAGCCACCTGATAGAAGCAAATTTTTATATAAAATAATCACAAGCAGATAACCTGAATGTGCCACCACATTATTGAGACGGTTAAGGAGCTCGGCAATGGACAAGTATTTCGGATTTTTTGCTGATTTAATTCATGACTTTCCAACATATATAGAGGAACAGGAGTTTTACTACGGGGATACGGTTGAACTGTATGACCAGATTTGCGGGGAGCAGAACGAATTTCCGATGTTTATGCAGGCAATAGCGCTTCACGGGGGACCGGTTTTGGATTTGTGCTGCGGCAGCGGAAGACTGACGATTCCGGCGGCAAAGCTTGGCGCAGATGTTACGGGGGTTGACCTCTCCGGGGACATGCTTGAAAAGCTGGAGGAAAACCTCAATTTGAAAAATAAGAGGTTAAAAAGCCGCGTGCATTTATATAGGCAGGATATGACGAAGCTGGAACGGCCGGGCCGGTACGGGGTAATTATGATTGGCGCCACCAGCATAAGGCTTCTTAACGGGTCATTTAAGGATTTCTTTGACAGTCTGTACGATTATGTACAGGACGGCGGGTGCCTTTGCTTTGACATGGAGGACCTGCCGCAATCAGATATGCAAACGGTAAAGACAGACGATATGATTACTGCGAGCTTGCCTGATTCATCAGGACGTCTATCCGTGATTTTGTTTCAGAGAGCTGTCGACTACACCGAGAGTGCAGCCCATGTAAATATGGCCAAGATACTTCCGGGAACAACGCAGAAAATACTGCTTACTTCCACTAAGTACCGTATTTTTGGGATTGACGATATAAAGAGTGCGGCTGAGGACAGCAAATTCGGCAGTATAGAAGTTACGGAGTTTAATGCGGGCAGGGAATATTTTTGCAAATTGGTAAAATAGAGGAGGAACAATTTTTTATGCTGGACATATGCATTTTGGAACTTATTAAAAATGAAAATGGTTTTTTTACAGCGTCTCAAACAGTAGCTACAGCTTGTCTCAGAAGCTATCTGAAATGTGCGGGTATTAGTTCCATGATATACACTGATGACACGCTGCCCTCTTTGAACGATTTGGCGGAGGATATACTATCGGTGGCAGATGATGCGATTGTGCTGATTGTCAACAATGAAAATGCCATACTTGTAAATGCCCTTGTTGTACGTATAGCGTCATTGGAGGATATCCCGCTGTATCTGGTTGGAATGGATAAAAAATTAAGATGTGCGGATTTGGATAACGTAACTGTAATATCCAATACACGGCCGGAGGAACAATTAACTGAGCTTTTGGGAGGAGAGCAGCCGGGTGTCGTGCTTATGGAATGCTCTCCCTATGAAAAACAGATACTGCTCCCGCAGGATGCAGAAAAATTTGGAATTTGGTTTGGCCGGGATATGGAGAACGGTGAAAAAGAATACCGCAGCACGGAAGCTGTGCAGCGTGACGCGGAAATTATACATAAAGCGTTTGAGGGCCTTTCTCTGGAGACTAAAAAGCTCATTCCATGTGACGGAATATGGATAGATGATTTAGGGCGTTTACAGGAAATTGTGTCATGTTTTCCTGACGAGCAAACGCCTTTGCAGTTTATTTGCCCGGTTCACGGAAACCTTGTAGACGAAATTCCAGACAATGATAATGTGATATGGAAAGTACTTATTCCAAGTGATTGGGACATCGGAATGTATATGGACAAATTACTTGAGCTGGTTTCCCGTCAGAAAGTAGCGTGTGTAAGGATTGAGACTGAAGTGCTTGAGAAAAATCCCGTACTTTGGGAAAAACTGTCAGAATATGTCCGTAATCGCCGGCTGGAAGTTGAGCCTGTCGATAAGCTGCCGGAAGAGCTTTTAAGCGGACTTGATGTACTCATGGGCGCCGCGGCGTCAAGATATGTACCTTTTTCACGGGGATTTATGAAGAGCAGGACAGGCGTGTATGCAGGCGTGGCATTAGATGGCTATGTAAAGCACGTAGAAGTGATGTCTCCGCAGCTTGACGATGACACACTGTCATGTCTGAATGAGCTGGCAAGTGTTAATTCTTCAGTGTATATGAAAGACGCAGCAGAAAGGCAAGAGACTGCGCCTTGTGTGGAATTTGACGACAACGGTGTGGCCGTTGTAAAAAGCGATGACTATGACTTATACTGCGCGCAGCATTTACGTGCAAATGCGATTGAGAGCAATTTTATCCGGATACAGGATAGCAGGCTGAGGGTCAACAATCTCGCGTATGTCTCACCACAGAGAATAACAGAACTTCCATATCGGGAAGCTGCCGCAAGAATGCCGGAGATGGAGAATAATTTTGCGACCCCGGAGGCATATTTCTATGTTTTTACAATGGATTGCGCTGAGGACTTTCAATGCTTTCTAAAGGACGCGGAGACATTTAAGAAGAGCCACACACTGAAAGGGCTTCCGCTGGCATATGGCTATCTGAAAAACTATTGCAGATTTTTAAACAGTAACAGCTGTTCTGTCGATAAAATGCCGAGAATTCAGCTGACAGGCGATGGAAATGTATATGTCTGTTCAAATTTTACGCAGCCCATAGGAAAGTGCGGACAGGCGATATTTGAATTGACACAGAACTGCTATGTCAAAAAGGAGAACCTTATAAAGGAGCGCGATTGTGCTCACTGCGGCGCACGCAGCTGGTGTGCAAAATGTACTCAGCTTCCTCCTTTTATGGCAGAGGAGTATTGCGATATCGTGAAGAAACGCAGCTATGTTATAGATTATATTATATCGTCAGTTGTATACATAGATATGGTTTCCTCTGTGCCGAGCCTGAAGAAGATACGTCCGCAGAATGTCAGAGTGACCAGCGAATATATGTTCAACCTCACCGACGGAGAGGACCATGGAAAGGAACTGCCGTATTTTCCAAAGTTCAGCTATCTGTTTATCTGCGAGCCGGATACATATGTGCTGTGGTTGGCAGCCAGCGGGAAATATTTCCATGTAAGTCCTCAGTTTGCCCAGTTTGCAGAGATGCTTTTTAAGCGTATGCCGGTTATCCAGATTATGGACAACATGCGGACAGTTTTCAGTGTAAGCCAGGAGGAGAGCCGGAAAATGTATGAGACGATTGTAAAGACGTTGAACCAGTCCGGCGCGCTGTACAGGACGATTAAAGACTGACATAGTTGGGAGTGTAGAGATGAATCCGGTTATCCGCGGCGGCTTTCCCTTTACGCAGGAGAGACAGCAAAGTGCTTTTGTACGGGCAGAGAGAATGAATGTTTACGACCAGAATGGGAAGCGGTATGTAGATTTATGCAGCGGACTTTGGAATATGCCGCTGGGATACTCGAACGCTCTTATTAAGGGCCGTATTACAGAGCAGATAGAACAGCTGCCGTTTTCTAATATGCTGTCCGGCTTTTCAAGCGTTCAGGAACAGTATGCAAAGCGGCTTGTAGATGTGATGGGTGATTTTGCGTGTGTGCTATATACATGCAGCGGGTCGGAGTCAGTAGAGGCTGCAATAAAGACATGCCGTAAATATCAAAGGCTGAGAAATCAGCTGGGGAGAAAAAGATAGGCGCTTTTTCACTGTCGTATCACGGCACGTCGTATGGTGCCATGAGTGTCAGCGGAATTGACCAGCCGCTGACAGACGATTATGCGCCGCTGCTGCCGGAAGTCTGCTGGTGTCCCGTGCCGTCCAATTACAAAAATGAGCAGGAGTGGGCGGAGAGTATTGATGTTTTTTTCGTAAAATACGGAGAAGAGCTGGCAGGCTTTATTGTGGAGCCGGTTTTTGCTTCCGGCGGTGTTGTGCCTGTGCCAGCGGCAGCTCTAAGCTATTTACAGAAAAGGTACCGGCAGTATGACGCGCTTTTTGTGATTGATGAGGTGGCCACTGGATTTGGCAGAACAGGAACGATGTTTGCGTATGAGCAGTCGGGCCTTTCTCCAGACCTTGTCTGCTTGTCAAAGGCTATTAATAACGGATATCTGCCTCTTGGGGCGCTGGTGTATGGCCGGGGGTGTGCGCAGGTGTTTTTGGAAAAGCAGGAAGGAATAGAGCATTTTTCCACTCAGGGCGGAAATACGGCGGCAGTTTCGGCGGCAATCGGAATGCTGGAATGCATGAGGGACCACGCTTCTTTTAAGGTCGCTGAAAAGGGAAATTATTTCTTAAATCTCCTGAAAGAGGGGGTGGGGGCCAGGACAGAGGTGCGTGGCGCCGACCTGATGATTGGAGTTGATTTTCCGGAGAGGTTTAATGGACTTGATGTTCTGCGTGCAATGGAGTTATTTCGAAAACGTGGATTTATTGTATACATGTACAACAATGAGCCATATAACCGCGGCATCAGCTTCTTCCCGTCATTTTTGATTACAGAAGAAGAAATAGAGTCTTATTTAAGGCAGATTGTTTCTCTCTTGCAGAGAATATTGTAAGGAGGTTTCGGTGTTATGACAGTAGGGCATCTGGAGATTTTAAGAGATGAGCGTGTGCGGACGGAAGACCCACTGTACCTTGTTAAAAATACACTTTCCGGGAAATATGTACGCCTTGGAAAAGCAGAGACGGGATACCTGCTGGAACAGCTTAATGCAGACAGTCCTCAGGCAGAAATCGGAGAATATGACAAATTGCCCGAACATTTGCAGAAGGTTCTGAAGGAAAAGTTTGACGAATGGGGATTTCTCAAAGACAGTGCAGAAGCTGCCGGAAAAAACAAAAGAACTTTTGATCTTACAAAAATTAAGCTGGCAGAGTTCAATGTGGAAAAGGTAATTCACAGTGTTTTTCCCGTTTACTCAAAGTTTTTCAGCCGGCCGAGCGTGATAATCTTTATACTGATGGCCTTGGCCTGTGTGGGTATTGCGGTATACAGCTTCATACAGGCGGCGGGTGTGCCTGCGGTATCAGGCGGGACGGCTTCTTTTACGCTGACCTTTACTGTTTCCAACATTGTTGTTACAGCAGTACTGCTGATTCTCAGTATGGCGGCGCATGCGGTGGTATGCAAGAAATATGGCGGAGAGGTTAAATCAATTGGTATTCTGCTGTTTTTCCTTATTCCGTGCTTTTATTGCGATGTTACCGACATATACAAAATCAGAGAGGCAAAGCACCGTAAGCGCGTGGCTCTCTCCGGAGTATATGTAAATGCTTTTCTCGGCGTCCTATTTCTGCTGGTTGCTTTCATGCTCACTATGTTTCAAATAATTGTCCTGCCGTTTTACTATTTTGCGGTGGCCAGCTTAATTGTGAGTGTTTATAATTTAATCCCCTTGTTAAACTGGACGGATACTGGTATTTGAGCGCGGCGCTTAACGTAACAAATCTCATGGACAAGGGCGTTATGATGGCGTATGCGACATTTTTTGACAGGGAAATTATACCTACACTTCAGGTGACAAACGGACACCGGCGCATTTTGGCGGTATATGGAATAGCGGCGCTGATATTTAAGCCGCTGTTCTGGGGATATAACATTTATACCATATGTACCAGGATTTCAATGTCAGAAACGATGATATGGTTTATTGCGGGCATTGGCACGTTAATTATGCTTTCGGACTTTTGCAAGACTGTCATGCATAACTACCGCATGATTAAAAATGATTACAGGCGCCTTATTCGAATGGTATAAGAAAGGAAAGCTATGGATATTTCAATTTTAAACCTGACCAAATACTATGGCGAATTCTGTGCGGTAGACTCTGTGAGTTTTTCGTTCAGCAGCGGTAAGCTGACCGCCATCGTGGGGCGAAACGGGTCAGGGAAGACGACGACAATCCGTTCTGTACTTGGACTGGCGCCAAAGGACAGAGGAGAAATAACTGTAAACGGAAACAGAATGGGGCTTGACTTAAAACACGTCGGATACCTCGCGGAGGAAAGAGGCCTGTTCCCAAAGGAGACAGTGTTCAGCCAACTCATGTTTTTTGCAAGGCTAAAAGGCATGACAGTTAAAAACGCAGGCCGGACATTGGACTACTGGCTGGAAAGGCTGGAGATACCACAGTATAAAAAGAACACCCTGGAGAGCCTGTCAAAGGGAAACCAGCAGAAAGTGCAGATAATTGCCAGCCTGATTCACGACCCGGAAATTATAATTTTTGATGAACCTTTCA
>CAZSRK010000020.1:29858-36967 GCA_964609305.1 uncultured Oscillospiraceae bacterium
GGCATGACAGTTAAAAACGCAGGCCGGACATTGGACTACTGGCTGGAAAGGCTGTAGATGCCGGCATTTCTTTTGAAACTTTGGAGCAGTCCCAAAAAACTCTTCAGGAAATTTTCCTTGAACTTGCGGGAGAGGAGCAGACAGATGCGTAAAGGATTTTCATGGCATGACTTTGGCATTGTATTTCAATACTATCTCAGGAAACAGGTTAAAAGCAAAGCTTATATCATTGTTACAGTGCTGCTGTGCGCGGTGAGTCTTGCCTCATGCTTTTTGCTCAGTGCATTCTCCGGGGGAAAAGACAAAAGTACCGTATATATAGTGGACAGAACCGGGATTTTTGCAGAAGAGCTGTCAAATACGGATATACCTGAAAATTATTTTCAGGAAATAGCCCTGGATTTCAATACAGACAGCGGGCTTTCAGACAGTGATATTGCCCGACAGGTAGAGGAAGATGAGCTTGCATATGCGGTTTTTGCTGATGAAAATGGAAACGTCAAGCTGACTTTGTATGATGTTGGCAAGGTAGGCGCGGCAGATGCACAGGCACTGCTCAATCTGGCCCAGACGGTGTATCAAAATGTAAATATTCAAAGCGCCGGCATTTCCCAGGAGGTGCTTGAGAGTATAAACCGGCAGGTTTTATTTGAGGAGATAAACCCGGTGCAGAACAGTGAAAACTTTTGGGTAACATATATTCTCTACATGCTGATGGTAGTTGCGATTGTCATGTATTCCAGTTCCGCCGGGAGTGAGGTTGCCTACCTGAAAACAAATAAGGTGATGGAAATTGTCACAACGTCGATAAAGCCGCTGCCGTTTTATCTCGGGGTCACTATCTCAATTGGTCTCGCGGGACTGATTCAGCTGGCGGCTGTTGTATTCTTTTTGATATCGTTCAACTTGGCCGGAATGGATTTATCGCAGTTCAGTGAAATGGGAATTACAATAGCGGCGCTTAAGCCGGACGAGGTTGCTGCTCTGCTTATAATGTTTATTGGCGGATTTATGCTTTATTCCTTTATAAATACCGCAATTGCCTCCATAGTGAACCGCAATGATGACCTGATGACAACAGTTGTACCTGTAGAAATGCTGGCTATGGTTCAGTTCTTTGTAAGTATTTTTGCATTGGAGTCCGATGGAATGCTGTCGGTAGTCTGCTCGTATATTCCGTTTACCTCCCCGGCGGTAATGTTTGTGAGGTATATGATGGGATATGCAGGAGCAGTGGAAATTGCAGTGTCAGCTGTCATTTTGTACGCAACCGCCCTCCTTGTAGCTGTATGCGGTTCTAAATTCTTCAGCCGGGGCGTTGTGTACTACGGTACTGTAAAGGAATTTAAGCTTAAGGCGTAGGTGAATTATATTGGAGATTTCGTTTCGTGGAAAAAATGTGCTGATAACGGGAGCGTCGGGGTATCTGGGACAGGCGCTGGCATATGAGTATTGCAGGTCGGAAGCGGAGACACTGCTCGCTTTTGATGCTCCGGAACGGAGAGAAGAGCTTGAAGAGATGGCTCAGCAGCTTCGGCAGGATTTTTCAAAGACTGAGGTTAAGACATATTATGCTGATTTAACCTGTGTTCAGGAGATATGTTCGGCTGCGCGGAAAATAAGGGAAGAGCAGATTGGAGTAGACGTTCTGGTAAATAACGCCGGGGTAAATGTACTGCAAAAGGCTGTAGAGGTTACAGAGGACATGTGGAATTATATGGCTGACCTCAATGTAAAGGGCGGGTTCTTCCTTACACAGCAGATTGCCCGGGATTCCCTTCTGGAACGGAGGGGCAATGTGGTGTTTATATCATCTCAGCATGGGGTCGTTGGAAACTGTATGCGCGCTGCGTACTGCGCGAGCAAAAGCGGAATCCTTGGACTTGTCCGTGCACTTGTAGCTGACTGGTCTGCTTTTGAGGTGAGGGTGAATGCCGTATCTCCAACTTATGTAATAAACGATGGAAACCGGGAGCTTCTGACCAGTGCCAATTACAAGAGAAAATATCTCCAGCATATTCCGCTTAAACGGTACGCAAGGCCGGAAGATGTGGCCGAAGCAGTACTGTTTATATCAAGCGGCTGCGCGTCAATGATTACAGGTCAGAATCTGGTCGTAGATGGTGGATACACTGCCGTATAGTCAGGAGAGTGAACATGAAGAGCGTATTATACATTGTCAAATCCAACTGTGATAATCGTGAGCTGGCGCGCAACAACTATATGCCGCCGCTGGGACTTTTATCAATTGCGAGCATGCTGAAGCTGCACGGCTACAATGTTGAGATTATTGACCTTAGTGTCAGGAACTGCCGTACAGAGGATATTAATGAAATAATTGAGAGCATAAGACCGATACTTATAGGCTTTTCTGTTTACACGGAAAATGTTGATGCAACCTTCAATATGTGCAGGTATTTTAAGAGGAGGTATCCGGACGTTCCCATTGTGCTTGGGGGCCCGCACCCGACTCTTGAGCCGGAATACTGCATGAGAAAAAGATACGTTGACTTTATCTCCAGGGGCGACGGTGAACAGAGCGCGCTTGAACTTCTGGAGGCAATCCGCACTGACCAGAGACTTATTCGTTTTAAGGATATAAACGGGCTTATCTACCTGGACCAAAACGGACAGTATCAGTACGGCGGGGAGCGCCGCAACTTGGAAAACCTCGACCTGCTGCCGGTAATTAACCGCGATTTTATTCTGGAGGCATATGAGTCGATTACTCCTACCGTGTATTCAAGCCGCGGCTGCCCGGGGCGCTGCATATATTGTGCTGCTCCAAGCATGTCCGGGGGCAAATACCGCATACGGGACATTGAGAATGTTTTTTGGAGACGATGCTTGTAACAAAGCGGTGCGGCGGCTCAAGGGAGATATTTTATATAGATGATACATTTACGGTGTTCAGAGACCGTGTTGAGAGATTTATAGAGCTTTGCGAGAACAGCAGCACCAAAATCATATGGCGGTGTGAGTCACGTGTAGATGCCCTGTTTAAAAGCAGTGACCTGCTTGAAGGCATGAAGCGGGCAGGGTGCCAGCGTATCCAGTTTGGAATAGAGAGTGGAAACCAGGCGGTACTGGATAAAATCAGAAAAAATATGAAGCTTTCTGAGGCAAGGGAAATCGTTGATAAGACAATTCAGTGCGGAATACCGGTTGCCGCCAGTTTTATGTTCGGACACTACTGTGACACTGTGGAGACGATGAATGATACCCTCTTACTGATGGAGGAGTTTAAGAGAAAATACGGTTCCATGATTGATGTTGTGTATGGTCCTAACATGCCGTTTCCCGGCACATACCAGTATGACAATCTCGAAAAGCTTGGAATGCATTTTACGGTTCAATCTTACGCACAGCTGGACATGTATGGACCGGTGATAAAAACAGAGAATTTTGACGCCAAGACCCAGCTGGATTTTTACGCGAGAGCGGGAAAACTAATGGCGTCTAATCGTCTGGAGGCGAAATAATGAGTATACATGCGCTTGTCAGGACTGCTGACGGAACAGCTTTTGCGGGGCTGCTGACAGAGGCTTGTGAACAGCCTGAGTGGATTGCAGTGAAGCCCAGTTCAAAATCAGATGTAACTGTATATTTCAATAAAAGCTGCGTCTGCTCTGTGCTGTATGAGGACGGACGGCAGACAGACTATGCCCCTGCTCTGAGAAACTGTGCCTTTGAGGAAACAGAAATACCTGAGAAGAATGTCATTATGGTGCGAGTTAAGGGGGGCGTCAGCTACAGGGGAAGCAGCGTTCAGCCTGTTTCCAAAGACAGAGAGGCAGGATACTGGCTTATACCTTGTACCGGCAGCGGTATAGTGATTTTTATTCCTGAGGTGGAAATAGAAAGGGTGTTTGTCCTTTAATGCGTGTATTGTGCTTTTTAATGCCGTACAGCGGACATTTATTTCCGCATCTCAAACTGCTGGAGCTTTTTGCTGCTAAAAAAGACGTGACGGTGAAGATTTACTGTAACAAAAAGTTCAGTCAGTATTTACCTGGGGAAATGTTAACTATTGAAAACTATCCGGAAGATGTAAGAGCGTACTGCAGAAATATTGCCAGATATCAGGAAAATCGGGAAAGTGCGGCCAGAGAGTACTATTCATATATGGCAGACAGTAGGGTTATTGAGCTTAAATGGCAGCAGGATATTCAAGTAGGCGCTCGTCTTGCAGGCTGTCTTGAGAAGAGCGTATGTAATTTTGCGCCGGATATTGTTTTATACGACCCTCAGGCTGTTTTTACGTCACAGCTGCGGAAAAACATATCGTGCCCCCAGTTCCAGCTCAACGCATCTACCTTTTCGCCAAAGCTCTGGCAAAGCTGTAGTTTTAAGCAGTATTATCAGGAAATTTTGCGGCCCTCCTATAAGGGGGATATATCTTATGACCAGGTGTTGGCGTTTCAACGAAAAGCCTCGCGCCGTGAGGAGAAAAGAAATGAGATATCATTTGGATATCTTTCGCCGCTGCTTCAAGATGAATATGATAAGATACCCGCTTTATGCAGGAGTATTGGCTTTCAGATGGACTGTTTGCAGTCAGACAATCGGCGCGGAATTTATGTGACGCGGGGTACTGTGTCGGAAAGCCATGGGGCGTTTCTGCTTTATGACACAGTTAACGGGCTTTCACGCTGTAAAGAGCCTGTACATGTTAGCTGTGGCAGAAATTTGTATGTGCAGGGACTTTTTAATGGGAGAGAGTTTCCGGAAAACGTGTTCGTTCATACATATACCGACCAGAGACGAATGCTGTCTGAGAGCCGTGTTTTTGTAACCCACGGCGGGATTACCGGTGTGCGGGAATCGATATTCGCACATACGCCAATGCTGGTTATACCGGCAAATTTCCCGGATTATCAGGTGGGGCGTGCAATAGAAAAGAATCACGCCGGGGTCCTTATCCGTAAACGCCCTTTGCAAGGCGAGGAAATAGTGGCCGGATATGAGGAGATATGCCGTCACTACGGTGAATATGCTGAGGGCGTCAAAAATATGGCAAGAGAATTGGAAGACTGCTGGAATCAGTCTGGAGCAGAAGCCATTTGGAAGGAATGTGAACGTGCAGTATGAGAGTATTGTTTTTAACAGCGGGCAACGGAAGCCGCATACGTGCAATCAGCAAATGCAGAAGCAAATGCATGCTGCCGGTAAATGGCAGACCGCTTCTTGCATGGCAGATGGACCAGTGTGCAGAAACCGGAATGATTGAAAAGATTCATGTTGTCATACACAGAGATGAACGTGAGATTCAATCATATTTTGGGGAGGAATACAGGGGGATACCACTGGTTTATCACGTTCAGACGGATATGGAAAACGGCCTGGTTGGGGCAATTTTTGCGGTAGATGACCCGGAATTTTACGAGGACCACTCCATGCTTGTGCTGGGAGACGAGTATTTTGCAGACCTGGATTTCAAAGCGATGCTGAGTACGTTTCATGCCAGGCCGGATTCAGTGCTGGTGCTTACTGTTCCAACTGACGACGCCGGTGAAATTCAAAAAAATTATACCGTTAAGCTGGGTGACAACAACCGTATAGTAAAGGCGGTTGAAAAACCTGGAGAGCCGTTTAATAACCTCATTGGTACCGGAATAGTTGTCTTTCCCAAAGCGGTCCTGAGGGATTTTGCCCATGTAAATTTTCCGCTGTCAGGTAAGAATTTACAGTTGGTCGACATTATTGAATTTGCTCCCAAGGCCTATGCCTACATAAAAGCTTGTGATTTTTGCAATCTCAACACCGTAGGTGATTATGCTGCTCTGTGTTTGGAACATATACCGGAAGACAGGAATGAAAAGCTGACTGACGCCTTCCGGCGTGTTGCAGTGACATGCGCCCAGCGCGCTGCTGTTGTATGCGGTACAGAACATGTGACGTATGGTGAGCTTGATAAACAGTCTGACCGCCTGTGTGAAAGACTTGTGGAGATGGGCTGCAAACCTGGAAACTGTATTGCCATTATGTGCTCCCGCACCATTGAGCATATGACCGCAATGCTGGGTGTGCTGAAAGCGGGGTGCTATTATCTGCCAGTTGATGATAAGCTTCCAAAGGAGCGCATAGAGTATATGATAAGAAAGGCGCGTGCGGTGTGTACAATTGTGCTGGAAAACGTGGACTTCAGCAGTGATAGCGGCGCCTGCCCGGTTGTTTCTTATGAAAGGCTTATTGGCGGAACATCGGAAATTTGTCCCGATATTGAATGCGGTGAGGCAGAGCCCGGTTCACCGGAGCTTAATTATGCATATGTTATTTTTACCTCTGGCTCTACGGGGGTTCCAAAGGGAGCGGTTATATCTCAGCTTTCGGTAATGAATCTGGTTCACAGAATACAGGAAGAAGCTTTTTCCCTGGTAAACAAAGACATACTGGAAGTGGGAGTAATGGCATCGTTTGCGTTTGACCTTTCAGTACAGCAGATTTGGCCCTCACTGTTAGAGGGACACACGCTTCATATTGTTCCCTATGAGGCAAAGCTTCGGCCGGCGGATTTAATCTGTGAACTGAACAGACTTGATGTATGTGATGGTACTCCCCTTATTATGCAGATGATTAACCAATATCTCATAAGTCATAGGGAAGTGCGGCTTGGGCTTAAACTGTATCTTTCGGCGGGAGAAGAGCTTAAGAAGAATGTTATACATACGTTTTTCGGACGTTGTCCGGAATGCATTGTTATTAACTGCTATGGACCTACTGAGTGCACGGTTGAAACGACATTGTTTCCGATGAACCGGACAGAGGAATTACAATTGCAGGTTATCCCAATAGGAAAACCCATAAAATATACGCGTATATATATTTTGAATGAGGACAGAAAACTGCTTTGTCCCGGTGTTACTGGCGATATATGGATAGCCGGGGCCGGCGTCGGAGAGGGATATATATATGATGACGAGTTGACCGATAAGGCGTTTTTTGAAGATATACTGTGTCCGGAGGACACCATGTACAGAACTGGAGACCGGGGATACTGGGGTAAAGACGGCAATCTGTACTATGCCGGACGCGGGGATAATCAGGTAAAATTTAAAGGCTATCGAATTGAACTGGGAGAAATTGAAAGAGCAGTTGAAACAGTTGAC
>CAZSRK010000020.1:37067-39787 GCA_964609305.1 uncultured Oscillospiraceae bacterium
TGCGAACAGCTTGCCACTAAGCTGCCGGAATATATGATACCCCAGCAGTATATTCCGGTGGAAAATTTCGTTATGAACAACAATGGAAAGCTGGACCGGACCGGGCTGGAAAAATCGGCACAGGTCAGTATAAATGTTGTAAAAAAGCGGGCAGATAAAATAACGGAAAAAGTAAATCTCTGTATCCGCCAGGTATGCCCGGGACGAATAGAAGACGGCCTGAGTCTCATTTCTCAGGGGGTAGACTCGCTTATGCTGATTTCTCTGATGTGTGAGGTAGAGGAGCAGTTTAGAATAGAGCTTGATATTTCAAAGTGGAACTTGCAAATGACGCCAGGGGACATTGTGCGTATGGTTGAAGAGACAAAGAAAATCAGCTCTGCCAAAGGGAATGCGGACGGTAAAGAAACTGCGCGGCGGCCTGTTGCCATGCTGCCAATGCAGAAATACCTTGTAAATTTGGAAGACATAAATCGGGAATATAAATTGTTTCCCCTGTTTAATCAGATGATATATATTATCCCGGTGTTTTGTGAACTTGACGGTGTGGAGCTTAACAGGGCCTTCCTTGAAATACAGCAGGTGCATGACGCGTTCCGTCTGAGGTTCAGCAAATCCGGAAACAGATATAGAATGGAAAGTATAACAAAACCGCGCGTACCTCTCAGGGTGATTAACAAGCCTGACCTTGCCATAAGGCTGTTTGACACAAGCAGAGGCCTGCCGTTATCCGTGGGTGGAAGCGACGCCGATTGGCTGTACCATAAGCTTGAGGACATTGAATGGGACTGCGATTATCCTTTCAGACTCATATATGTAAGAGGCCGGGAGAAAGGCGCACTTGTTTTATCCGCACATCATGCGATATTTGACTATTACTCTCTTATGTATTTTATGGAGGAATTAAACAGCCGATACAAATCCTGCCTGAAAGCAGAGCCTCGGAATTCCTTAATCGATTATGCCGCGGCATATTTGCGGTTTGCCAGGGGAAATGAGGTCAGGCAGCAGGGAATATTCTGGGATAGTTATCTGTCAGATGTGCGCAGGACGGACTGGCGGGGCGTTGTTTCGGCAATGGCGAAACACCATAATAAAGCAGATAATGATACCGATGTCCCAATATATTTTAATTCAGGTGCAAGCAGGCAGTATTCATGCAAAATACCTGCAAGTCTGTGCGGACGTCTCAGAGAGTTTTGTATCAAGTACCAGGTGGGAGAGTTTGCCGTCCTGTTTAGTCTGCTCGTTTCGGCTATATATGAGAACGTATATGATATAAGTAATAATTTGCCTGCGGCAATACTGTTTTATTCTAATGGACGCAGCCGCCTGAAACCTGTTAATACGATTGGCTTTTTCTCTTTTATGCTTCCGTTTAAAATTGAACGTCCCGATGAGAGGTAATCTGATTTTGTCCAGCTGGCACTCAATGCTGAGGAAGAGTTAACACGGCTCAAAAGTGTTGAACACGGTTTTTGGCATATGCTGGATTCGGAGAGGAGAGAGAGGATAGTTTCAGATTCTGTAATATTTGATTACCAGAAACTTTGTTCAAGCAGCGCAGACTCCTTTTGGAAGAATATTATGCCGTTTGAATGTGTGGGCAATTATAATCCGTTTTCTTTTCGTATTTATAATTATGGAGATTATGCGGAAATTTCTGTCCTGTACAATGTGGAATTTACTGAGCGAGATGGAATTGCCGGACTGGTACAGGCATATTTAGATGCTTGGGAGGAGAGTATGCAAATAAAGACTGAGGAAAATATTGTAGTTGCTTTGCAGGAGGTTAACAATGACAGACAATAATGTAATTCGATATGCAGTGCTCGCCATTTCAGCACATAAGGATACAGCTGTTTTTCAGCAGGATTATCTGGCGGGCCTGGCGGCGCTTGGTCTGTATGAACTGGAAAGACAAGGGGCGATTAGCTGGGAGGAGAAATCAGTGTGTATAGTTCGGGAACCACTAAAAGTACCGGATTACCTGCGCCCTCTGTGTGAAGCCATTGGCAGCTCAAATGGCAGGACAATAGAATCAGTACTATTTACGGTGTTTACAAAGTTTATGAAGGACTATGTCGCAAAAGTAGAAGCCTATCTGATAGAAAGCGGCATGGTGATTGAAAAAACAGTAAAAAACCGTCTGGGCATAGAGCACAGAAAATTGGAAGTGAACGGCGATTATGCGGAAATGTGTAAGACTTATGTGTTGTCCTTATGTTCAGCTGTTGCTTCGGAACCGTATAGACTGGTACTGGCAAAAACCCTTTTAAAGACCGGGCTTATATACGAATGCTTTAATAAGCAGGAGGTAAAGTCTATTAAGGAAGCAGTAGAGACAGCGATGAGCTCTCAGACCCTTGATACATGTGATAAGGCATTAGACATGATAGATAAAGCCTGTACTTTGTGTATGGCTATCTTAGCGACCATGGCGCTTGCGTGAATGGAACCGAAGAACCCTACGAAGAAAAAGCAAAAGCATTACTGTGACGCTTTAAAAGGTTATTGGTGAATTATACTATGAAGTGCAACAGTTTAGTAAAAAAAGAGTTCATACAGTCCCGGTGGTAGAATGGAGTAACTACACAACCAAAACACCAGGAGGAGACTACATGAACAACCATCATCTTAGCATAGAAGAGCGTAGCTGTATACGAAAATATTATGTAGATGGGCTGAGCTGCCGTGAGATATCCCGGCTAGAAGGAAGG
>CAZSRK010000021.1:0-19581 GCA_964609305.1 uncultured Oscillospiraceae bacterium
GACCGCCCTTGCCGACATGAAAACAGGTTCGGATTTGGATTGCTCAACGGCACCATGTGAATAGAGGTCGAAATTTGGAACTCAAAAATGAGACATCCAAATTTCGGCCTCTTTTTCTATTTCTATGCTTGAAACTGAGGATTCAGGCCAACTTTTAGGCATTACCCTCTCTTGTAGAAATGAGACATCCAAAATCAAAAATCGAAAAATCAGAATGTAAAATGGAATTTAAAAACAATGATATTACTGACCCAGATTTGATTGGGCCATTCGATTTGGAACTGCTGCCGCAAGAAATTTTTGCTCTGTCCTTTCTCCTATTTTTTGCATTCTTTCTTTGCCGTAGTGCTGACACTGCTGATTCCCAACTCCTTCATAAGCTGAGAAACATATTTTTTGCGGGTTTTGCCCCTTGATTTTGGAGGATAGCGGTGATCTTACCTGCTCCGTAGATTTGTCCGCCGTCGTCATAGATGCTTTGAATCTGCATTTTCAACTCCGCATGATCCATATGAAGGAAATTTTACTATTTATAGAAGCAATTTATTGTAAAACGCCAGGCGGCAGGAGGTCATTGATCCCTGCCGTCTGATATTTTTATTCAAGGTACCTTGACAAAAGCGAAAAGAAGAGTATAATGTCAAGGTACCAGAATATTTATAAAGGAGACCAGGACATGAGCGATAAAGCGGAAAGCGGCACGCATGACGCATGGCGCGATGTACAGTACCGGAATGCCGACATCAATGATAAGCTTATAATCAATCTGCGGGATCTGGGCCATATGCTGCGTTCTTTATATGAGGGTAAGGGCAGTCAGAAGCGGATCGTTATCGTTCTGAACGAAATCGGCGGAAGCATTACGCAGCGGGAACTGACCGAGCGGCTCGGGATACAGCCCGGTTCCGCCAGCGAGGTGATAGCAAAACTAGAAAGCTCGGGCCATATCAGGCGTACGCCGAACGAGACCGACCGGCGAACCGCGGATATCGAACTCACCGAAGCGGGAAAGACTTTCGCGGAGGAGGCCAAAGAGCAGCGCCTGCGCCGTCATGAGCAGATGTTCTCCTGCCTGTCCGATGCAGAAAAGGACGAACTTCTGTCACTGCTTGAGCGGGTGAATTCGGACTGGGAGACGCGGTATCAGAACATCAGGGACAACCGCAGGCAAGGCGGGCATCAACGCCGGGAACACGGGAGCAACGGGAAATTGTACCGTCAAGGGAGAGAATAGGAAATATGTGGAAATATATAAGACGGTATCTCCCCTATGCTATCCTTGCGGGCCTGTTCATGATCGGCGAGGTGTCAATGGATCTGGTCCAGCCCGGTATCATGAGCCGGATCGTGGACGACGGCGTGCTGGGGCTGGATAATGGCGGCGTCGGCGATCTTGGCCTTATCTGGAAACTCGGGATTCAGATGGTCGGGCTTGTTCTGTTTGGCGGCCTATGCGGATCTCTCAATAACGTGTTCGTCCATATGTCCGGTCAGAACATCGGAAACGAGATACGAAAGGACTGTTTTCGCCGGATAATGACCTTTTCCTTTCCGCAGATGGACCAGTTTGGAACGGGCTCTCTGGTGACCCGGGTCACTAACGACATAACCCAGGTGCAGAATTTCGTGTCCCAGTTCGTGCGCGGCATGATACGCACCAGCCTTCTCATGTTCGGCAGCATGTACTGTATGTTCCGGCTCAATCGGGATTTCGGGCTGATAGTGCTGTGCGCCTTTCCGTTGATCGTCGGCTGTCTTGCTTTCTGTATGGCAAAGGCAAACCCGATGTTCTCCAAATTACAGGCGCAGCTTGACTGCATCAACGCGATCATGCAGGAGGATGTGTCCGGTATCCGTATTATAAAGGCCTGCGTCCGCGAGGTATACGAAAAAGCGAGGTTCGGGAAAGCCAACGATGCGCTCACGAAAACACAACTGGGCGTTCTTGTGATCTTTGCGTTCATGAACCCCGTTATAAACTCACTCATGTATATCGTGGTGGCCATTATTCTGGTCGTTGGCTCCTTTGAGGTCGGAAGCGGCGGCGCGACGCCCGGCAATATCATGGCGGCGATAACTTATACGACTCAGCTTCTCAACGGGATACTGATGCTGGTAATGCTGTTTCAGAATATATCCCGGGGCATTGCCTCCTGGAAAAGGGTCAAGGAGATATTGTACAGCGAGCCAGAGATGAAGGAGGGTACCTTCGGCGGCGAGGCCGGACGTCAGGGAAAGATAGAGTTCCGTGACGTGTGCTTTGCCTATCCCGGCAGTAGCCAGATAGTGCTCAACCACATCAATTTGACCATACATCCGGGAGAGGCGCTTGCCATTATGGGCGCGACCGGCTGCGGAAAAACGACGCTGGTAAACCTGATACCCCGATTCTATGACGCCACAGGGGGAGAGGTGCTTGTCGACGGCGTCGATGTACGCCAGTACCGGCAAAAGGACCTGAGGGAAAAGATTTCCGTAGTGCTGCAGAAGAGCGAGCTGTTCAGCACCACCATACGCGAAAATATTGCCTGGGGAGAGCCGGGCGCGGACGATGATAAGATCAGAGCGGCCGCAGTCACAGCGCAGGCTGCGGATTTCATCTCATCGACTCCGGACGGCTTCGATACCGTCGTCGCGGAGCGCGGGATGAGCCTGTCCGGCGGACAGAAACAGCGCATCTCGATCGCCAGAGCCGTGCTAAAACCGGCACGCATTCTGATATTCGACGATTCGACAAGCGCGCTCGACCTCAAGACGGAGGCGGATCTGTACGCAGCCCTTCAGGAGACGTATCCCGACAGCACAAAGATAATCGTCGCCCAGAGGATAGCCTCCGTGCGCCGGGCGGATCGGATCGTCGTCCTGGAGGACGGAAAGATCGCGGCCTGCGGCTCCCACGAAGAGCTGCTGCGCTCCTGCGGCGTATATCAGGATATTTATCATTCTCAGATCGGAGAGGAGGATGAGACCCATGAGTACGAATACTGATCGGAAGCCGGTCGAGCGGAATATCCCCGGCATGACCCGACATGAGCGGCTTAGCGAGGTGGAGCATGCGGAAAATGTGGGTGCGACTTTGAAGAGGATCGTCACCTATTTTGCGCATGAAAAGGCGATGGTGGTCTGCATGCTTGTCGTTGTAATCTTTGGAACACTCTGCGGAGTCTATGCGCCGAGTCTTCAGAGCAAAGCCATTGATATCATTGCCGGCGAGGAGACGGGCAGCTTCTGGCTGGTGCTGATCCTGATGCTTGCCGTCTACCTGCTTTACAGCGGCAGTCAGCTTCTGCAGAACCTTTTGAGTGCCAGGCTCAGTCAGAGCATTGTCAGGCGCATGCGAGAGGAGCTATTCGGCAAGATCGTGGATTTACCGGTCCGCTATCTGGATACGCACTCCCACGGCGACGTTATGAGCCGCATGACCAATGACATAGAGAATATCTCCACAACCGTTTCGCAGTCCCTGCCATCGCTGTTTTCCGGTGTTTTGACCATAGTCGGGACCGTTGCGATCATGCTTTGGTACTGCTGGCAGCTTGCTCTTCTAAGCTGTGCAACGGTTATACTGACCCTGATTGCTACCAAGGTGCTTTCGGGAAAGGTGCGCAAGTTCTCGCGCCGGCGGCAGACGCTGCTGGGACAGCTCAACGGCACCGTCGAGGAGATGGTAGCAGGGTATCGTACCGTGGTCGCCTACAATCACCAGGACATCACTATTGAGGAGTTCTGCCAGACCGCCGATGACCTGACAAAGGCAGGTATCAAAACGGATATTTTCAGCGGGGTCATGGGCCCGATAATGAACTGTATCGGCAATATCGGCTTTGTCATTATCGCGGCCTTCGGGGGCTATTTTTCCATCCATGGACTGATCTCCGTAGGCGTGATCTCCGCCTTTATCGTTTACGCCAAGCAGTTTAGCCGGCCTATCAACGAGATCGCCCAGGTTTACGGCCAGCTGCAAACCGCGATCGCCGGCGCCGAGCGTGTGTTTACTGTGTTAAATGAGGTAAATGAGGATAAATCGGGAGATGCGCTGGCAGAAGAAGAAAACATGACGGTTAAATTCCGGAACGTGAGTTTTTCATACGAGCCGGACCATCCCGTGATCCGTGATTTTACCCTGTCGGTGCCCTCCGGAAAGACGGTTGCGCTTGTAGGCGCGACAGGCAGCGGCAAGACGACGATCGTCAATCTTTTGATGCGGTTTTACGACATAGACAGCGGAGAGATACTTATAAACGACCAGAACATCGAGGATGTTTCGCGTGACAGCCTGCGGAAAAACGTGGCCATCGTCCTGCAGGATACGGTGCTGTTTTCCGATACCATCAGGAATAACCTGAAATACGGCAGTGACAGCGCCACGGATGAACAGATCCTGAAAGCAATGGAGATGAGCTGCTGCAGGGATATGCTGCAAAGGCTGCCGCAGGGGTACGACACCGTCCTGACCGGTTCAGGAGAAAATATCAGCCAGGGGCAGCGGCAACTGCTTGCGATAGCGCGCGCATTTGTGGCTGATCCGAAGATCCTGATTCTGGACGAAGCTACCGCCAATGTGGATACCAGGACGGAGAAGGCGATACAGGACGCGATGCAGCGCGTAATGCGCAGCAGGACCAGCATCGTCATCGCACACCGCCTTTCCACCATCCGCGATTCCGATCTGATCGTCGTTATGGATCATGGAGAAATTGTGGAAAGTGGCAGACATGAGCAATTGCTTGACAAGAAAGGTAAATATTACGAGCTATATATGACGCAGTATGCAGGCTTTGCAACATAACCTTAGGAGGATGAACAATGAACGAAAATATAAAATACTGTCCGATTTGCCCGCGGCGATGCGATCTGTCTGCGCCGCACTGCGAACGCGGGTCGGAATATAAACGGACTGGGACGCTCCCCCGGGAGGGAGAAAACGGCCATGTCCATGCACCGCGGCTTCAATTTGAAAAAAGACAGCAGCAGCTCGTTATGAAATACCTGCATCATGCAGTTGGCGCTGCTGACCGCGGAGGTCTTACACAGGAGAATGCTCACGACATGTTTTCCGTGCTTACGGATGAGGAAACGGCCCAACTGGCAGAGCTTCTGGAAAAATTGTCAGATCATTGGATAAAGCTGGCCCCGGACAGACCGTCTCGCCACGGTGGGCGGTGAAACGGCGCCCGCGGCCTGCGCCCCCTATCCATTCAAAAAGAACGGGCAAGGCGCAAACAGGACGGGAACAGTGCACTGGCACTGTTCCCGTCCTGTTTTACTCTCACCTGTTAAAGAATACTGGACGGATGGACCCGATTCGCGGCGGACGGTCCATATCATAAGCTGCCGTTTCCATCGTCCGGGGGGGAGGTTTTTTGCCCGGTCCTTATGCGGGCCTCGAACGATTTGCGCATTTCGCTCAAATGTTCCGAGAGGTGCCTGTCAGACGAAAAAAGGCCGGAAGAAGTGATATCTCTGCGCAGTCTGGTCATGATAACGGCGGATGTTCGTCTTGATGTTTTCAAACCGGACGATGACATCGTTTTCCTCGGCAAAGTGTTTGAGCTTTGCGACCAACTGGGCGGAATAAACGACGTCCACAATGAAAAAACCGAAAAACAGGCCGATGACGAAGCTGAAGGCCAGGTTTTCCGACAGCCATTGCAGCGCGCTGAGTATATGCGGATGAATACCGCAGTAATACACCGCGCTCACAGCCAGCCAGATGGCCGAGAACTTTGGACAGATGATTCCCTGGATGTTTCCCGGGCACCCGCTGTAATCCCACAGGCGTACTTTCAGTACCTTCAGGGCGAGTACGCCGGACAGATACTCTGTGGAGGTCATGGCAAGGCCCATAAGAAGGATGAGCACTATCGCATGGCCAACAGAGTCCGGCGGAAGATATCGCTCTCCGGCGGTGGCAATGAGATACAGCAGGCAGAGCCCCACGCCGTACAGGGGCAGATATGGCCCCACGCAGAAACCGGGGTTTATCCACTTTCTCTCAGGGTTTGCCGAGGACAAAAACCGGCGAAACAGCAGTTCCACGGCCCAGCCGCTGACGGAACCCATGAAAAACAGAAAGCAAAGCTTTAAGAACAAATCCATTAGATCCGACCTTTCATAAAGTCTGCCGCACGGTCCCCTGCGGCGGCTGTGCCTTTCACCTTCGGGAGCCGATGCCGCTGATGGCTATGGCGATGCTGTCTACCCCGAGCAGGATCAGATACAGGCTGACGATATAGGTGACGGAAAGCAGGGTGAACACCGGACGAAGCAGCATCATAAAGCCCAGTATCAGTCCGATTATATTGACGATCAGCGTGAAATAGTACATGCCGTTGCCCGCCGTCATGCGGATTGTCTGCAGATGCGACAGACGGGAGATGCAGTGCGCGATGAACCAGATCGGAAACAGCAGGGACAGCACCCATTTGCCCGCGTTCGGATACACCAGCAGCATGAAACCTGACATCACGCTCAGTATCCCGGATATAAGCGACACGACAGGGCCAAACCCGATATATCTCTCAAGCCGAACATACAGTACAATATCCGCAATTGCCATAACGATGGCGATAATGCCGTAGACGACCACAAGACCGGTCAGCGCCAGGTCCGGGCTTGCAAGGGTGAAGATGCCCAGCAGGATCAGCAGTATCCCAAGTATAAGTTCAAGCCAGCCGAATCCGGAACGTCTTTTCATTTTTCTTCCCCTCCTGACGTCAAAATCTTCATAAATTCATCTCCGGTTATGGTCTCCTTTTCATAGAGGTACTTTGCCAGCTCGTCGAGTTTGCCGCGGTTATCCTGCAGGATGCGCTTTGCCTTTGCATGCTGCTCTTTAACAAGCTCAACGACCTTCCGGTCGATGTCCTTCTGGGTGTCTGCGGAGCAGGCCAGCGAGGTGTCGCCGCCCAGATACTGGTTGTTGACTGTCTCCATGGCCACCATATCGAACTCGTCGCTCATGCCGTACCGGGTTATCATGGCGCGGGCCAGTTTGGTCGCCTGTTCGATATCGTTGGAGGCACCGGTGGTGATCTCGTCAAAGACTACCTCCTCGGCGGCCCGCCCGCCGGTCAACGTGGCGATCTTGTTTTCTATCTCTTCTTTAGTCAGAAGGTATTTGTCCCCGGTGTCGACCTGCATCGTATAGCCCAGCGCGCCGGAGGTCCTGGGTATGATGGTGATCTTCTGTACGGGGGCCGAGTTTGTTTGCTTCGCCGCGACGAGCGCGTGGCCTATCTCATGATAGGCGACGACCAGCTTTTCCTTGTCGGAAAGCACGGCGTTCTTTTTCTGGTATCCGGCAATGACGACCTCGATGCTCTCCTCCAGGTCGGACTGGGTCACGATGGTGCGGCCGTCCCGGACGGCACGCAGCGCCGCCTCGTTTATTATATTGGCAAGCTCCGCTCCGGAAGCGCCGGAGGCCATGCGGGCTATGGTGTGGAAATCCACATCCTGCCCCACCTTGATTTTTTTTGCGTGGACCTTCAGTATTGCCTCGCGGCCGGCAAGATCCGGCAGTTCGACCGGGATACGCCTGTCGAAACGGCCGGGACGGGTCAGCGCCGGGTCAAGGGATTCCGGCCGGTTGGTCGCCGCGAGTATGATAACGCCGGCGTTATCCTCGAAGCCGTCCATTTCGGTCAGAAGCTGGTTGAGCGTCTGCTCCCGCTCGTCATTGCCTCCCATGCCGCTGGAATTTCGTTTCTGGCCGATGGCGTCGATCTCGTCGATAAACACGATGCACGGGGCCTTTTCCTTCGCCTGCCGGAAAAGATCGCGGACCTTGGAAGCGCCCATGCCGACGAACATCTCCACAAATTCGGAGCCGGAAATCGAGAAGAAAGGCACATTTGCCTCCCCGGCCACGGCCTTTGCCAGCATGGTTTTACCGGTGCCCGGAGGGCCGACCAGCAGGAGACCCTTGGGCATGGAAGCTCCCGCCTCGGTATATTTTTCGGGGTTGTGGAGGTAATCTACGATCTCGGCCAGGCTCTCTTTTGCCTCGTCCTCACCGGCCACGTCGCTGAAATGTATGCCCTGCGTCGACTGTACATATACCTTTGCGTTGCTCTTGTCCAGACCGAAGGACATGGAATTTTTCCCGCCGGCCTGTTCGATGAGCTTTTTGCTCATGTACTGTCCGATGACGATGAAGATGAGCATGGGCAGTATCACAGTCAGAAGAATGCTCATAAACGGGGACATGGTCTGCTCTATGACCCTGGTAAATTCCGCGCCGGAGTCATGGAGCCGCTCTGTCAGGGTCGGATCCTCCATGGCGCCGGTTGTATAGACCGTGGTGTTATCCTTGTCGGTAAAGGTTATCTGGCCGTCCTCGACCTGTACGCGGCCGATGTCCTTCTCGTCGATCATATCCATAAAAGTACCGTAGTCGACCTCGACCACCTGGCCCTGCGACAGCATGGGGGTGATGAGGAGGTTGAACAGCAAGATTATTAGAAGAACGATGCCGTAATAATATATAAGCGGTTTTTTCGGAGACTTTACTTCTTTCATGACAAACTCCCTTCTTCCTGCTCCGGCTGCGCCATCTGGGCGTCTATCGCCTCCATGGACAGCAGCAGCGCCCTGTCGGATGCCTGCATTGCAAAGTCCAGCGCGTATTCCGCGAGCAGTATCTTTTCTTCAGCCGGAGCGGACTCATCCGGCCTGTCGGCACCGCGTTTCTGAAGATCGTCGCTCGTCCTGATTATGATCTGCCGGATCTCATCATATGCCTGCGACAGGGCCGAAACTGCGCCGGACTTGGAAAACCGTAATCTGTTCCGAAGCGTGAGTTCCGTCTCGGCACACTCGCGCTTGAGTGCGGCGATCTCCTGCTCAAGCTGACCGCGTCCGGTACTTTCGCTCAAGTGGATGCGGCTGTGCATCCGGCTGATTTTCTCGTCGAGCTCGCACAGCTTGACGGAGAGAATTTCATGGGCCATATCGGCGCCCCCTTTCCTGATTTATATTCTACCCACTCTTTTAATTTTTCTCAATTGCCACAGTTTTTGCCGTGTATAGACAAAAAGGCCGGAGTGTAAAAAATTTTTACACTCCGGCCTTTTTGTAAAGCCTGCCGTATCAATCGACAGGCGAGATACCCTTTGTCATCAGCAGATATACAAGGTGCACTATCTCGTCGAGGTTTTTTGAATCCTCATCCGTCCACTCCCGGAGTAAGCCCATGATAGCGTGGCTGTGGTAACGCAGGATGAGCTTTACCTCAGAACGGGTACGGGAGTGGTACAAATCCTGTTCTTCAATGACACGCTCGAAAAAATGATAGGCGTATTGGGTAACAAGCATTTCAAGCTCATCCCGGTAATTGCTTTGCATCCCTTTCCGGACATAGGGCGCGGCGTTGACCGCCATAAGGAAAAAACGTCTGAGTCCTTCCTGCGCGTCGCCAGTCATTTGCGTGTCCAGGATCATCTGCTCCGTCTCTTTTTCCAATATCCAGCGAAACAACGCCGGTATGTCCTCAAAATGATAGTAAAAAGCCTGCCTTGTGATCTGACATTCCGCTACGATATCCTTAACCGTCAGTTTTTTTACGTTTTTCTCCGTTAAGAGCCTTCTTGCCGCGTCGGCGATGGTTTCCTTCATATCCATTGGCATATTGTTTCCCGTCCCACAGCCGGCCGCGGGATCCTGACCCGACGGCTGCGCTTTTTGTGGCCCTTTCTTTTATCTCTGTTTGCCGGCTTTCCGTCCGGCGTGGCCGGGATATTCGTCCCGGTGGCGTCAGACCCTATCGTCCCGGCCCCTATGCTACGCTTACTATTATTATACAGATATGCGCCGGATTTTCAACGCTTTTTGCACGGCGTGCGGAGCCTCACGGAGCAGGGGTGACATAAAGGCTCCAGATGTGCGCAATTTTTCAAAGATTGCGTTGACCGCCGAATCAGTCTACAATATGATCGGGATCCATGTATGCTCGAAGAACCGGGTAAGCTGCGGAAAAAGGGAGGACGGCATCATGACGCTTATTCAGCTCAGATGCTTTATCACGCTTGCTGAGGAACTAAATTTCACAAGGGTTGCGGAAAAGCTCTATGTTTCGCAGACCTCGATAACCTATCAGATAAAAACGCTCGAGCGAGAGCTTGGCGTCGAGCTGTTTGAGAGAACGACCAAATCGGTCAAGATAACCGACGCAGGGCGCAAGATATACCGGGACATAAAGCTGGCCATCGAGCTTGTCGACCGGGCTGAATCCCTGCTCAGGAGGACACCGGCCCGGCCGAGCTTTACCGTCGGCTATTCCCTGCTTTGCAGCGGGCCGCTTTTCCGGAACACCATCGGTGCGTTTTCCGCAGCACATCGGGAACTGGATTTCATGCTCGAGCATGCAGAGCCGGAGGACGATATACACACCCAGCTCCTGTCCGGGAGCCTGGACGCGGCGCTGTTCATCGACCCGTTCAACACGATATATGACGATTTGCGGTATTACGAGCTGGCTCAGACGCGGGCCAGCGCATATGTGTCCGTCAACCACCGGCTGGCCGGACACAGGGGTTTTGTCGGCGAGAGGGAGATAAGCGGAGAGAGGATAATCACCTGCGCCACCGTGGAGGCGAGGCACCGCAGCCCGGCCGACGCGCCCGATAACTGCACCAGGATAATGGCAAGGGACGTCCCTGCGGCAATGGTGATGGTGGCTTCAAACCTCGGCATTGCCCTGTTTCCCGCAACCTGCTTTACTCAGCCTATAGGCGTTTGCCTGCTGCCGTCTTTCACCCCGCCCGACTCCGACAGGATGAGCGCACGGCTGGCCCTGGTATGCCGTGCGAACGATGCCAACCCGCTGATACCGGAGCTGGCCGTTGCCCTTCGTCGGGTCGTGGAGGAGCATACAGGAGTTTAGATCCCACCGGAACAAAAAATAAAAGACAAAAAGCCCTCCGCAGTCTGAAATTGACAGCGGAGGGCTTTTTTGTGCGCGTTATTCCTTTTCACGCTCAAGCTTTGCGTGCTGGCGTATCCACGAGGGGGTGACGCCGGCATAGCTTCTGAAAGAGCGGTTCATCGTAGCGATGCTGCCGTAGCCTGCCTTGACTGATATATCGCGTATGCTCATGTCCGTCTCGCTCAGATAATCTATTGCCGTTTCCATTCGTTTTGTGTGTATATAGTCTATCGGCCGCTGCCCGGTGCGCAGTTTGAACTGTGTCGACAACAGGGAAGGGCTTATACCGAAACGATCTGAGACGGACTGTACGGACAGCCATTGCTGGCAGATGTTCTCGTCAATATAGGCTATGACATCCTCCATCTGCGACTTTGCCGGCTGGCTGTGGCAGTCGTTATACAGGCTCTCGATACAGTCGGCAAAGTTGTGCCGAAGCTGGTTGTGATTTATTGCGCGTATGATCCTCTCCGAGTAGCGGCCAAAGCCGTCCTCGACTGTCACGCCGTTTGTCATAAGCGTCCAGCGCAGAGTCGTGCACATGCATTGAAGATTTATGCGCATACCTGTGAAGGTCTGCGGCTCCAGCATGAAAATATGCTCGAGCACCTCGTCAGCATACTCCAGCGCGGCCTGCTTATCATCCTCCTTCAGGAGCTGGCAGAGCCGGCGCATGGAGTGAAGGCAGAATTCCTCGCAGTGTTCGTGCGTCTCCGCCGGGGTGCCACGTACTCTCGTAAATACGGGCGAGGGCGAAAGCCCAAGGAAAAACTTGCGAAATTCCCAGGTCCCGTGCAAAAGATCATAGCTGGCGGGGAGCGAGGCAGCGGAGCTCAGCGGTCCGGTATAAAGGCAGCGGAAGCGTACCATATGAGTCTGGTCCATGTGTTCTATAAGCGGCTCGGCGATTTCCCGGCAAAGCAGGCAGAAACGTTCGCCGCCGTCCTGATCGCGCAGATATTCCTGCGGAAGGCAGGCCAGCGCCACGGTGAAGCCGTCCACCTCCGACACGAAAGCGGACATCTTCTCATTCAGCAGCGCGGACAGCCCGTCGGTAAACTCGGCGGAAGCCTGCTCCCCATTTCCGAACAGCGCCGTTTGCGGCGCGAAACGATCCTGATAAAACAACATCAGCAGGAAGGCACCGCGCCCGGCCAGCATGTCTCCCGCGGCCATAGGCGCCGTTATGTCGTTTGACGCCAGACAGAAGCTGTCATGCAGCAGGCGGGAGATATATTTGGACATATAGAAATTGTTCGACGGCCTGATGCTGCCGTGGTCATGCATATCCATATCCCGCGCCTCCTGGGTTAGCCCTGTGGAATTTATACAAAAATTATATCATACACGGCGATGTTCAGTCAATAAGACCGCAAAAGCGGGCAATATCTCAAAATTACCGCGATGGCTGCGGGTAAAAACAGCGGCTGCTCAAAAATTTAAGGAATCGGAAGTACGCATTGAAATTCAGCCTATTGCGCAGTCAAAGGGCCTCTGATAGCCTGTATATAAACCCTGCAAAAACATCTATGGAGGTGGAAGAGATATGGCCTATGTCATAGGGGAAAACTGCTCGACCTGCCACTACTGTTATAACGAATGTCCGGTGCGGGCAATCGGCTTTGTCGGACGGGAATATGCCATTGACCAGTCAAAATGCACCGGCTGCGGCAGGTGTGCAAGCCTGTGCCCGAGCGGGATAATAATTGACACGAACGCCCCTCCGCCGGAAAAACACGAGACGGGATATATAGACTGTGACGTTGTTGTCATTGGCGGCGGCGGAGCGGGCCTGACCGCGGCAGCAAAGCTTGCCAAAAGCTCCGATAACCGGGTCGTGCTGCTTGAAAAGGCACCCAAATGCGGCGGTAACACTACACTAGCCCATGGTTTTGCCAAGTCCGCAAAATACAGCCTCCTGCACAGAGAAGCCGGCCTGCCCGACAAGCGCGAGGAATTTATCGAAAATCTGATAACATCCAGCCCCGAGCTGGATGCACAGCTCATCCGCGACGCGCAGTACGCACTGTGTGACATGTGCGATTTCCTGTTCTCGCTCGGCGGGTATGAGGAGTATTTCGAAATGTGCCGGCTGGAGCACGGGCCGGACGCCGGAGAGTACATAATTGAATTCCCCAGGCGCATGGGCGACAACCTGAACAGCACGGACCACTCGATGGGACCCGGATGGCAGACGACCTTTGCGGTCAAAAAGCTGGAGGAGTTTGCGCGAGGCCAGGGCGTCCTCATCCTGAAAAACACTGCCGCTATCGCGCTGCACACCGACGAAAATGGCGACATTTGCCGCGTTTCCGCCAGCGATCCCGGCGGCGGGATAGAGATAAAGACGCGCGCCTGCATCGTTGCGACCGGGGGATTTTCGCGCAGCAGGGAGCTTTTGGACAGGCTGCGTCCGAGTTTTTATGAAAACACTCCTGTACACAGCTTCACCGTTGCGAGCAACACGGGCGACGGTGCGGCGCTTGTAGAGGGCGTCGGCGGAGTCATGGACTGGGATAACGTACGTGTGCCGATGTTCGGGCCGACCCACCATCCCTTCCATTACGGCGTTGTGCGCCTTGTCGAACAGCCGGAGATAGTCAATGTCGGCATGCACGGCCGGCGCTTCCGCAACGAGGGCAGCCTGAGCCCCGAGGTGCTCGGCGTGATGGAGTCCCTGCCCGGCCATGAGGCCTGGGCGATAATGGACGCCAACACAGCGCGGATAATGGGGGAACGCATCGTCGCAAATGCGCACGATCCCGAGATACGGCGGGGTTTTGAGAGCTGGCGCGAGCAGCTGGAGGAGGAGACGACCTATGACCTTGCAGCCAAAAAGGCAAATACGCTCGAGGAGCTGGCGGTGCTGATCGGAGTCCCTGCTGACGCTTTCCTTGACGAGATGGAAAAGTATAACCGCTTTTGTCAGATGGGCGTGGATGGAGACTTCGGTAAGGAGGAGTCATTCCTTGTGCCGCTCGTTCAGGCGCCCTTTTATGCCTGCTATCTCTCCCGATTCAACGAAACGACCATGGGCGGTATACTCAACGACACGAACCTCAACGCCGTGCGCGCTGATGCAGGCCCCATAGAGGGGCTGTTTGTCGCAGGCGACTGCTGCCGCGGGCTTGTCACGCAGGATTTCATGAACAAGTTCGGCGACTGCGCCTGGGCGATGGCCAGCGGCTATATCTGCGCGGAGAACACTATAGAATTCCTTGCGCAATAGGCGGTTCTCAGAGAGGCTGGAACAGGCGGTCAATGAAAATCAAAAAAGGAGGAAAAGCAATGAAAAAGGCAATGGCGCTTTTACTTGCGCTGGTGCTGGCGCTGGCTCTGTTCGCCGGCTGCGGGGATGCTCCGGAGACACAGGTGACGGAGGACGACGGGAAAGAAAGCCCTGGGCAGGACAGCCCTGTCGAGGGGATGGGTGTGAGTTATCCGCTTACAGACGAGCTTGTCGAGATGGAGCTGTGGTACGGCACCGGAGGGGATGCCGTTGCCGCCATGCCCTCCGAGCTATGGAATGCCAATGAGGCGACAAAGACACTGGTGGAGAACACCGGGGTGTACATGAACTATGTCGCGTATGAGATGGACCAGTATATCCAGAATATGAACATTATGATATCCAGCGGGGACTACCCCGATATTATAGCCCTTGCGACGATCTTCTACCCCGGTGGTATCGACGCGCTGATCGAGGACGAGGTGTGTGTCAATATCGATGCTCTGCTTGCCGAGTATGCACCCGACTACTGGGCACTGTGTGAGGCAAATCCTGACTTCTACAAATCCACAAAATCTGACACCGGCAACGTGTGCGGCATCTATGGCATGTCGCCGGAAAACTACACGGCCGAGGGCTCGACCATTCGCAAGGATATGCTCGACGCGCTCGAGATGGATATGCCGACCACGTATGACGAGCTGCATGACGTGCTTGTGGCGGTCAAGACCGAATTTGGCACAAAGAACACGTGGATGAGCGCATGGACGCTCGTGGGCACTTACGACTCCTTCTGCGGAGGTTACGATGTCTGCGCAGACAGGACCTCCGGCGAGCTGAATTATCAGGTCGACGACTACGGACAGGTGCACATTTCCGCGACGCTGCCTCAGTGGAAGGATTATGTTCAGATGCTGCGAAGCTGGTATGAAGAGGGGCTTCTGACCGACGAGTGTATAAGCCTGAACAACGCCAGAGATATGCAGGGAAACATCCTGAATGACGAGGTGTTCTTCGCCGTTGGCGGAGGGACGAACTTCCTTGCAGCCTCACTTCAGGAGCAGTCCTCGAATCCGGAATTTGAGATGGTGGCCTGCCCCGAATTGATGAATGAGCAGTGGAATCCAGACGGCGTCTTCAAGCTGCGCGCCGCCGGAGGCGAGGCGACCTTTGACTACTCCATTACCACAGGCTGCGAGCATGTTGAAACTGCCGTGTCCTATCTCAACTACTTCTTCACCGAGGCGGGCTCGGAGCTCGTCAGCTTCGGCCTTGAGGAGGTAACATTCAACTACGGGCCGGATGGTTAGCACGAGTTTACGGATCTCATACTCAATAACCCCAACGGGATAAGCCAGTCGACAGCGCTGGCTATCAACGTCTGTATCGGCCCTACCGTCTCCAGCTATGAGAGCCAGACATCCCGCTTTGACAGCCAGGCACAGCACGACGCCGTTGCGCTGTGAAGTCAGAACAGGGACGCCAGCCACAGGTATTACGGAAGCCTTACCTCGCAGGAGAGCGCGGCCGTGTCCACGATTGAGAGCGATATATGCACGCTCGTCAACGAGACTATGGGCAGCCTGGTATTCGGCGGCGGCGATTTTGAAAGCGAGTACAATGCGTTTATAGAAAGACTCACCGGCAGCTTTGATGTCGAGGCGCTTCTTAAGGCAAAGCAGGCGACAGATATCTTGTCAGATAATACCGGCGGCAAACAGGTAAAAAGAAAAATAAAAGGTCCGGGAGAGCGTGTCGTGCACCCTCTCCCGGCCCCACAGAAAACAG
Source organism: uncultured Oscillospiraceae bacterium (assembly GCA_964609305.1). Lineage (GTDB taxonomy): Bacteria > Bacillota > Clostridia > Oscillospirales > Oscillospiraceae > CAKSXP01. The sequence continues at coordinate 15,945 of CAZSRK010000021.1, forward strand.
GAGGAAGCCATGGAACCGAAATATCAGAATCTTTTCAGCCCCGTAAGGATACGCAACGTCCTTCTCAGAAACCGCATCATCGGCGCGCCGCTCGGTGCCTGGGTGTTTTCACAGGACAACTACATCTTCGACTACGCCCTGAAGGCCTTTGAGGACATTGCCAAGGGCGGCGCGGCGTCCGTCTGTGTCGGGAACACCGAGGTAAACGCCGGCGAGGAGGACAGCGACGGCTTCGGGCTGTATTTTAAAATACGCGGTAACAACGGCACCGCCGCCATGACGGAGTTTGCCCACGCGATAAGGCAGCACGGCTGCCAGCCGAGTATAGAGCTCAACTACGGAGGGGTATATACTCACGGCCACCGCGGCGTATGCTACGGACCGGACGGTTTTGTCGCGCATGACGGCAAGGTGGTGCATGAGATGACCAGAGAGAAAATACAGCAGGTTATCGGCATGTATGCCGAGTATGTTGAAAAAATGCGCGCCTGCGGCTTTACCATGGTCACGATACACGGCGCGCATGGCTGGCTGCCGCACCAGTTTTTCCTCGCCGCCACCAATCACCGAACCGACGAATATGGCGGAAGTCTGGAAAACCGCATGCGTTTCCCGATCGAACTGTGCCGCGCGGTCCGCGAAGCTGCGGGAGACGATATGGTGGTCGAGTACCGCGTGAGCGGTATAGATCCGCAGGCCGCCCCCGAAGGCTTTGAGGAGCTGGTCGCGCTGTGCAACGCGCTTGAGGGGATAGTGGACATCATCCATGTGTCCTCCGGCGGCGAGGACCGTTCGACAAACGACGGCACGCCCAAGCCCAACCACATGTTTCCGTCCTACCTCGACGAGCCGGGGATAAACCTTCCGGCGGCTGCCCCGCTGAAGGCGCGGATAAAAACACCCGTCGCGGTTGTCGGACAGATCTACGACGCGGCCTTTGCCGACGAAGTAATAGCCTCGGGCCAGGCGGACTTTGTCGCGATGTGCCGGCCGCTGATGGCCGACCCCGAGCTCCCGAACAAGTCGCGCCGCGGTCAGGAGGAGGATGTGCGCACCTGCATCGGCTGTTATAAGTGCCTGGACGTGATGCACCACACCCATATGATAGGCTGCGACATCAACCCGCGCTTCGGCCGGGAGGCGCGCGTGCCGGAGCAGGTGCCGCCCGCGCCGGTGAAAAAGAAGGTAGCCGTTGTCGGAGGTGGCCCCGCAGGTATGCAGGCTGCGATAACCGCGTCCCAGCGCGGCCATGAAGTAACGCTCTACGAGATGAGCGGGGAGCTTGGCGGGCTTCTCAAAATAACAAACGGCAACTACATAAAGCGCCGGCTGCATAACTACGAGAAATATCTCATAACGCAGCTCGGCAAATCCGACGTCAGAGTGCTGCTGAACACCGAGGCGACGCCGGAACTGATGAACAGGGAGCAGCCGGACGTGATCTTTGTCGCCAGCGGTTCCCGCACGCGCATACCCGATATCGAGGGCGTCAATGGTGAAAACGTGTTCACGACGGAGCAGGCCCATGAGAACCCTGACAGGCTGGGCGAGCGTGTCGTGATAATCGGCGGGAACCTCAACGGATGTGAGAGCGCGCTGTTTTTCAAGCACATCGGGAAGAAGTCCGTGACCATCGCCGGGCGCAACAGTGTGCTCCACCGCGACAAACCGCGCGACCAGACGCTGGATTACTATCTCTATAAGTATGGCGTCGACATCCTCACCGGCGCGCCATGCAGGCGTATAAGCCCGGAGGGAGTGTACGTCGAAAAGGACGGACAGGAGCTGTTTCTGCCTTGCGACAGCGTCGTGCTTGCCTCCGGACGTGAGCCGCGTTTTGAGGTGTTTGAAGCGCTGCGGCTGTGCGCGCCGGACGTTGTGCCTCTCGGCGACTGCATAACTCCTGCGACTGTTCGTGAGTCGTCGAGAAGCGCCTACTTCAGCGCGCTGGATATTTAATATTTAATTCGGAGGAAATGCCCATGAATGAAGCCTGTTCATATGACATTGTGGTTGTTGGCGGCGGCATCTCCGGGCTTTGCGCTGCCGCGCGAGCTTCCGAGCTGGCCGAGGTACGCGTCGCCGTCATCGAGGCCGGAAAGCTGCTCGGCGGGAATGGAAGGCTTGCCCGCACGTTTTTCTCGACCGATTTTTCCGATTACGGCGATTACTCCTCGGACGAAAACGCCGTGAAGCTGTACAGGAAGACGATGGACACCCTGCATAACACCGGCAATCCCGAGATAATAAAGCGATATATTTTCAATACAAAGAGGATAGCACAGTGGCTGGAGGACCGCGGCATAGGCTGGGAGCCAGTGCCGGAACGGGCCGGCCCATTCAGCAGCGACTGCTCCCGCAATGTAGAGCTTCACGACGACGGGACTGGAGCGCCCCGGCTCGGCGCAGCAATATGCGACAGGCTGATCGACCAGTGCCGGTGCAGCGGCAGGGTGGATTTCTTCACGGCCACCCGCGCGGTAAAGCTTCTCACGGACCAGAGTGGCGCCGTGACCGGAGTCGTGGTGTCGAGCGACGGCGGAAACCTTGTTTTCAACTCTAAAAAGCTGATACTCGCCTGCGGTGGCGTTGGCGGCAGCCATGAGTCGCTGGCACGGTACCTGCCGAAATATTTCGCCCCGGGCGACGACCTGCGTATAGGCGGTGTCCACACCTGTGTGGGCGACGGTATCCGGATGGCCGAGGAGCTCGGCGCGCAGACCCGCGTGTCCATGAACATACATCTGCTCGGACCGACCTATGCCGGTGGCAGGTTTTCAAAACTTTTCCCCGTTGGCATTGATGCGCGAAGCTATATCGTCAATAAGCGCGGCGAGCGCGTCATGGATGAGTCGAAGTTCCGCGATGCGCAGGAGCTGACCAACCGCTCTCCCGGCAAGGTGCTGTACGAGCTGTACGACAGGGCCGGAATGGAGAAAATATGGTTGCAGGCCTATAATGGCGAGCCGCCGTTTACAGTGGACGACTTTGCAGAGAGACTCGCGGCCGAGATAAAGCGCGGCTGGCTGTGCATTGCCGGCACGCTTGATGAGGCGGCCGGATTCATCGGTTGCCCTGCCGGCACCCTGCGTGAGGGGATAACGCGGTACAACTCCGCTTGTGCTGCCGGCTGTGACGAGCATCTGCTAAAGCCGGCGGAGCACCTCATGGCGATAGGCGAGGGCCCGTACTATGTGCTCTACTGCATACGCGACATGGACAGCACGCAGGGTGGCATATCCGTAAACCGCGATTTTGAGGCCGTGACGCCCGAGGGCGAGACCATAAAAGACATGTACGTCGTCGGCGACCACGTCTCCGGTTGGGTGTCGGAGTTCTACGGCCCCGGCGGGGCGGGCATGAGCTGGGCTATGACCAGTGGGTTTCTGGCGGGAGAAGACGCAGCGCGCAGCATGTAACGCGGCAGCGCCCTGCCGCAAAAAACTGAAGGCGACTGCCGTTTTTGGAGCGCCCCGTTTGTCACACAACCCTAAGCTGCCTGACAAACGGGACGCTTTTCGTCACGCGGATTTTTAGGCCGCGTGTGTGCAGAGATACAGGAAAAAACTTTTGACGGAGAGGTATTCCTATTTTCGTGCGTTTGTGGTATAATAACCACAAAGCGGTTATTATACTT
>CAZSRK010000021.1:19681-39014 GCA_964609305.1 uncultured Oscillospiraceae bacterium
TATTCCTATTTTCGTGCGTTTGTGGTATAATAACCACAAAGCGGTTATTATACTTCAATTTCAAGCCGTTTTTCTCCCCGGCTGGACCGGGAACTGAAAAACACGGCATATTATACCTTTTCGCTATGCTTCATGGTATAATGCTTCCGCAACAGCCCAGCAGACCGCGGCGGCGCCCCTTGCCGCCGCGGCGTATTCTGTTTTGCCAAGGAGATTTTCACAGATGAAGTATGACGTCATAATCGTCGGGGCCGGTCCCGGAGGGATCTTCTCCGCCTATGAGCTGACAAGACTCGATCCGAGGCTGAAAATTGCCGTGTTCGAGGCCGGGCATCCGCTGGAAAAGCGTCACTGCCCCATAGACGGCGAGAAGATAAAGACCTGCATCGGCTGCAAGCAGTGCTCTATAATGAGAGGGTTCGGCGGCGCGGGCGCTTTCTCGGACGGGAAATATAATATAACAAACAGCTTCGGCGGGACGCTGCACGAGCATATCGGAAAGAAAAAGGCGCTCGAGCTGATGCACTATGTCGACGATATCAACATGAAATATGGCGGCGAGGGCACGCGGCTGTTCACGACTGCAGGCTCCAGGTTCAAAAAGCTGTGTATCCAGAACAAACTCAACCTGCTTGACGCCTCGGTGCGACATCTCGGCACCGACAAGAATTTTATTGTACTGAAAAACCTGTACGATCTGCTCAGAGACAAGGTCGAATTCTATTTTGACACGCCGGTGCGGCATGTACATGCCCTTGACGAGGGGTTTGAGGTGGTCACGGACGACTCCTCCTATAAGTGCTCACGGTGCATCATCTCCGTCGGGCGCAGCGGCAGCAAGTGGATGGAAAGCGCCTGCCGCGAGCTGGACATCGCCACGAAGTCCAACCGCGTGGATATCGGCGTGCGTGTCGAGCTGCCGGCGGTCGTGTTTTCCCACCTGACGGACGAGCTTTATGAGAGCAAGATCGTCTACCGCACGGAAAAGTTCGAGGACAACGTGCGCACTTTCTGCATGAATCCGCGCGGCATCGTGGTCAACGAGAATACGAACGGTATCGTGACCGTCAACGGCCACAGTTATGAGGACGAGGCGCTGCAGACCGAAAACACGAACTTTGCGCTTCTTGTGGCAAAGCATTTCTCCGAGCCGTTTGAGGACAGCAACGGTTACGGAGAGAGCATCGCAAAGCTGTCGAATATGCTCGGCGGCGGCGTCATGGTGCAGCGTTTCGGCGATCTCATCCGCGGACGGCGCAGCAACGACAAGCGCATAGCCGAGGGCGATGTTATCCCGACGCTGTCGGCCACCCCCGGCGACCTGAGCCTGGTTCTGCCAAAGCGTATACTCGACGGCATAATCGAGATGATATATGCGCTGGACAAGATCGCCCCGGGCACCGCCAACGACGGCACGCTGCTCTACGGTGTGGAGGTCAAGTTCTATAACATGGAAGTCGTGCTCGACGAACATCTCGAGAGCCGCTATAAGGGGCTTTATATCATCGGCGACGGCAGCGGAATAACCCATTCGCTGTCCCACGCCTCCGCCAGCGGCATTTTTGTCGCGCGGGAGATCGCCGGATGAGGGCAAAAGCAACATAAAGTCCCGCCGGCGGGAAAATATCGTTGTAATTACTCCCGAAAAAAACAAAAGGTCTGAAAAACTCTTGTTTTTCAGACCTTTTCAATATAATATTGAATTGATGATACGACCGGGCCGCGCACCGGCGTGTGCGGGAACGGCCCGGCCTGTTTGGAATGAATACGGAGGAATCGCCATGCAGAAGCTTGAAGAACTTTATGAGGGCAAGGCCAAAAAGGTCTTTCTTACCGACGACCCGGAGCTGCTTATCGTTGAGTACAAGGACGATGCAACGGCCTTTAACGGCGAAAAGAAGGGCACCATCGCCGGCAAGGGCGTCATCAACAACCGGGTCACAAACCATCTGATGCGCCTGCTCGGGGAAAAGGGCGTGCCGACCCATTTTGTGCAGGAGCTGTCCGAGCGCGAGACACTGGTGAAGAAAGTGTCAATTATCCCGCTCGAGGTGATAATCCGCAACATCTCCGCCGGCTCGTTTGCAAAGCGATACTGCGTTGAGGAGGGCATCGTGTTCGATGCTCCGACGATTGAGTTTTCCTATAAAAACGACGAGTTGGGCGATCCTCTGATCAACTCATATCATGCTCTCGCGCTCAAGCTCGCCAGCCCGGAAGAGCTTGAGACGATAAAAACGCTGGCTTTCCGCGTAAACGACGTATTAAAGGACATTATGAAAGGGATCGGCGTGGAACTGGTCGACTTCAAGCTCGAGTTCGGCCGCCTGTCCGACGGGACTGTCGTCCTCGCTGATGAGATAAGCCCCGATACCTGCCGCCTCTGGGACGAGAAGACCCATGAAAAGCTCGACAAGGACCGCTTCCGCCGGGATCTTGGCAATGTCGAGGGCGCGTATCAGGAGATCATGCGCCGCATGCTCGGCCAGTAACGGAGAATGCCCATGTTTTCTGAAATCCATGAAGAGTGCGGCGTATTTGGCATATTCTGCAATGAGGATGCAGACGTCGCCAGCCTGACTTACAGCGCGCTGTTCGCGCTCCAGCACCGCGGACAGGAGAGCTGCGGCATCGCGATAAATGACGACGGCATCATTTCGGGCGATAAGGACGTTGGACTTGTCAGCGAGGTGTTCACAGCCGAACGGCTGCACCGCCTCGGCTCGGGACGTATGGCGGTCGGCCATGTCAGATATGCCACTACCGGCAACAAGACCCGCGCCAATGCTCAGCCTCTCATCATAAACCACATAAAGGGCAGCATGGCCCTTTGCCACAACGGGAACCTCACAAACGCCAGCGAGCTGCGGGAGGAGCTGGAGCTGTCCGGCGCAATCTTTCATGCGACCAGCGATACCGAGGTCATCGCATACAAGATAATAAACGAGCGTCTGCACGCCGGCTCTATCGAGGAAGCTATTGAAAAGGCCATGCCGAAGCTCAAGGGCGCATACTCGCTCGTCGTAATGTCCCCGCAGAAGCTCGTCGCGGTACGCGACCCGTACGGTTTCCGGCCGCTGTGCATAGGCCGGCTGGGAAACGGCTATGTTTTCGCCTCTGAGAGCTGTGCGCTCGACGGTATAGGCGCAAGCTTCCTGCGCGACGTTGAGCCCGGCGAGATCGTCGTGGCGGATAAAAGTGGTCTGCGCAGTATCCGCACCCACTGCGGGACCTGCGAGCGCGCGTTCTGTGTTTTCGAATACATCTATTTTGCCCGGCCCGATTCGGTCATCGACGGAAGTTGCGTGCACACGGCGCGGCAGCGCGCGGGCGCTTTCCTAGCGCTGGAGCATCCGGTACAGGCCGACGTCGTCATCGGCGTGCCCGACTCCGGCCTCGATGCGGCGCTGGGCTATTCAAGACAGTCCGGCATACCCTACGGCGTCGGGTTTATAAAAAACAAATACATCGCAAGGACTTTTATCCAGCCGGAGCAGAGCCAGCGCGAAAAATCGGTCAATATAAAGCTCAACACCATCTCGTCGACAATCAAGGGAAAGCGCGTCGTGCTTATAGACGATTCGATAGTGCGCGGCACGACCTGCGCCCATATCGTAAAGCTCGTGCGTGAAGCCGGCGCGACAGAGGTCCACATGCGCGTGTCCGCGCCGCCGTTTCTCAATCCATGCTATTTTGGAACGGACATCGACTCGCGCGAGAACCTCATCGCCGTCAACCACACCGTACCGGAGATAGCGAAGATAATCGGCGTCGACTCGCTCGGTTATCTGAGCACGGACAATGTCGTAAAGCTTGCCGACTGTGCAAGCGGCGGCTTCTGTACCGGCTGCTTCACCGGCAAATACCCGACCGAGGTACCGGAGAAAAAGGCAAAGTTCCGCTTTGAGCGCCGGCTGAGCGAGAGGGAATGACCCTCACAGCAGCCCCGCCGTACCGCCTCCCCCTACAAAGGGGGAGGCGCTTAATATAAAACAGAAACCGGCGGCCATCTGGCCGCCGGTTAAACAATTAAAGCTATTGGGTTATTTCGCGTATTCTATCGCCTTTGTCTCCCGCAGGACATGTACCTTGATCTGGCCCGGGTAAATGAGCTCGCTTTCTATTTTCTTTGCGATATTGCGCGCGAGCAGCACCATTTCGTCCTCGGAGACTTCCTCCGGCTTGACCATGACGCGGATTTCACGGCTGGCCTGTATCGCGTAGCAACTGGAAATTCCCGGGAAGCTCCTTGTGACCTCCTCAAGCTTTTCAAGACGCTTGACGTAGTTTTCGATATTCTCGCGCCGTGCTCCGGGACGGGCTGCAGAGATAGCGTCCGCCGCCTGGACTATGCAGGCGATGACGGTCTGCGGCTCGACGTCGCCGTGGTGCGCGGCGATGGCGTGGATCACTTCCTCGCTCTCCTTATACTTCCTTGCGATGTCCACGCCGATGGTGACGTGGCTGCCCTCGACCTCATGGTCGATGGACTTTCCGATATCGTGCAGCAGGCCGGCACGCTTGGCCGTCGCGATGTCGACGCCGAGCTCCGCCGCCAGCAGTCCGGATATCTGTGCGACCTCTATCGAGTGGTTGAGCACGTTCTGGCCATAGCTCGTCCTGTATTTCTGGCGGCCCAAAAGCTTGACAAGCTCGGGATGCAGGCCGTGGATATTGGTCTCGAACACGGCGCGTTCGCCCTCCGCCTTGATGGTGGCGTTGACCTCTTTCTGAGCCTTTGCGACCATCTCCTCGATGCGTGCGGGGTGTATGCGACCGTCGGCTATGAGCTTTTCCAGCGCAAGCCGCGCGATCTCACGCCTGACGGGGTCGAAGCTGGAAACGGTTATGGCCTCCGGCGTGTCGTCGATAATAAGGTCACAGCCCGTGAGGGTTTCGATCGAGCGGATATTGCGTCCCTCGCGGCCGATTATGCGGCCCTTCATCTCGTCGTTGGGGAGGGGTACGACGGAAACGGTTATTTCACTGGCGTGGTCGGCCGCGCAGCGCTGTATTGCGATCGCAACGATCTCCCTGGCGTGCTGGTCAGCCTCCTCCTTATACCGAGACTCGATCTCCTTGACCTTGACGGCCATCTCATGAGTGACCTCGCTTTCAAGGTTCGAAATAAGGTAGTTTTTGGCCTCTTCAACGCTGTATCCGGATATCTTCTCGAGCATCTCAAGCTGGCTTTTCTTGATGGCCTTTATATCCTCCTGGTGCGCTTCGGCCTCGGCTATCTTGCGGTTTAGGGTTTCGGTCTTTTTCTCAAGTGTGTCGGTCTTTCTGTCAAGGGTCCCCTCCTTCTGCTGGAGCCTGCGCTCCTGCTTGGAGAGCTCGGCACGGCGCTCCTTGACCTCGCGCTCGTACTCGGTTCTGTTTTTGTGTATTTCTTCCTTTGCCTCAAGAAGGATCTCGCGCTTCTTGCTCTCGGCGCTTTTTATAGATTCGTTTATAATGCGCTTGGCTTCCTCCTCCGCGCTGGATATCTCCCGCTCCGACACACGCTTTCGGAACTGGATGCCCGCGCAGAATCCGGCAATCGCAACGGCTATGATAACGACTACTGTTCCGATTATCCACAGAGTACTGGGCATAGTAAGCAAACACACCTCCATTTCTTTAAGTTTTGGTAAGGTGGGTTTTTATCCCGGTTGGTATTCAATTTGTGGTTATTTGTTTTGGTAAAAACAGGCGCAGACAACGGCGCTCTGTCGTATCAAAATTTCATGTTCATCCGGCCAACTCCCCAGTTCGGCCGGAGATAACCATTCAAATTATTTTAGCCTGTATTGTATGTTATGTCAAGCGATTTTCCCACGGCGATGCACAAAACGTCTGTCTTGACATATAATATATAATAATATTGTAATACCAGGTTCCGACGAGATGGCCGCGAGAGAAAAGAGCTCGCCGGCCGGGACGCCGGCGCCGGAAAAGGACTGATAGATAATTACCAACGAGATCGCCAGAAAAAAAGAGCGCGCCGTGCTCGCCGGGCTGTCCGCCGCAAGCATGGATGAGAGCGAGCGATCCACCGAGCAGAGCCTTGACGAGCTGGCCGCGCTTGTGGATACCGCCGGGGGCGAGGCCGCGGCCGTCGTACTCCAGAACAGGGCCGCGCCTGACCCGCGTTCCTTTGTCGGGGATGGTAAGGTGCGCGAGATAAAGGTTATTATAGAGAAAAACGAATGTACATTTGCCGTTTTTGACAACGAGCTCTCCCCGTCGCAGATGCGCGCGCTGTCAGAGGACCTGGGCGTCAAAGTCCTTGACCGTTCGGGCCTTATACTCGACATCTTCGCGCAGAGAGCGAGGACGCGGGAGGGTCAGCTCCAGGTCGAGCTGGCTCAGTATGAGTACCTGCTGCCGAGGCTTATGGGCATGTGGACGCATCTTGTGCGTCAGACCGCTTCCGGCGGGACGAGCCCTATTGGCACGCGCGGCCCCGGCGAGACCCAGCTTGAGATCGACCGCCGCCATATCCGCCGGAAGATACAGAAACTTCGGCAGGAACTGGCTGCCGTGCGCAAGGTCCGGGGCACGCAGCGCCGTCGGCGTGAGAAGAATGCAATGCCCGTCGTGGCGCTTGTCGGATATACCAACGCGGGCAAGTCCACTCTGCTCAACCGGCTGACCGGAGCGGACATCCCCGCAAATGACCGGCTGTTCGACACGCTGGACACGACCACGCGCAGACTGAGGATAGACGAGGCGCAGGAGGTGCTGCTGTCCGATACGGTCGGGTTTATCCGCAAGCTGCCGACCCAGCTGATCGAGGCGTTCAAGGCAACGCTGGAGGAGCTGAGCTACGCCGATGTGATTTTACATGTGATAGACCTGTCTGCGCCCGATTGGGAGGAACAGGCGCACGTTGTCGACTCCCTGATAACCAGGCTCGGCGCGGAAACGACTCCATGTATACGGGTTTACAACAAGTGTGACGCCTGTACCGGCGAGCTTCCGCACGACCGCGAAAGTGTCTGCATCTCCGCGCGCACAGGCGAAGGCACTGACGGGCTGCTCGCGGCGATACGCGAAAAACTGGCCCAGGGCAAGCTCGAGCTCAGGCTCAGGATACCGTATGAACACAGCGGCGCGCTGGATCTGCTGCACCGGGAGGCCGCCGTGCTCTCGACAGAGTACGGCCCCGACGGCGTTGAGGTCAGCGCGCTGGTCAAACCCGAGCTTCTGGGCAGAGTGCGCCAGTGGGTGCTCAGCGACTGAAAGGAGCGGGCCTATGGAGAGCTATCTTGTGCCCGCCGGCTATGGCGAGGCTGAATATACGGAGAAAAAATCGCGCTTTATCGGCAGGGTCTGGCCGGTCGCGGATGAGGCTGAGGCGCTTGAAAAACTGCGACAGACACGGGAAAAGCACCGCGACGCGACGCACAATGTCTATGCCTATATCCTGCGGACGGGAGGCATCATGCGCTATTCGGACGACGGTGAGCCCGGCGGAACCAGCGGCCAGCCGACGCTCAACCTTTTCCGACTCGGCGGGGTGTTTGACGTTTGCTGTGTCGTGACGCGCTATTTCGGCGGGGTACTGCTAGGCTCCGGAGGGCTCGTGCGCGCGTATTCGAACACGGCTCGGCTGGCTCTGGAGCAGGCCGGCACGGCGCGCATGGCCGCGTGGACATGCTTTCGCCTAGAGTGCGGCTATAACCTGTATGAAAGGGCGCTGCACATCCTGGACAAGAGCGGCTGCATCGTCGAGGACCAGAGCTTCGGCGAGTGTGTCTCCGTCCGCTTCCTCGTACCCGACGGCGGGGGTGAGCGCGTCGCCGCAGCCCTGCGCGAGATGAGCGGCGGCACGATCGCCTGCACCGCGCTTGGCGAGGTGTTCAAATCCGTCAGGATATGATGTTTGCAATCGGATGGGATCCGGTGTATAATACAGAATATGAAACCAACGGTTTACAATACGAAATCACAGGAGGTAAGTACATATGAACGCAGCTCTTGAGAATCTTCTGACCCGTCGCAGCATCCGTAAATATAAGCCCGAGCAGATAACCGAGGAGGAGCTTGACGCCGTGCTTGAGGCCGGCAAGTTTGCTCCCACCGCCATGGGCTGGCAAAGCCCGCTGATGGTGGCGGTGACGAATAAGGCGGACATCGCGGCCATGTCCCGCATGAACGCCGCCGTCATGGGGCGCGATGCGGATCCGTTCTACGGCGCGTCCACCGTTATCGTTGTGTTTGCCGACGCAAGCAAGGACAGCGGCGTCCAGGACGCTACGCTTGTCATGGCCAATCTGCTCAACGCCGCGCACGCGGTTGGACTTGGTTCCTGCTGGGTCAATCGCGCCAAGGAAGTCTTTGACACCGAAGAGGGCAAGGCCCTGCTCAAAAAATGGGGCATAGAGGGCAACTGGGTCGGCGTCGGCAACTGCATCCTTGGCTATCCCGACGAGGAGCCGGAGGCGAAGCCCCGCAAGGACGGCTATGTCGTAAAAGTAAAATAAGCGTAAAAATGTCGTCCCGTCCGGTATCAGGACGGGACGATTTTTTGTTGCCAAAGACAGGGTTTTGCCTTAAAATCGTTAATATAATAATATATGATATATACGGAAAGGTTGTGCCCGCGATGAGAAAACGTCTGTGTACGGCAGCGGCCGTATTTTTCTGCGCCCTGGCCGTTGCCTGCGGCAATGGGGAGGAGCCCGTCGGACCCGTCAGCTTTTCGGACGTTGCCGAGGACGCATGGTATTACGAGTATGTTTCGACAGCCGCCGGAGCCGGCCTTTTCCAGGGCTATGCGGACGGAACCTTCGCGCCGGACGAACCCATAACCAACGCCGAGAGCGTGAAGATCGCGGCGGTGGCTGCCGGTATGGAGGAAAAACAGACCGGGGATGGCCAGGCGTGGTATACGCCGTATTCCGAATTCTGCTATGACAGGGGCCTGCTGCTAAACGAGCATGACGACGCCTGGTATGCCGAGAGCGCAAGCAGGGAGACTTTTGCATGCCTGCTCGCCCGGACGGCGGGCAGCGGCCGGCTCGAGAGCATCAACACCGTCGAGGACGGGGCAATACCCGACTATGTCCAGGGCCTGTATTTTGACGAGGTCTATGCCCTGTACCGTGCGGGCATCGTCACCGGCGATGGAGGCAACGGCGCGTTCCGCGCGCGCGATACCCTCACGCGGGCGGAGGGCGCGGCCATGCTCTGCCGCCTGTACGACAGCCAGCTGCGTCAGACGGTGACGCTGCTGACGCCCAGATACGAATATGTGAGGTATGAGCAGGTGCCGATACTCATGTACCACGAGGTCAGCCCGACGGGCAGCGGGGAGCTTTACCTCACGCCGGAGGACTTCCAGTCCGAGCTGGACTGGCTGACCGAAAACGGCTGGCACGGGATAACCCTCGGGCAGCTCTATGCTCACTGGTATGAGGATGAGCCGCTGCCCGAAAAGCCTGTCGTGCTCACGTTTGACGACGGCTACCGCACGATGTACACCGAGGTCATGCCGCGCCTGAAGCAGGCCGGGTTCGCCGGGACGTTTTTCGTGATCCCCGCTGCCCGATGGTCGGACTGGAGCATGGATGAGGGCATGTTTGCCGCGATGGTCAACAACGGCATGGAGCTCGGCTCGCATACATATAATCATCTGGAGCTGGACACCCTGTCGCAGTCCGATATCGCCGGAGAGCTGCAAAGCTCCATGGCCCTGATCGAACAGCTCACCGGACAGCCGGTCGTGAGCGTCTGTTATCCGGCAGGGGCATATAACGACACGGTGCTCGAACAGGCGCAGGCGGCAGGATACCGCATCGGTGTAACGACCGAGCTGGCCGTTGCCTCACGGGATCAGGATGTGTACACACTGCCCCGACTGCGCATAGCCTACGGCTGCGGCGCACAGACGCTCTCAGCCATGCTCTCCGGCATATACGGATGACCGTCCGGCTCAGGCGCCGGAGTCGTATCTGAGCACAACGACCCTGAAGCCCTCGCCTCCGCTGATACTGACGGCGTCGCTTTCGGCGGCCTCGACCTGTGAGGCAGGGAAAAGGGACGTGAAATCCTCGACGGGGCCGATAACGTCGAAGCCGAAGCTCTCCGAGCGGTAGTGCATCGGGACAACGACGCCGACATCCAGCCTGCGCACGAGCTCATATGCCTGGCGCGCGTCGATGGTATAAAACCCGCCGACGGGACAGAGCACGGCGTCGAGCCGGCCGAGGCTTTTTACCTGTTCGTCGCTCAGCTCACAGCCGAGATCTCCCAGATGCGCTATGCGCACGCCGCCATGGGAGAGGATATATATCGTGTTGCGGCCGCGCAGAGCCCCGCCCTGCGGGTCATGGAAGGTCTCGAGCGCGTCGATGGTGAAGGGGCTTTCACCCCCGTCCGTGAGCGTCACGCCCTGCATCCAGTTGTGGTCGTGATGGTCGTGAGTGCACAGTACGGCGTTTGCCGTCTCATGGATGTCGGAAAGCCCGGGCACGCTGCCGGGTTCAAAGGGGTCTATGACGATAGAATAGCCGTCCTGCGTTATGCGAAAGCAGGAGTGGCCGAGCCATTTAAGTTCCATTTTTGCGCCTCCTTTTCGGTTTTGTGCCGCCTTCCGGCGGATATGCTAACAGTATAGCATATCCGCCGGCTGAGTGCGAGCAAAACCTGTACCACGCGGCAGACAGGCGTGCGCTGAATGGAAAACTTGTGCGTCAAACGGGACATAAAAGGTTGCCTGCGGCACCGGCTTTGTTTAGCATATTAAAGAGAAGCATTTAAAAACCCTTGTGTTTTCACCGGTATTGTAATATAATATGTTACCATCTTAATGGTACCCATCTCCAAAAGAAAGGAGCTTTTATAATAATGGTCAATCTTCAGAATGAAAACGGGACCATCAGTATAACAAGCGAAGTTTTCACGAATATAGCCGGCGACGCGGCCACCAACTGCTTCGGCGTCAAGGGTATGGCCAGCATCAGCAGGGAAAACGGTCTTGTCCAGCTTTTGCGCAGGGAGACGATGACCCGCGGTGTTTTTGTTAGTTTTAATGAGGACAACAGCATCTCCATCGCCCTGCATATCGTCGTGGACTACGGCGTTAACCTGCTCACTCTGGCAAACAGTATAATGAACGAGGTCAGCTACAAGGTCTCCACGGCAACGGGCGTGACCGTCAGAAATGTGGACGTTTATTTCGACTCCATGCTCCTGAACTGAGCATTGTGTTAAAAGCTGCGTTCAACACTGAATAAACGGCTTTTATATAAAAACAGCCGGCGCCGGCCAGCTTCCGCACCGCGGGACTGATCGGCGGCTGACCTGGCTGTGAAATTTACCCTTATGGAGGTAATTCCCCTTGAGAGAGTATATAGACGGCTCCGACCTGACAGAGATGATACTCTGTGCGTCGGACGCACTGGACAGAAACAAGCAGTCGATCAACGAGCTCAACGTATTCCCCGTTCCCGACGGTGATACGGGGACCAACATGAGCCTGACGATGGCCACCGCCGCAGCCGAGCTGCGCAAAAGACGCCCCCAGAACGTGGATGCGGTCGCAGACTGTGCCGCCTCCGCCCTGCTGCGCGGCGCGCGCGGCAACTCGGGCGTCATACTTTCGCTCCTGTTCCGCGGCATAGCCAAAAGTCTTAAAGGCAAGGCCGCGGCGGACGCCGCCAGCTTTGCAAAGGCCCTGCAGGACGGCGTCGACGCAGCCTATAAGGCCGTTATGAAGCCGGCAGAGGGCACTATTCTGACCGTTACGCGGCTCTCCGCCGCTTCTGCGGTCGAGTTTGCCTGTACCGGTTCGGATATTGAGCTTATGCTCGTCTGCGCGCTTGAAAGCGCAAAGGACGCGCTGGCAAACACCGTGAACCAGAACCCCGTGCTCAAGCGCGCCGGGGTCATCGACGCCGGCGGGAAGGGCTATGTAACCATACTTGACGCGATGCTCGGCTATTTGCAGGGGCGCGTCACGGCCAGTGAATCCGACGTTTCCGAGATATCTGACCACGCGGATTTCTCCGAGTTTGACACCGGGGAGATCGAATTTGCATATGACACCGTGTACATCGTCCGCAAGACAGTGGACAAGCCGCTGGACCTGTTGCGCGCATACCTTGACAGTATCGGCGACAGTCTCGTCATCGCCGAGGACGACGACGTATTCAAAGTCCATGTTCATACAAATATCCCCGGCGAGGCGCTCACGGAGAGCCAGAAGTACGGTACGCTGGAGGTCGCCAAGATAGAGAACATGCGCACCCAGCATGACGAGCTCGTCGGAGCCGATGAGCAGCAGGGGCAGGACGGCGGCTATGCCGAGGCCACGAAGGAGTTCGGCTGCGTTGCAGTCGCCGCCGGCGAGGGGATGCAGACGCTGTTTCGCGATCTGGGCGTCGACGCGCTTGTGACCGGCGGCCAGACCATGAACCCCTCAACCGAGGATATACTCAAGGCCGTGAACCAGACCCCGGCCAGGACTGTGTTCGTGTTCCCCAACAACAAGAACATCATCATGGCTGCGGAGCAGTGTACGCCGCTGACCGATAAAAAAGTCGTCGTCATCCAGACAACGACCGTGCCGCAGGGCGTGTCCTGCATGCTTGCCTTCGATCCCGAGGGCGAGGAGGAGGATATCGTCGCCGCGATGGATGAGGTCATACCCACCGTACACACGGCGCAGGTGACCTATGCCGCGCGCGATTCCGACTTTGACGGACATGACATAAAAGCCGGGGAGTATCTTGCGCTGCTCGACGGCGGGCTTGTCGGCAGCTATAAGAGCACGGACGCTATGTTTGACGATCTGACCGGCAGCATCCGAGGGCTGGATCCCGAGCTTATAACCCTTTACTACGGCGCCGACGTGAGCGAGACCGACGCCGAGGCCGCGGGCGAGAAGCTTCGAACGGGATTTCCAGACGCTGAGATCACCGTCGTAAACGGCGGCCAGCCGGTATATTACTATCTTATCTCCGCGGAGTAAAGCTCCCACAGGTGCAAGGAAAAAAAACGGGTGAAGCATTTTGCTTCACCCGTTTTTTTTCCTTGCACCGCTGCCTGTTATGTTCAGGAGTCGGCGGCAAGCGAATTTGCAGGGACGCTCTCGGCCATTTTGAAAACGTCTGCCTCCGCAATGCTTTCCGGGCTGTACTCGATGACCATACTGCACTCCGGAGACAGGGTCCAACACAGGTAAGAGCGACCGTCCCTTGTACAGAGCACGGCGTCGAATCCGGATACCTTGCAGGCACGGCTTGTTTCCGCCGTCTCCGGGTCGATGATCCTGTTTACCACGGGATCGACGCCCGTGATTTCCGGGATGCTGTCTACATAATAGGTGGTTTGGCAGATATAATGGACGACCGTCTGACCCTGTCCGTCGTTATAGGTGACGGGCGTGATCTGCGTGCTCGATTGCCGGATCCAGCCGTCGCCCAGCGCGTTTTCCAGACGCCCGAGTAAAACCTCCCCGTCCAGTCGGCGGTCATCCGGCTGCCAGATAATGGCCAGTAACAGGACGAACAGTACGGCGGCTGCGATCGGTATCCAGAACTTTCTTTTTCTCCTTTTCATTTTTTCCTCCGCTGTACAACAGCAACTGCTGTTATATCTTTCCGTTGCTTGATTATATCATTGCATTGTTATAAATAGCAATATAGTTCCATAAATAATTGTGGTAAACGGTGTTAACCTTTTATAAAAAAAGGGGTGCGCTATGCAGACACAATACCGGGAACGTTTCATCAAATTCGGGCTGAAGGTACAATATTACAGAAAGCTGCGTAGGCTGACACAGGAGGCCTTCGCCGATGAGATAGGAAAATCGTGGTCCTTTGTAGCCAAGATCGAAAGCCCGACGCGCGCTTTCGGAGTGTCGATGGAGACCATGTTCAAGATAGCAGACGTCCTGCAGATCCCGGTCTCAAAGCTTTTTGAGGATTGATAAGCGAAAAGGCCGGAACCGGAGGCGCAGCGTCCGCGCCGGAAGATTTGCCGGGCATATTTGCAAAAAACTGCCGTGGGATCGCAGTCCCGCGGCAGTTTTTTGTTCAATACAGGCCGTAGTATCTGTAAGTATAACCGGAGAAGTTGAGCTGGAGATAATCACCGCTGTTGCTGTACCAGCTTACGGTATTGTCGCTGTAAGAGGCGAACAGGGGAAAGGTAAACTGCGAGCTTCCGTGTGCTGTCACCATCAGCGGGCTGGCAACGCCCCATATGAAAATGGACATGCCCGTCGCGTTCGTCTCCGAGTTTTCGATCATGACTATTTTGGGCGGGTGCTCGAATGTTAAAGTGTTTTTATTGCTGCTGCCGTATTGACCGGTGCCTGTATATGTGCCGTACATGCACCTGAGACACAGACCCAACGCCCCGTCGATGATCGAGTTATCGGAGTTGAAGTCCTCAAGCTTGAAAGCGTCCGTTGGCAGCCACTGGGAAAGGGAAAAATTCTGGGTATGATTACTGGACATGGTGCATCATTTCTCCTTTGCGTTTTTGTGACCTCTCTGTAATCAACGTTCGGAAAGAGAAAATTTGCACATACCGATACAAGCAAAGTTGTCCGAAGCGTCAAACAGCGGGCCTGGACCTACCCGTTTGGGTAGTTGAGAGACAGCAGGAGCCGTGGTAGAATTTCAGTATAAAAGTAACAAAGGAGGAAAGCTCCATGCAATACACAGTTCTCTCGCCCTGGGCCGCGTCGGAGGCGCAGCAGCCCCGGGGACTTTCCCCGCGCCTGGATACCCTTGCGGGAAAGACCATTGGTATGTACGCCCATTTCAAGGGGCATGCGCTCAAGATACTTGACGAGGTCGAGTCCGAGCTGAAAAATCGTTACCCGGATATAAAATTCAAGCGTTTTCAGTATCTCAGGGAGATCACCGAGATAATAGACGACCCTGAGTATTCCAAAAAGGCCGCCGAGTGGTGCGCTGACTGCGACGGAGTCATAACCGCATATGGCGACGCAGGCTCCTGTTCTATGTATCTGGCTAAAAACGCCGCGTTTTTTGAAAGGCAGGGCAAGCCGACGGTCGATCTCATATGCGACAGCTTTGTAAACTCCACAAAGCGCGGCGTCGCCTCGCAGGGCGTGCCGGGGCTGCGCTTTGTGCCGATGGCCTTTGGCGACCTGTCCGGGGAACGTGTGATAGACCGCGCACTGCTCGACCGTGTGGTCCTGCCCGAGGTTCGCAAGCACCTGGATGATATCATAAACGGCCTGTGCGCCCCGCTGAGCGAGGATGAGAGGCGTCCCATCAAGAATGAAGATTACTCAAGTTTTACCTTCACCGGTACGATATCTGAAGTCTGCGACAAATTCTATGAACTGGGCTGGACCACGGGACTGCCCATAATCCCGCCGACACGTGAGGCTGTGGACGAGATGCTCACGGGCACGGATCTGGCTCCGGAGACCGTTTTGGGGCGCATCCCGCCGATGAACGGCATTGCGACGGTTGAAAAGGTTGCTATAAACGCCGTGATGACCGGCTGCCTGCCGACTTATATGCCGATACTCATCGCTGCCGTGCGCGGCATGCTTGCTCCGAATATCCAGCTTCCCGGCTGGACCTGCTCGAACGCCAACTGGATGCCCTGTATGTTTGTTAATGGAAAGGTGGCAAAGGATGTGCACATGCACTCCGGACGGGCTATACTCAGCCCGTATTATAAGCCCAACGCCGCTATACCCCGGGCTCTGAGCTATATCATCATGAACATTGGCGGCGTGCGCCAGGGAATGGAGGACATGTCCGCGATGGGCTCCGTCGGCCGTATGGGCGTGTGCATCGCCGAAAACGAGGACGAGAGCCCCTGGGAACCGCTCCAGACCCGCTACGGCTTCACGCGCGAGGACTCCACGGTCACGATGTTCTGGCCCGCCGACGTACAGACGCTCGGCGGCGGACTTGGCGGCTGCTCGACGGTCGAGGGCTTCCTTGACGCCATGTGTCATCTCAAGACCTTCGGCTGGTTCACCGGATGCGTCATCATCCTTTCGCCGCAGGTGGCAAGGATGTTTGCCGAGGCCGGCTGGGACCAGCAGCGCATACTCAACTATGTCGTTGAGTATAACCGCGTGCCTGGCGACGAGTGGAATCTGCGCTGGATGGTCGAGAGCCACCACGCGCCGCGCGAATTCGGCATCGATATCGATCTGCCGCTCTACGGAGACTATTCGACCCGGCGCTTCTGGAACGACGACCATATGTTCGTCGTCGTCGCGGGCGAGCAGTGGGGCGCCGCGATAACCGGAGGCGGGGACCATGGGGGCCCGTCCTGCACGAAGATAGAGCTGCCGGCGAACTGGGATGCGCTTGTGGAGAAATACAGCCACGTACAGGCGCATTATCTGGACTATTAAATCATTTTGCAGAAAGGAAATGATAGTGTGACACTCGAAGAACTCTCCGCAAAAGTCGAAAAGCTCGAGAAAGAGCTCGAGCGTGAAAAAGCGATAAACGAGATACAGAAGCTCATGGGCCGCTATGAGGTCGTGCACAACCCCCTGACGATGTGGCGCACGGCCGAGGACTGCTTCGCGCTGACCATGCCGGACGTGTCCATGGAGGTATCCGACTGGGGCGTCTGGGTCGGGGCCGAGGCCATAACCTATCTGTTTGGCACTGTTATGAAGGAGGAGCCTATCGGCACGATGTTCATCCACACTCTGGCAACTCCCGTCATAGAGGTCGCCGGAGACGGACAGACAGCAAAGGGCACCTGGCACAGCCCCGGGTTTGAGACCCAGATTGGCGCGGACAAGGTGCCGCACGGCTTCTGGTGCTGGGGCAGCTACTCGGGCGATTTCATAAAGGAAAACGGAGTCTGGAAGATCTGGCACCTCAAGTGGTGGCGCACATTCCGCTGTGATTACTACAAGAGCTGGACAGACTGCTGGAAGGACATCATGACCGGGCCCCCGAAGGTGCATAACTTTAAAACGGAGCCCATCACCTTCTTCCATCCCTATGACACGGTCACTGCACGCGAGCCTTTCCCCGTCGACCCGAAACCCTATGAGACATATGAGGGGAAGATGGAGGACTGGACAATGGCGGAATTCAAGGAGTATTTCCCCGATATGACGGCCACCTCTGCCTTTGAGTATGCCCACGGAAAAAAGCCGGGCACCGCAGACCCCACCACGAACCCCAGCGCGTTTATGTAATGCATCAGAAAATAACCCCCCGTCCCACAAAAGGACGGGGGGTTGCAGTTATTATAAAATTATAAAAACGCAGCCTTTTTGCTTCTGTAAAGGCATACCTCAGCCTGTTAAAAAAAGCTCAGCTTATCGAGATTATCTCGCTGAAGGTCTTGTTCACCTCGCCGTCGTAGGTCATAAAGAAGTCCTCTATGAAGTCGGCGGCAAATGCGCGGGCCTTGGCCTCCTCGCGCGGACCGGGCTTGGAGTTGAGATCATAGTGGAAGAAGTAGGCGCCGGGCTTCTGCGTGCCATCCTTCATCGTGTACATGACGGGGTCGCACACGTCGGCGTCGGGCAGATCGTCGAGCTTCTTGCCCGGGATAAAGGTGTTTTTGGGCTTCACGCCGAGGTCGTAGCCGGCAGGGCCCGTTTCCTTCCCGCCGCAGGCAAATTTGCCGACGACGCGCACGTTGTTGAGATTGAGATACAGCTTGAGCGACTCGAGCGTTGCAAAACACTCGGAGGAACCGTAGAAGCCGCCGCCATAGGTGCAGAACACGATGCCGAGAGGCTCGCTCTCGCCCTTGGCGAGGGCTCCGGCGTATGCGGCCTGGCCGCGGCGCCATTTCGCCTGCGGCTGATAGGGCGTTTCAACCTCGCCGCCGGCCTCAGCGCCGGTCTTTCCCTCGTCGAGTTTTTTCTGTACGTTGTTTTCAAGCTCGCCGCCCGCGCCGAGACTGAAAGCCTTGAGTATCGGCTGTATGGGCAGGCCCGCGACAATCGGGCTGCCGAGGGCGACGACGTCGTAATCGTCAAAATACAGGTTCTCCTGGATCTCGGAATAGTCCATTTTTGCCTTGATGCGAAGGAAGGTTACGTCCCATCCGTATTCCTCGAAAGTCTCGCGGAACCACTGGGCAATCTTTTCGGTGTTTTTGGTCATGGTCGCGTAGAGAATGAGTGCGCGCCTTTGTCTCATTTGTAAAGGTCTCCTTTCGATTGGCAGGGGCCAGGGCCCATTTGGATACATTGTACCACACCAAAAAGAGCAATCAAAGTTGCAATCTGTGCGTATTTTGCAATCTTAATAAAATATTCATAAATTCCTAAAACAAAAAGCCCCGGCGAACGTCTTTATGGGTGTTGACAATACATGCCGGAGGTGGTATGCTAACTGTATTAAACTGACTAATACGCCAAAAACGATTTTGAGAGATCATGGAGGAATAAGATGAAAGCGAAAGGATTTGTGAGGACTGCGGCATTGCTGGTCATGGTTGCCATGACGGTTGGACTGTGCGTCGGCTGCGGCGGAGGGGGAGAGCAGCAGCCTGAAGTCAACGAACCGGGCGAGCGCGCCGAGTATGTCTATGTCGCGGATTATAAGGAGATAGACGGCGCTTTCGAGTACATAAATTCGTCTGCGGCTGCCTTGTCCGAGGACACGCTGTATTTTGCCTCTTACAAGTACAGCAGTGTAGATCCGGATGGCAACGTGCTGACGGAGGAGGACGAGGACTACTGGAACTACTATACGTCCGTTCCCGCTATATTCAGCATGTCGACAGACGGCAGCCAGGTTACGGAGCTTGCAAACTATGTCGCCCTGCAGGTGCCGGAAGGCAGCATGGGCAGCAGCATCAATGCCCTGAGCCTCGACGCGGAGGGCAACATCTGGGTATTTGAAAACGTATATGCCTATCACTATGAGCCGCCCGAGGGCATTACTCAGGAGGACGACGAATACTGGAATTATTACGTTGACGACGGCAGTATATATGCCCTGCGCAAGCTCGACACGACCGGAGCGGAGATATCCAGCCTTGACCTGAGCCAGGTCTTTGGCAGCTCGGACGACTTCTACATAAACGGCGTTACGACCGATAACGACGGCAATATATACATCAGCGACGGCAACACCAGCGTCTATGTGCTCGACTCCGAGGGCAACAAGCTCTTCACCGTCGAGATGAGCAACTGGGTCGATCGGGTCATACGTCTTGCCGACGGCAGGGTCGCCGCGTTGGGTTATGAAGAGAACGGGCAGACCGTTAAAGCCATAGACGTCGCAGCGAAGACCTGGGGCGACAGCTATGAGATGCCGACAAACGTTTATAATCTTTATCCAGGCGGAGGGGATCATCTGTTTTACAGCGGGAATGAGACCGCGTTTTACGGCTACAACACCGCCACAGG